>JBFYOJ010000170.1:0-15324 GCA_041303885.1 Acidimicrobiia bacterium | reverse complement strand
CCTTCAAGGAAGCACTCCTCGCCGACGATCTCGAGGGATGTGTCGCCATCGGCCAGGATCAGGTCAAGGAAGGCGCCCACCTGGTCGACCTGTGTGTGGACTACGTGGGTCGCGACGGGGTGGCCGACATGGAGCGACTGGCCGCGGCGTTCGCGACCGATGTTGCAGCCCCGGTGGTGCTCGACTCGACCGAGCCGGAGGTGATGGAGGCAGGGCTGGAGCGTCTCGGCGGGCGCAGCGTGCTCAACAGCGCCAACCTCGAGGATGGCGAGGAGCCTGGTTCCCGGCTGGATCGGGTGTTCGGCCTCGCCCGAAAGCACGGTGCTGCCGTGATCTGCCTGCTCATCGACGAGGAAGGCCAGGCCAGGACCCTCGAGTGGAAGCTCCGCATCGCCCATCGCATCCACGACCTGGCGGTCGAGCGGTATGGGCTGCGGTCCGCAGACCTGATCTTCGACGCCCTCACCTTCCCCCTGACTACCGGCGGTGACGACCTGCGAAAAGACGGGATGGCCACGCTCGACGCGATCCGCCGGATCAAGGAGGAGCTTCCCGGGGTGCGCACGGTTCTGGGGGTCTCCAATGTGTCGTTCGGCCTCAACCCGGCGGCCAGACGCATCCTCAACTCGGTGTTCCTGCATGAGGCGGTGGAGGCCGGGCTCGATGCGGCCATCGTTCACGCCGGGAAGATCGAGCCCCTCAACCGGATCGACCACGAGCAGAGAAGGGCCTGTCTCGACCTGATCTACGACCGTCGGGCCGATGGCTACGACCCGCTGGAGAGGCTGCTGGAGCTGTTCGCCGGAGTGGAGACGGTGGAGCGGACGGAGGGAGAGTACGACGACCTGCCGGTCGGAGATCGGCTCGCCCGGAGGATCATCGATGGTGACCAGAAGAACGTCATCACCGACCTCGGCCTGGCATTGGCGGAGGGGACGGCCCCCCTCGACATCATCAATGAGTTCCTTCTCAGCGGCATGAAGGTTGTCGGCGACCTCTTCGCCAGTGGCGAGATGCAGCTCCCCTTCGTGCTCAAGTCGGCGGAGACGATGAAGAAGGCGGTGGCCCATCTCGAGCCGATGATGGAGAAGGCCGACGGGGCGACCCGGGGCCGAATCGTGCTCGCCACCGTCTCTGGCGACGTCCACGACATCGGGAAGAACCTGGTCGACATCATCCTCACCAACAACGGCTACGAGGTGCACAACCTCGGGATCAAGGTCGGCATCTCGGAGATGATCGCCAAACTCGAGGAGACGGACGCCGATGCGATCGGGATGAGCGGTCTCCTCGTGAAGAGCACCCTCATAATGCGGGACAACCTCGACGAGCTGGAGCGGCGAGGGCTCGGTCATGTGCCCGTCCTCCTCGGTGGCGCCGCACTCACCCGCAGTTATGTCGAGGCCGACCTCCGGTCCAGGTACGCCGGGCCCCTCTACTACGGGAAGAACGCCTTCGCAGGGCTCGAGGCAATGGGCCGGATCGTGGCCGGTGAGCCGGCTCCCAATCCCATCGCGCCTCGCCGGCACGCCGACGTGGAGACCTCCGGGGGGGAGATCCCCGCGCGCTCGCCGGATGTGAAGAGGGACAATCAGATCTTCATTCCGCCCTTCACCGGCTCCCGGGTGATCCGCGGTGTGGCGATCGACGACATCGTCCCTTACCTCAATCTGACCGCGCTGTTCCGCAATCAATGGCAGTACCGGCCGGAGAAGGGTGAGAACGACGCCGACTTCAAGGAGAGGCTGGCCCCGATGCTCAGAGAGCAGGTGGCCAGGGCGAGGGCCGACGACCTGCTCCACCCCAAGGTGGTGTACGGCTATTTCCCCGCCAACGCCGACGGTGACGATCTCGTGATCTGGGATGACGAGAGGGCACAGACCGAGCTCACCCGTTTCGGCTTCCCCCGTCAGCAGGAGGACCCCTATCTCTGCATTGCGGACTTCTTCCGTCCCGTGGGGGAGGAGGTGGACTACGCCGCATTCCACATCGTGACCATGGGCAGCCAGATCTCGGAGCGGACCAGGGAGCTGTTCGAGGCCGATCGGTACACCGACTATCTCATGCTTCATGGTCTCGGGGTGGAGCTCGCCGAGGCGCTGGCCGAGCACTGGCATCATCGAATCAGAGAGGAATGGGGATTTGCCTCAGAGGACGGGCCCTCGTTGCTCGGGCTGTTTCGCCAGCAGTACCGCGGCGGGCGGTACTCGTGGGGATATCCGGCCTGTCCAGATCTCGAGGACAACGAGAAGGTTGCCTACCTGCTCGGCGCCGATCGTATCGGGATCACCGTGGGTGAGGAGACTTCCTATCAGTATCAACCCGAGCAGACCACCTCGGCGATCATCTGCCATCACCCACAGGCCAAGTACTTCGTCGCCCGCAAGCCAAGGGAGAAGAGAGATGCTGATTGACGCCAAGGATTGGCTCCGCATCGCGGAGATCAACCCGCCGGAACTGCCCAACCTGCAGCACAGGAGCCTGTCGCCCACCTGGAGCCACGTCCTGGTGACCGACAACGTCTTCGGTCGCATCCGAGTCTCCCCGTATGCCTTCTCGGCCCGGATCACCCATGACACCCCGGATGTCCATCCCACGGTGGTGGTATCCACCAGGGACCGGAACATCCTCGCCATCGAGTCCGAGGTGCGTGGCGCTCTGGGGAATGGCGTCGACTCTTTCCTCGTGGTGATCGGCGACACGGTCCCACATGTCGACCATCTTGCCCATCACTACGAAATCGTGGAGCACCTCACCGAGCTCCAGGAGAACCTGCCCGACTTCGAGGTCGGGATGCCGACGCGTTTCCGGGAATGGCAGTTCCGTCGCCGCATCGAACTGGGCGCCCAGTTCTTCGTCACCGGTCCGATCCTCGACCCGGACGTGCTCGACCTGCAAATGGGCCGGCTCAAACTCAAGTCTGAGGACCCGCCGGTGTTCGTGATGATCATCCCGCCGTTCAGTCCAACCTGGGTGGAGCAGATGGAGTCGATCGGCGCGGTTCCGGCCACCGACCGGTTGAAGCGCAGGCTGTCAGAGTTGGCGCCGGATGTTGGGCGCAAACTGGGTTGGGAGCTCACCGCAGAGCTGGAGACCCGGGCGCGTGATGCCGGTGCCGCCGGGGTGATCCTGATGGGGCTGAAGTTCGACTCGGTGGTCAACGAGGCGGCCCAGAGCTGGCTGGGGCGTGGGGAAACCATCGGCCCAGGTCAGGTTTGAGCAGGCACGGCTAGCGGCCCGTTCCGTGTCCGAACTCGAGAGCAACCTCGATGCCCTGGCCAACGAGACGGCTTTCTCCGGTGTGGTGCGGGTCGACCGCGCCGACAGGGTCGAGCTGGCCAAGGCCTACGGCATGGCCCACCGCGCCCTTGAGATCCCCAACACTGTCGATACCCGGTTCGGGATTGCCAGTGGGACCAAGGGTTTGACCGCCCTCACGGTGGTGAGCTTGATCGAAGACGGTGTTCTCGAGCTCTCGAGAACGGCGCGTTCCATGCTCGGGAGCGACCTTCCGCTGATCCGTGACGATGTGACTGTCGAGCACCTGCTCTCGCATCGCTCCGGGATCGGTGACTACCTCGACGAAGAGGGCGATTATCAGGTCGACGAATATGTCATGCCGGTCCCGGTGCATCAACTCGCCACAACGGAGCAGTACCTCGCCGTCCTCGACGGGTTCCCAACCAAGTTCGCACCCGAGGAACGTTTCGCCTATTGCAATGGCGGCTACGTCGTCCTGGCGCTGATCGCCGAGCGGGCGAGTGGAACACCGTTCGTCGAGCTGGTGAGACAACGCGTCTGCGAACCGGCGGGCATGACCGGGACCGAGTTCTTGCGCTCTGACGAGCTCCCCGGAGACGCCGCTATGGGATACCTCATCATCGATGGCGTTTCCAGGAGCAACGTCCTGCATCTCCCGGTGCGGGGCAACGGAGACGGCGGCGTCTACACCACCGCCGCCGATATCAGCTCGTTGTGGAGGTCGTTCTTCGCCGGGCAGGTCGTCTCGTCGGATTGGGTGGCCGAAATGGTGCGCCCCCGCAGCGGGGTGCCGTCGGAGTCGATGCGCTACGGTCTCGGCTTCTGGCTCCACGAGTCGACCGAAACCGTGATGCTGATCGGCAGTGACGCAGGAGTCTCCTTCTGGACGGCGCACGATCCTCTTCTGGATGTGACCCACACCACGATTTCCAACACATCGGGCGGAGCGTGGCCGATCACCGAACTCCTCACAGATCACCTCGGGTTGTGATCGGGCACCGATTCCTAGCTCCCGCGACCGAACCGGTCAAGAGTTCCCTCGCCCTCTAAAGAAAAAACGCGAAAAGGGCCGATAACCCCTCATGGGGTTGGAACGCCCGATCCGTCCAATTGCGCAAGGGCGCGCAGCAGGCGTCGCCGTCGGAGCGACGCTGCTTCTGGTTGTGCTGGTAGTTGGCCTCGCCTTTGCCAATTCCGTCGGTGCGGGCCGGGTGGCGGCCAATGCGGCGGACCTCCATTGGACCAATGCATCGCTCGGCACTGCCGCACTGACTCGAGCGGCCCTGGTCCAGGCCACCACCTTCTCCGAGCTCGCCGGGTCGCAACTGGCGACCAGGGCGGATGTCCTCGCGGCAATGGATGAGGCCGAAGACGCCGGCGACCGTCTCGCCGAGCTTCGGGACATCGGAGGGTCCCGTGTCTCGACTGCATCGCTCACTCACTTCGTCGCCAGGGTGGAGGATGTGATAGGGGCGCTGGAAACGGGTGACCACGAGACGGCCAAGACCCTGCTCATGGCCGATCTGGAGACGTCGTACATCGACCTGGTCGACTCGCTGCAGGCTGAACAGGCCAGCATCCAGCTGCAGATCGACGCCAACACGGTCGGCGCAAATCGCATGACCGACTTCATCAAGTTCTTCCTGATGCTGGGGATACCCGCCGCCGCGGTGTTCATCTACCGCAGGATCGCCCGCGGCCAGGTGCGTGAGCTTCGTCTCAAAGCCGACCTGGAGTTGGAGAAGGAGAGGGAGATCGGGCGGGCCAAGGACGAGTTCATCGCCGGTCTGTCCCATGAGCTCAGGACTCCCCTGACCTCGATCTACGGGTTCGCGGAGATCCTGACCGATGGAGGCGCCGAAGACGCTGCCACCTCACTCGAGCTGTCCCAGATCATCGCCAATGAGGCCGCCGAGATGACCCGCATGGTCGACGACCTGCTCGCCGCCGCCCGGCTGGAGAGCACCGGGATTCAAATCGAGCTGAGCCCGACGAGGGTCTCTGATGTCATCGACTCGGCTCTGCTCCCCTTCGAGCGAGCCGGCATGACCATCAGGCGGGCGACCGAGGAGACCCTGGTTGCCACCGACGCCGCCCGGTTGCGCCACGTGATCATCAACCTGATCTCCAATGCCGCCCGTCATGGCGGCCCGAATGTGGGGGTGGAGGTCACCACGGGCGACGGCGTCGTCGACATCGAGGTCTGGGACGACGGTGCCGGGGTTCCCGAGGACCGCCTCGGGAGACTGTTCGATCGGTTCATCCACAATGGCCAGGCGACCCTGATGACCGGGACCCTCGGTCTCGGGCTGGGCGTCGCCTCCCGTCTCACAGGTTTGCTCGGCGGCAAGCTCTCCTATCAGAGATTCGCCCAGAAGAGCTACTTCACGGTGACTCTGCCGCTCCTGGTGGCCGAGGTGGGGAGCGGCCATGAGACCGACGACTTCACCGTCGCCGATGTGATCAGGGCAATGTCGGCGTGAGACGACCAGTGCCCCTCGCCCTGACCTTTGTCCTCGTGCTCGCCCTCGCCCCGGGATTGACCGCACTCGCCACCTCGACCGGGAACATCAAAGACAAATTCACCTCGATCGGGTGGGGCGGCTCGGACGGCTCCCTGCCCTGGTCCGGGCCCTGGCAGGAGAACGGCGACGATGGCGACGAGAAGAAAGGCGACGTTCGCGTGGTCAGCTCGGGTCATTGCGCCTCGGGCAATTGCATGCAGATCGCCGCCCTGACCACCCTGCTCAGCGGGCCGATCGGGGCCACCCGTCGCGCCGACACCAGCGACCTGCGAGAACTGGAGCTGTGCTTCGATATCAAAGCGACCGGGTCGCTGCTCGGATCGTCGCTGCGTGTCCAGGTGAAGGGCGAAGAGGGCTGGGAGACGGTGAAGCAGTACTCGTTGGAGACCGAGTTCACCGAGCACAGGACCATCGACATCAGCGAGTTCAGCTCCGAGGACTTCCAGATCAGGTTCCGTTTCGAATCGACACTCCTGGGAAGCGAGGTCTACATCGACAACGTCGAGCTCCAGGGCGTGCCGGCCGAAGAGGGCGGGGACACCACCACGACCACCACTAGCGTCGATCAGACCACGACGACGGTCCCAGGCGACACCACGACCACGACCAAGCCGGCGACAACCACCACCAAGCCGGACACGACCACTACCACCAAGCCCGGGGCCAGCGAGAGCACGACCACGACGACCGAGCCCTCGACCACGACTACCGCGGCACCGGTGACCAAGCCGACACTGTTCGGGCCAGACCGGGACGACACCTCGACCGGAGGCACTTCTTCGACCAGCACCACAGTCCCGGCGGCCGGGCTCGAGGGCACCGATGGCGACGGCTCGGGCACCGGTGGGACCGGCACCGGCCCGGAGGGCAGCGGGATACGAGCCTCGGCAAGAGGCATCCAGGCCAGCTTCGAGGGTGGGCTGTATGGCGACATGCGCACGGTCTCATCCGTCAACGGCGTCGATCTCCAGGCCGACTACAACATGGCCGTCGAAGTCATCCGGTCTTCCTGGGCGTGGATGGTGCTACTCGGGCTGCTGGTTGGCTGGGCCATCGTCTCCGGGCTGGAGCGGCGCCGGGGGGAGCTCGAAGGCTGAGCTCGCGGCCCTCGACGCAGCAAGGCCGCCGCCATTCGCCGGATTGTCCAGGCGGGCGTTGCACCGCTCCCTACCGTGAAGGCCGGTGGACACCGCGTTCGACCTCTTGTTCATCTTCACCTTGCGTCTGCTCGACGTGGGGATGTCGACCGTGCGAATCGTCCTCCTCGGCAGGGGAAGGAGGCTCCCCGCGGCTCTGCTCGGCTTCGTCGAGGCGCTGGTCTGGGTGCTTGCCATCTCCCGAGTTTTCGATGCCCTCGACGATCCGGCCCGGATGATCGCCTTTGCCCTCGGCTTTGCAGCGGGCACCTACGCCGGTTCGGTCGTCGAGGAATGGATGGCGCTGGGTCATGCGTTGATCCGGGTGGTGGCCCCGGTGGCGACCGACCCGGTCGCCCCCCTGCTGCGTGACCGTGGTTACGGAGCCACCGTCCTCAACGGCGATGGGCTGTCCGGTGAAGTGAGGGTCACGTTCTGTGTCGTCCCGCGCAAAGACGTCTACACCGTGACCCAGGTGATACATCGCGCCAATCCACAGGCATTCGTCACCATCGACAACACCTCGACCGTGGACCTGGCACGGCATGAAGGCGACGTCCAGAAGTAGCGGCATCGCCCCCTGAGGGCGACATCCGGGCGAGGCCCCGGGTACGAACACGACGTGCAATGGAACTGACCTGAATTGACAGGAGTTCGCCGAAGCCGGGTCATCCCTAACATTCGGTCTTGGTGGCCGGATGGAGCAGGATGTGGGCGACTTGAATCGGGACGATGCGGAGCTCGCTTCGCGTGTCGCCTCGGGTGATCGTGCCGCCCTCGAGGAGCTGTACAAGGCCTACGGCGGGGCGGTGAAATCGCTGGCATCCCGGGTCTTGAGAGACGAGGCACTGGCCGAGGACGTCGTGCAGGACACATTTGTCGGATTCTGGAGATCTCCGGGGAAGTACGACCCGAGCCGAGGGTCGTTGCGGACATTCCTCCTGACCATCGCGCACCGGAGGGCTGTGGACACGGTCCGCTCAGAACAAGCCCGTACCAGGAGAGAGCTCGTCCCGCCCGACCCCGACCACTTCGACCTCGTCGACGAGGTCCTCGCGGGGGAACTGGCCCAGGAGGTGCAGCGTGCCCTCTCAGGGCTCCCCGAAGGAGAGCGTCAGGCTATCGCCATGGCCTACTTCGGTGGTCTCAGCTATGTCGAGGTTGCACGGCGCCTCGGAGCGCCGGAGGGAACGGTGAAGAGCAGGATTCGCAGCGGTATGCAGAAGCTGGCGACTTCACTGGAAGGTGCTTCACCATGATGACCCACGACCAGATTCTCGAGTTGCTCCCGTTGCTCGCCCTCGACGCTCTCGAAGGAGTGGAGCTTGGCGAGGTCGAGGCCCATCTCGCCTCCTGCGACATCTGCTCGGCCGAGCTGGCGCTGCATCAGTCGGTTACCGCAACCTTCACGGCCGACGGTCCCGCCGACGTGGCCCTCTGGGACCGGATCTCGAAGGAGATAGGTGACATTTCGGAGTCCGGGGAGGTGGTCAGCCTCGACGCTGCCCGACCAGAGCGCAGGTCTGCCGGGATCTGGTTTGCGTCGATCGCAGCGGTGGTGGCCCTCGTCTTCGCCGGACTCGCCCTGGTCCAGCGGATGACGATCAATGAGTTGTCCGGCCCCGACGGGGTTCTGGCTGCGGCCGAGACCGCCTCCAACCAGCCCGGGTCGATCGTGGCCGACTTCGAGACCGAGGGCGGCTCGGTGGCCCAGGTTGTCCTGACCCTGGACGGCGAGGGATTCATGCTGCCAACCGAAACCCTCGATCCATTGTCCGACGATCGCACCTATCAGCTGTGGGTCATAACCCCAGACGAGCAGGTGATCTCGGCCGGGGTCCTGGGAAACGACCCGGAGCCGTCACGGTTCACCTGGACTGGCGAGGTGACCGGCTTCGCCCTGACCAGGGAGCGGGCAGGCGGTGTCGTGAGCAGCGAAGGCGACGTGGTGTCCGTCATCGAGACCTGATGGCCATGAGCACGCGAATCGAGAGCTCCCTGGGCCGGCTCGCCGATCAGCTTCGGCAGCGAGTCGTCTCGTCGGCGACGTCACCCTTCTCTCATGCGCCCTATCCCCTCGCCGACAGCCTCGACTTCCCCGGCGACCCGGGTCTGCTCGGACCGGGGTCGGCCTCATGGGAGGTCATCGGCGATGTGGCAGCCTTTGTGGGAGGGATTCGCGGTCTGCTCGTCCAGGCAGCCCATCCCGAGGTCGTGGCCGGAGTGGGGGATCACTCGAGATACCGGGAGGATCCGCTGGGCCGTCTCTCCCGCACCTCCTCATACGTGACGGCCACCACCTACGGGGCGATGCCCGAGGTGGATCGTGCGGTTGCGCAGGTGCGGCGGATCCATCGGGTCGTCTCGGGTGTGTCCAGCCGGGGGATCCCGTACGATGCCTCCGACCCCGGATTCTCTGCGTGGGTCCACAACGCCCTGACCGAGTCTTTTCTCGTCGCTCATCGCGTCTACGGAGGCATTCCCTTGACGCCCGCCGGCGAGGATCGTTTCGTGTTGGAGCAGACTCGTATCGGCGCTCTGCTCGGGTCTGATCCGATGCCATCGACCGCGGTGGGCCTTTCGCGTTGGATCGAGCTTCATCCAGACCTGGCCCCGTCCCCAGAGATGCGGGAGGCAGTGGATTTCCTCACCGATCCGCCTCTCGATCCCGGGCTCAAGTTCGGCTACAAGGTGTTGCTGGAGGCGGCGGTCGCGACGATCCCACGACGTCTGCGTGGGATCCTCGGTGTGGCCAGGATGCCTGGCTCGGTCGCAGCGGGCCGGGCCGCCACAGCCGGCCTCCGTTGGGCTCTCGGCAACTCTCCCTCGTGGCACCTGGCCCTCGTCCGATGCGGGGCCACGATCCCGGATAGGCGGTTCAGGCAGGCCCTCCAAGTCTCGCCCTGATCAGAGATCCCCGTGGTAGGAGCGCAGGACCGCGATCTCGTCCTCGAGGACGTCGGCCTCCAGAGGACGACCGGCCGACCTGTACTGATCCACGGCGACCTCGCGCTCTTCGATCTCAGCCGACATCACGGTTAAAAGGTCTCGACGTGAAAGCCGCCGACGGGGAACATCGCCGTAGCCGGCGACGCCCTCGGCTCGGGTCTCGATGTCGACCGCTGCCGCGTTCTCGATCGCAGCCAGAGCGGATCGGAGGGCGCTGGTGCGCGGCTTGTCCCCGGACCGCAAGGCGGCGGTGAGGTCAGACCGAAGCCGATCACGAAAGCTCGTGTCGCTACTCTCCACACGCTGCTGGTCCATCGAAACCAAGGGTAGGCAGACGGTCGGTGGAGCTCACTCAGGACTCACGTTCGCGGCATGTGAAAGGGACCCGGGTGACCCGAGCCCCTTTCACGTCGGGACGCCTGATTTGGGAGGAGATCAGGCGTCGGGGGGAAGGAGGACGGTGTCGATGACGTGGATGACGCCGTTGGAAGCCATGATGTCGGCCGAGATGACAGTCGCATCGTTGATCATCACAGAATCACCCTCGACGCTGATCGCCACGTCCGAGCCCTGGGCGGTGGTTGCGGATTCGAGAGTGACCACCTGATCGGAAGTCACCGCGTCGGGAACGACGTGGTAGAGAAGGATGTTGCTCAACGCCTCCGGGTCCTCGAGCAATCCTTCGACGGTTCCCTCGGGTAGTGCCGCGAAAGCCTCGTCGGTCGGGGCGAACACCGTGAACGGCCCCTCACCCTCGAGGGTCTCGGTCAACCCAGCCGCCTCGACGGCTGCGATCAGTGTTGTGAAGCCGCCAGCCGCTTCGGCTGTCTCGAGGATGCTCATCTCCTCCATGGCCGCGGTCGTCGTCATTTCGGCCGCCGTGGTGGTCGGGTCGGGAGCGACCGTCGTGGTGCTGGCCTCCGCAGCGGCCGCCGTGGTTGTGGTGCCGTCACGTTCGCCTGCGCAGGCGGCCACCAGGGCCGCGATCGCGGCGACTGCCAGTAGTCGGGTTCTCATCGGTGCTTCCTTTCGAACATTCGGCCCGCATCGCAGGCCATCGGGTTGCTTTCTCCTCGTGTTCGACGCCGACACCGATGACGGATGAGTGTCGTTCAGGATTCGGCGGTCGAGATGAGAAAGTCGGCGACCAGCAGGCCGACCGCTCGAGCGCGCAGCGATCCGATCGCATCGAATCCGTGCTGCCCGCCCCACACCTCGTGGTATCGGGCTTCCGCTCCAGCCGAGCGAAGCGCATCGACGAAGTGGCGAGATTCGCCCGGTAGGACGACCGAGTCGAATGAGCCGTGCACTGCGAAGAACGGCGGTGCATCGGGCCGGACCAGGTCGATAGGCGATCCGAGTCGATAGAGGTCTGGAGCTTCCTGGGGATTCGCCTTCATCACATGACGGGCCACGAACGGCCAGTCGTAGCGGGTCCCATTCCGCACCAGGAGGTCGTAGATCCCGTAGTGAGGGGCGCATGCAATCAGCGACGTGTCGGCTGTCTCGAACCCAGGTTGCAGGTCGGGGTGATCCCAGGTGAGGGCGGCCAGTGCGGCGAGATGGGCTCCGGAGGAGGCGCCACTTACCGCGATCCTCGTTGGATCGATTCCGAGCGATTGCCCTTCGCCCCTGGCCCAGGCGATTGCCCGTTTCACCCCGATCAGATGATCCGGGAAGGTCGCCATCGGGGAGAGGGGATATCGGATGTCGAGTATGACCCAACCGGCCAGGGCCAGTGTGTGGATGAGTGGCAGGGCCTGTCGGCCGGGTCGGCCCCTCATCCACGAACCGGGGTGGATGTAGACGAGGGCCGGTCCGTTGACGGTGGAGGGGAGTCGGTATGCATCCAGGGTGAGGTCATCCCAGTAGGCGACTTCAGGGGTCTTCACCACCCCATCGGGCAGGCGGGCTCGGACGCGGAACAGGTCCCGAGCCGAAGGTGACATGCCCGCCTCACGCGCCGCTCTCCAGGTCCGCCCCATCAGTGGCACCAGGGCGAGCTCCGAGAACGCGAACAACAGGAGTCCGGCCTGCCCGATCGGGCGATCGAGAGCCCCTGCCCAGACGAAGGCGCCGGCGACGAGAGCTCGGAGTGCGAACAGCCAGGGCGCCAGTTCCGAGACGACCATTGCGGGCAACCAGAGCGGGGGGAATCCCCGTCCCGGGGGCACCGGGCGCCGCAAGGCGTTGAAGGTCAACAAGGAGGCAGCAAAGAACCAGGTGAAGAAGAGGGCAGAGATCATCGTCCGTGACCTCGTGGCCTAGCGGCCGGCCGGCTCCCGATGGAGGGCTGCCCCGTAATGGGATCCGGCTCCGAACGCGGCGAAACAGACCAGGCTCCCCGGGCCGACACGGCCTGCCTCTCGCAGTTCGTGATAGAGGATGGGAAGGGTCGCCGCGGTGGTGTTCCCGTAGCTTCCGATGTTGGACGGCACCTTCTCCGGACCGAGGTCGAACTGGCGTCTCACCCCTTCGAGTATCCGATCGTTTGCCTGGTGCGCCACGACGACATCGATCTCGTCGATGCTCAGGCCTGAGCGCGCGGCTACCTCCCTGGCCGCCTCCGGCATCAGTCGTACCGCGCTCCGAAACAGGTTTCCTCCGTCCATGTGCGGCAGATGGGCGTCTCGGTCGATCTGCTCATGGCTCACATACGGCCGCTCGCGAAACCCGACTCCGGGAACCCAGATCAACTCGAAGCCTGAGCCGTCGGTGTGGAGCGATGTAGCGAGCAGGCCCTCGCCCTCGGTCTCGCCCCGACGCAGGACGACAGCCCCCGCGCCGTCGCCAAACAAGACGCTCCAAGCTCGATAAGCGGTGTTCCGGGCGTATTCGGCCTCGCTCAATTGGCCGTCCCCGCCGAGTGCCAGGTCCCACGATGTCTTGTTCCATGGCTGGAACCCGGCGTGCACCTCGGCACCGACGACCACGGCCACGTCGGCACGACCCGATGAGATCATGGCATCGGCCAGGTCGAGGCCGTAAAGGAAGCCACTGCACTGCTGTCGTATGTCGAAGGCGGCGATGTGGCCGAGGCCCAATCCGGCCTGGACCAGCCCAGCGATCCCTGGTGCGAGGTAGTCCGGCGTCATTGTGGCCGTGACCAGGAGGTCGATTTCTCCAGGTCCAACACCGGCGTCCGACATGCTTCGACGCGCCGCCTCGATGGCGAGATCGGAGGAGCCAACCCCGGGATCGACGAATCGGCGCTCTTTGACGCCGGTACGGGTCGTGATCCAATCGTCCGAAGTGTCCATGATGCGGGCGAGGTCGTGGTTGGTGACGACGTTGTCCGGGACGAACATCCCTGTTCCGACGATCACGTTCCCCAACGTCATGCCTCCGTTGTCATCCGCAGCGGTATTCGAGCCCGAACATAGTGTTGGATTGCCACCGTGACCGAAACGACATGGTTGAGACGACTGATCACGATCCCGACGATCGTGGTCCTGTGCGGGCTGGTGAGCATCGGACTGCCGGTCTTGCTCGTCACCGCCTTATTGGTCGATCTCGTTCGCCGGATCGCCGGCGGCAGGCCGGCGATGGCGACCCGTCTCGTTGTCTTCCTGTGGGTCTATCTCATAGGCGAGGTCTGGGCGGTGGTCGCCCTTGCCAGTGTCGCCCTGCTCGGGCGGCCCGTGTCGATCGAGGCGACATACCGGTTGCAGGGGGCGTGGGCGATGTGGACCTTCAACACGATGACCTGGGTATTCGGGCTCACCTTCTCCGTGGAGGGTCTGGATCAAGTCCCGCCCGCGCCGATCCTCCTGTTCTCCAGGCATGCCTCCCTCGTCGACACTCTCCTCCCGGCGCGGTACGTGACGAAGGAACATGAGATCAGGCTTCGCTACGTCCTCAAAAGGGAGCTCCTTGTCGACCCTGCTCTCGACATCGCTGGCAACCGTCTGCCCAACTACTTCGTGGATCGGCACTCCCGGGCAGGCGAGGCGGAGGTCGCTGCGATCCGTAGCCTGGCGACCGGGATCGGCGATTCGGGAGGTGTGATGATCTATCCGGAAGGAACGCGGTACTCGGAAGCCAAGTTGGCCAGATACGTGGCTCCTTTGGTCGCCAAGGGTGGTGCCATTGCCGAACTGGCGTCTCGATACGAGCGTGTCCTGCCCCCTCGCCCAGGGGGGGCACTGGCACTTCTCGAGGCCACCGAAGCCGATGTGGTCGTGCTGGCCCATCGCGGCCTCGAGGGATTCGCTCGCGTCAAGGACATCTGGTCGGGTGGTCTGGTCGATTCCCGGATCGATGTGAGGTTCTGGAGAGTGCCCCGCGCCGAGATTCCGCGATCCCGTGGAGAGCGCCTTGAGTGGCTCTACGAGTTGTGGGCGGAAATCGACGCCTGGGTTTCCGGACGGAGGTACGCAGAGTGACCTCCGTGGCCGAATTGCTCCTCGTCTCCGCTCTGGCCTCTCTGGCGCTGATGGTCCTCGCCTGGGTGGTGAGTCTCCTCATCCGGGATGCGTCCATCGTCGACATGATCTGGGGCTTCGGTTTCGTCGTGGTGGCGTGGGTCACCCATCTCGGCGCGGACGCGCCAGGTCCCCGTGGCTTGCTTCTCGCGGTGCTGGTGTCGATCTGGGGGCTCCGCCTCACCGGTTACCTGGTCTGGAGGAACCTTGGCAAACCCGAGGACTACCGGTATCGGGAGATGCGTGACAAGGCCCCGGAGTGGTTCTGGCTGATCAGCCTGTTCAAGGTGTTTCTCCTCCAAGGGCTCCTCATCTGGCTCATCTCGTTCCCGGTTGTGATCGGTCAGACGAGTGAGACCGGCATCTACTGGCTCGACATCGTGGGCGTCACCATCTGGCTGGTGGGGCTTTTCTTCGAGACGGTCGGGGACATCCAACTCGCCCGGTTCAAGGGGAAGCCCGAGAACAAGGGCAAGGTCATGGATCGCGGGTTGTGGCGCTTCACCCGGCATCCCAACTATTTCGGCGACTTTGCGGTCTGGTGGGGTCACTATGTGGTCGCCCTGGCCGGCGGGGCGTGGTGGACCATGTTCTCGCCGCTGGTGATGTCGTTCCTCCTGCTCCGGGGCTCGGGCGTCGCGCTGCTGGAGAAGACCATCTCCAAGCGCCGGCCCGAGTACGAGGAGTACGCGCGTCGCACCAACGCCTTCTTCCCGGGCCCGGTCAAGCGCACCTGATGTCGGTGGCCGTCGTTTGGTTTCGACGCGATCTCAGGTTGCGTGACAACCCCGCCTGGTCGGCGGGGACGAGAGCGCGGGCCGTCTGCCCTCTGTTCGTCGTCGACCCCATCTTGTTCAGCCGTGTATCCGGGTCGCGACGCTCAACCCTGGTGGCGGCCCTGCGCTCGTTGGATGAAGGTCTGCGTCGACAGGATGGCCGGCTGCGGGTCGAGTTCGGCGAACCTCGGGAGGTTGTCCCCCGTGTCGTCGCCCAGGTCGGCGCATCGAGTGTCCATCTCAATCGCGACGT
>JBFYOJ010000169.1:0-2690 GCA_041303885.1 Acidimicrobiia bacterium | reverse complement strand
TGCTCCGGCCGGAGCAGGGCGAGATCGGTCACTACCAGGGTTGGCCCTTTCGTCTCGATCCCGAGGGCGCTCCGCTCGGCGCCGGTCGGCCCGAACCCGAGCGTTGTGACGAAGTCGACTTCCTCGACGAAGGCACGTGGCGAGTGCTCGATGATCAGGTACACCTCCCGGCAGTGGGTGGCGATCTCCGGGGCGCCGCCGGCTCCGGGCAGTCTCACCTTGGGCCGGTCATAGTGGCCGATGACGGTGGTGTTTATGTTCCCGAACCTGTCCAGTTGGGCAGCTCCGAGGAAGCCGATGTCGATCCTCCCACCCTGGAGCCAGTACTGGAACATCTCGGGCACGGACACGGTCACGATTGCCGTGTCGGCCAGCTCGCCATCTCCGATCGAGAGAGGAAGGATGTCGGGGCGGACCCCGATGGTCCCCGACTCGTAGATGAGGGCGATGTCGGGGGCGTGGGTGAGGCGGGCGAGGTTGCACGCGGCAGAGGGGGCACCGATTCCCACGAAGCAGACATGGTCGTTGCGCAGTGCCCGGGAGGCGGTGACCACCATCATCTCGGACGCGGTGTAGGCGATCACGCGCTCCCCGCCCCGATCACGTTCTCAGCCATCCAATCGAGGAACCTCTCCCGGTCTCTAGAGATCTCATCCCAGGCGAGGTAGAAGGCGTTGTCGCGGTCGTAGTACCGATGGGCATAGGAGGGCTTGGCCCCACCCGGAGCCTCGACGATCACATCGATCGTCCAGCCCGGAAGGATGACGCTGTTCAGGCTCGGAGCCTCGAGGTTGTCGACGATCTCCTCGACTGTCACCACCGAGAACCTGGACGCGAGGACCACTTCCTTCTGGATCCCGACGATTCCCTCGAGGAGAACGTTGCCGGCCCGATCCGCCCGCTGGGCATGAATGATGCCGACCTCGGGCTGGAGCGAGGGGATCGCGGCCAGTTCTTCGTCGGTGAACGGGTCCTTCAGGAACCGGATGTTCTCATTGACCTGGGGCAGACCGGTGCCCAGATACCCTCGTAGCAGCGCGATCGGCATCCCGGCCGCCCCTGCCGCCCAGGCGGCGGCCATGCCGGCATGACTGTGCTCCTCCATCTCCAAGGAATGGGGCCAGTCCCGTTCGACGGCGTCACGAAGACGATGAAGCGAACCCACTCCCGGGTTGCCGCCCCACGAAAAGACGAGCTTCCTGGCGCAGCCCATCCCGATCATCTGGTCATAGATGAGATCGGGAGTCATCCGGATCAGGGTGAGACCGGACCGGCCCTGTCTGATGATCTCGTGCCCGGCGGCGAATGGGATGAGATGGGTGAACCCCTCGAGGGCGACACTCTGCCCGTCTTCGACGGCATGAGCAATGGCATCCCGGAGCGACATGAACGAGGCCATCAGGTCTCGCAGGGTACCGGCCGCGTCGGCTGGTGACTCAGCGGTCGCTGCCGGTCAGGCCCAACTCCTCGGAGCGCCGCACCCAGCGGGCCACATCACGAGGTGTGATGATCCCCAGGATCTCGGTGCCGTCGACAACGAGCACCCGCTCGTGATCCTGCTCGCGCAGACGTTCGAGGACCTGGGTCATGGGTGTGTCGGGCCCCACCGTCGTCGTCTCGTCCAGGCCAACGGCGGCGGTCCACACCTGGCGATAGTCCCACTGGTCACGTGGGACCTGTCTCACGGCGCGCAGCGTCAGCAGACCCGGCTTCTCAATGTCCGAGACTGGGAAGGCCGAATGGTCGTAGCGGAGGAAGTACTCGTCCACTGCCGCCCTGATCGTCGATTCGGACGGGATCGTCACCAGGTCCGGGGACATCACGTCACGAGCCAATGCCTCCTTGAGGACGAGCCGGAGCGCCACGTCCTGGTCGGCCGCGGTCGCCGCCTGCAGCAGGAACCACCCGATCGCCGCAAACCAGAGACCGCCCAGGTTTCCCCAGAAAACCGAGACGATCCCGAGCCCGATCATGAGAGTCGCTATCACCTTCCCAGTGCGCGCAGCGCCCCTGGTGGCAGCCGCCTGATCCCCGGAGGCCCGCCACAGGATCGAGCGCAGGACCCTCCCACCGTCGAGCGGGAAGCCGGGCAGGAGGTTGAACAGGCCGAGAGCAAGGTTGAGCCAGCCGATGTAACCCACGGCGTACGCAATGGGGTCGGCAAGGAGGTCCCCGGCGAGATTGACCACCAGCCAGGACAGCCCGGCGAGTGCGAGGCTGGTCAAAGGCCCAACGATGGCCATGAAGAACTCGTCTCTGGGCTCGCTCGGTTCGGCTTTCGTAGTGCTCACACCGCCGAACAGGAACAGCGTGATGCTCTCCACCGGGATCCCCAGCCTCCGGGCCACAACCGAGTGGCTCAGCTCATGAAGCAGGACCGACCCAAAGAACACGAGCACGGAGAACCCAGCGAGTGGCACCGTCGCCCCCGGGCCGAGGGCCGGGAACACAGTGTCGTACTGGATGTAGAACGACCAGCCGACCAGGAAGGCAATCATCAGCCATGACACGTCGATGCGGATATCGATCCCGAAGATCCGGCCAATGCGCATTGTCTTCACGTCGATGTCCCTCGGGTCTCTGGTCGGGGATCACCGAACTTAACCATGATCCAGGCCCTGTCCCCCTCGCCTTGTCACACCGGCTCGAATCTGGCGGTGAAATGACGGAGCCAGGGTGCCTGCTCCACG
>JBFYOJ010000168.1:0-16683 GCA_041303885.1 Acidimicrobiia bacterium | reverse complement strand
CCACGCCGGATCCCCACCACTTCGTGCCCTTCTTCGGCCGCCCGGGTGACGACCGACTTGATGCACGCATTCAGCCCGGGGACGTCGCCGCCACCTGTCAAGATCCCGATTCGCATGTTTTCCCTTCACGACCAGTCAAGCCCACCTGGTTATAGCAACGATCTGTCTCGCGTCGCACCCACGGTGTAATACACCCCTCCTTGGCGCGGAGAGGTGACACACTGGTCACGGGTCCATCCGGATCCCGCACCCGACCAGAGAGGTCGCAATGGCAAACAAGGACAAAGGTGGCAAGAGCACCAAGAAGGTGGCCGCCAAGGACCTCAAGCAGAAACGCCAATCCAAGAAGGACAAGCGGGTAGCCGCCAACAGCGCCAACCGTGCCACCCCCTAGACGAGGATCGCCCCGTCAGGTGAATAGGGCCCTCGCGACATAGAAGGACACCGCCCCGACCGCGAGCACTCCCCACAAGTTCCGGCGAAAGAGGATCCCGCCCACGATCCCGCCGACTGCGGCGGCCAGGGCGGGAGTGACCTCGGGGGTTCCGCGAGGGGCGAGAAGGCCCTGGGCTGCGATCGCGACGAACAGGGCCAGCGGGAACACGTCGAGGAATCTGCCGACCAATCCTCCCGGTATGGGGCGGGGCTTGAGCAGGAAGGCGATTCGCGTGGCGAAGGTCACCGCGCCCACGGCCAGGATGAGATGCAGGTCACTCATGGAACCCCACACCGACCAGCGCGGCGACTGTCGCCGCTCCGGTGATCTGCCATGCCGGCGGCAGAACCAATGTGGCCACCAACGTCGCAACCACGGCGGCGCCGGCGACGATCCAATCACGCCGTTTGTGGACCATGGGTGCGGCCAGACCCAGGAAGAGAAGGGGAAAGAGCACAGCGATCCCCACGGTCTCCGGGTCGATCGAGCCCCCGAACAGTGCGCCCACCGTGGTGCCGGCCATCCAGAACGAGTACAGGATCAGGTCGGCGGCCGACTTGTAGGCGACAATGTCCGCAACGCCTGTGTAGGCGGCCCGAACGGCGAGGCCGAACGTCTCGTCCACGAGCACCCATGCGAGGCGCAACCGCGTTCCGAGCGGCTGGGGCCCGATCATGTCGGCGAGCTTCGCCGACATCGGTAAGTGGCGCAGTCCGAGACCGGACGCCGCCACCAGGACCGGGACCGGCCCTGCAGCGAGAAGCCCGATCATGGTGAACTGGGCGGCGCCGGAGACGATGACCAGGGAAGAGAAGATGGTGAGCGCCGGCGAGAGCCCGGCATCTACTGCCAGCACGCCGTAGGCCAGAGCAAACGCTGCCACCGGTATGACCATGATCAGGCCATCCCGGATCCCCTTCCGGAACGAGGGGCTGTTGGACATCGACTGACGTTAACGAGGCTCGGCCGCCGCCCGTCTCGCCGACCCGTCGACACGTTCCCCGCCGCCTGGTCGGGCGACCAGCAGATACGGGGCCATGGTGCCTTTTCCCTTGACCTCGATCGGACCTCTCTGCTCGAAGTCATATCGATCACGGAGACGCCGTTGCACCCGCTCGGTGACCTGGATCCTTCCCGGGACGCCGTGCGACTCCATGCGGCTGGCGGTGTTGACCGCGTCCCCCCACAGGTCGTAGGCGAACTTGCGGCGCCCGATCACACCCGCCGCCACCGGCCCCAGGTCGATCCCGATCCGCAGTTGGAGGGATTCCCTCACTCGTGCCGCCGCCTCCAGCATCTCCAGTGCCATCCCCGCCGCCGCCTCAGGGGCGTCCCCCCTCGGCTCGGGTAGGCCCCCCACAGCCATGTAAGCATCGCCGATGGTCTTGATCTTCTCCAGACCCCACCGATCGGCGAGGGTGTCGAACTCGGTGAAGAGGTCGTCGAGGAGCCCCACGACTTCGTCGGGGGTGAGTTGCTCCGAGATCGAGGTGAAGTCGACCACGTCGGCGAACAACACCGCCACCTCCTGGTAGCGGTCGGCGATCGGCTCCTCCCCCGCCCTGAGCCGCTTGGCCGTGGAGGCGGGGAGGATGTTGAGCAGGAGTCGCTCCGACCTCTCCTGCTCACGAGCCAGGCCCCGCATGAAATAGCGGAGGACGAAGTAGATGGCGCCGGAGACTGCTCCGATGTTGAGCACGAAGAACGACACGTTGACGACGGTGGGCATCGGAGCCGGATCGAGGAATGGCTCGGCCACCCCGGACACGACCACGGCCACTGCGTAGATCGCGAACCACCGAATCGGATGAGGGACGAAGATCAGGGCCCCCAGTGCAGCGATCAGCGACCAGAGGATCACTCCGCTGGAGGCAACGAACCCGCCGAGACTCACTTGCAGGAGGAGGGGGAGGATCAGCCACAAGGTGAGGTGAAACGCGCTGAACCGTTCGAAGCTCCACCCCCGGGAAAGGGCGAGAATGCTCGCCACGGCGAGAACCTGATAGGTGAATGGGATCGCCGCCGACAGGTAGAGGCCGAGTACCGCGTAGATGCCAACCCACACCACCGAGAGGGTGATGATGAGTGCCACCAGCAGGGTGAGAGCAGCCTTGCGCAATCTCACCTCTTCGCTGTCTTCCGCCTTCACCCCGATCGATGCGAGCCGGCCCACCCGGTGCGGGAGCCGGCTCAGCCAACTGGATCTCGATGCGGGCTGATACGTCAGTGCCTCGCGGGTGGACGTTGTTGCCTCCTCGATCCGATGCGGTCGACAGAGTGTACGGGTGAGGACTATCGAGGTGGTGGGGAAGGGCCCACCCCTATCGAGATCGCTTCAGCCCCCGATGGCACCACCTGGCGTTGCACCCCACTCAGGTGATCACCTCAGTCGTAGACCCCTGCCAGGAAAGCCCGCCCCTCCGAGACCACACATAGGAACGCCCCCGCCGAGGTGACCAACTGGTACCGGTCGGCGTCCCGCTCCCCCGCCCACCAGCGGCCACTGAGACGCCAGGGCCCGCTCCAGGTGAGCACCGGCTCCCAACGGGTGCCGAGCCTGACCCGGGCAGGCAATCCCTCGTCCCACTCCACCTCCAACGGCTGCAACCTGGGGGGGACCAGCGCCGGGCTCGGTGACGGCGTCGCTCCTGGCCACGGAGCCGAAGCGTCGCGATCCTCTTCGACGAGGGGCTCGCCCCAGCGTGACCAGGCCACCCGCTCCTGTGGCATCCGGCCTCCCTGCGCCCGACCCTGGAGAACACCATCGGGGCCGAGCAGGGCCTGGGCCCGGGCAAGTGCCCGCTCCGACTCGATCCGCGAGGTCTCGTCCTGAAGCAGGCCGAGCTGTCTCCCCTCATCGGAGAGGTCGGCAGGCGCGATGCGCAACCGGGTGATCCCGCCGGGTACCCCACCCGACTCGACCCAGGCTCGCAACTGCCACCAGACCCGGTCGGACAAGGCCTTCTCGGTGAATGGATCGGCTGAGCGCCAGATCCTCTCCCTCGGCTCCCCGGCGGCAGCCTCGGCCAGGATCGAGACCCGATGTGGTGCCACCCCTGAGGCTCTCAGCCCCTTCAACAGCCTCTCAGCTAGTGCCCGAGCAGCAAATGCCACCTCATCGAGGGTCTCCAGCGGCTCCTCGAAGCCGGCGTCGACCGCAAACTCCGGTGGGATCTCCCGGGGGTCGACGAACCGGTCCTCACCGCTGGCCAATCGATGTGCGAGCAGACCCGGGCTCCCGAAACGGGTGACAAGGGCCTCTCGAGGCAGTCGGGCCAGCTCACCTAGAGTGGAGACACCAAGCCAGCGAAATGTGTCGATCAGCTCGTCACCGTTGGCGCTCTCCCTGAGAGTGACCAGATCGAGCCCGGCGAGAAAGCCGACGGTGTCGGTGATGACATTGGGCCGGCCCACATCGGTGGTGGCCGCGGCCCAACGGGCGGCGAATGGCCCGTCCGCCACCCCGACCAACGCATGCCCGCCTCGTTCATGGCCAACCAGCCTGTCCAGTTCCTTGACCACCCGCTCGGCCAGGGCATCTTCACCCCCGTAGAAGCGAACCGCCCCGTCGATGGGGACGAACACCAGCCCGGGCGAGACCATCTCCACCCTTGGGATCAGGTCTTCGATGACCTCGACCACCGGGTCGAAACGCCGGGATTCCTCGCCGGGGTCACGGGTCAAGACGGTGGCGAAAGGGGCCAGGGCCTCGGCCTCGCGCCGAGGCATGCCCAGGCCGACCCCGGCAGCCAGGACATCATCGGTGGCACCGGCGACCCGATCGTCGACGATCAGAACGGGGTCATCCGATGGCGCGTCGGGTCTCCCCAACGACCACATCGGAAACCACACGCACAATGTCCGAACCCTCATCCTCCACCTCGAATCGCCGGGTCACCCCGGAGGCGCCTTTTCCCGACGCCTCCAGCACCAGACGTCGCCTCTTCAAACGGCCATGACCCCGATCTACCCCCTCCCAGGTGACACCCAGCGCCCTCAGACGGAGATGGGCTACCCCCGAAGGAAGGCTCTTCCCCATTGGCCTCATCGCCACGGCCACCGACCTGGCCCGGGCCAGTGCGGCCAGACGGCGGAGATCCTGCTCTTTGGCCCCGACCGGCACCTCCGCGTAGAGGGCACGGACTCCCTCCAGCAGGGCAGCGGTGACCTTGGGCCAAATCTGGGGCTGATCGCAGCGGACGATGACCAGGTTCTCCGGGATCACCCCTGTCTCCCAGGCGGCCTCGGGTGAGATCCACCCTCGGGTGTCCAGGGCGACCACCGGAGCGATCCGGGAAGGGGCGGCAAGGAGCCGCAGACCGAGACGGGTCAGACCGGTCCCGGGCACCCCGGCCAACTCGGTGACCCGGCCGGGTTGGAGACGGAGAAAACCCTCTTCTCGTTCCTCCAGATCGAGAAGGGGTGCCCTCAGCTCAACACTTTCGATGCCCAATCTGGCTCCGCGGTCGGGCACTTCATCATATCTAACATATGTTCGATGTAAAGCCGCTTCTATTCCTGGCCGACTTTGGCCGAGGCCCACCCTCAGTTGATAACGGAACGCGGACTTCGCGATTCGCAGCCTCGGCCAAACAAACGCCGGTCGGCCGGGGCTGCCGCCCCAGGGAGGCCATCCTCGGCCGGGCAATCAAGGCTCCTCCAGCTCCTCGAGCGTCTTGGGCCAGTCGTCCTTCAGCAGCCGGGACAGAGAGCGGTCGGCGAGGAGCTTGCCTTCGGTCTGACAGGTGGCGCAGTAGTTGGTCTCGTTGTCGGCATAGACGATGCGTTGCACCTTCGACCCGCATCTCGGACAGGGCTCCCCATACTTTCCGTGCACCGCCATGTCGTCGCGGAAGGCGGTCACCCTGGTTGGCCAGCCCTCCCCCACCTCGTCCCGCAATCTCTGCGTCCACTCGTTCAATGACTCGACCATCGCCTCATGGAGTTGCCTCACCTCGGGGTCGGTCAGTTGCGACGTCCTCTTCACCGGGGAGAGGCGGGCGCTCCACAGGATCTCATCGGAGTAGGCGTTCCCGATCCCCGAGAAGATCCGGGGGTCGGTGAGGGCCCTCTTCAGTGTCCGGTTCTCCCGCTTCAGGGCGTCGCCGAATGTCTTCACATCCACCTCGAGCGGCTCCACACCACCGCGGTCGAGCGACGCGACGCCTTCGGGGCCGCGGACGACCCAGATCCCGGCCCGCCGCTTCGTCCCCTGTTCGGTGAGGATCAGTGATCCCTGGTCGAAGTCGATGGCAGCCAGGCCGATCTTCTTCGGGATGGCCTTCCTCGACTCCTCCCAGCGAAGACGGCCGGCAACCATCAGATGGATCACGAGGAAGAGCTCCTCTCCGAGGCCGAACGCGAGACGCTTTCCGACTCGTTGCAGTGATTCGACTCGTGATCCCACAGGTGCGTCGTAGGGAGGGTCGTAGGTGCGCAGCACCGACGGGGAGGCGATCCTCACCGAGCGCACCACCTCACCGAGGACCCTGCGCTCCAGGGCTTCGAGGTAGACGACGATGTCAGGGAGCTCCGGCACAACCGGAAGTTACCGGCACACCTAGTCGTTGTCGGCGACGCTCCCGCTGAAGAGCACTGCGACGCCGACCACGATCCCGGCCGCGATGAACCCATAGGCGAACAAGAAATCCGCCTCGGTCGAGGCGTCCTGGGCAGCGAGGGCGAAGACAACGATCAGGGTGATCAGAGTGAGCACGGCGGCGGCGCGGGCGAACCGCAGGCCGAGGGCAAGGATCACCGCCACTGCGAGCATCAGAAGCCCCCCGACGACAAAGGCGAACCAGAACCGGCCCCCCGCCTGAAGCCCCTCACTTGCGGTGCGGTTGGCTGAGCTGAGCGTGGGGCTGTCGCGGAGAAAGAAGCCACCCGCCACCACCAGCACGCCGCCGAGGGCGAAGACGATGGCTCCGATGCGAGACCTCGGTTGCTCCGGCTCGGGCTCGGGAAGTCGCTCTTCGGGCGGATGGGCGGCGGCCACTTTCCTCGCTAGTCGGGGTGACGCGGTGGCGATTCCGATCTCCTCCGCTATGCCGACATCGTCCTCGGTCTTGAGGACGAACTCCTCGCCCTCGGCTCTGATGGCAAAGCCGTCGTTCAGTGACTGGATCCCGATGGCGCTGACGTCCCACTCTCCGATGGACTCGGGCCCGGCGCCGAGACGCAGAAGCGTTCCCTCGGCGTGAACGTCCACCGGGACGCCCGGCCCTGCCTCCCCGCGCATATGCACAGTCCCTCGTGTCTCAACCGCCATTCCTGCTTACCCCGTTCAACAGTCTGGTTCCAGCGGGCATTGTATGACGACAAGCAAGGAGGGACGGGGTATCTCCCCGTCCCTCCTCAACGCGCAATCAGATGCGGCTACTTGTCCAGTTCGTCGAATACCTCGTCGAAACTCTGGGCGGCGCGGCGCCGGTCACCGGTTGCCACCGGCTGTGGCTCAGGGCTGGTGCTCCTGTCACGGTCACGATTGCGGTCGCGGTCCCGGTTGCGGTCCCGGTCCCGACCACCCCGGTCGCCACCGTCACGTCCACCGTTGTCACGGCGACGCTCACCTGCCGGCTTCGCAGCCTCAGACTCTGGCAGCGTGGCTCCCTCCAGTGCCTCGACCAATTCGAGACTCACCTTGCCGCGGTCGATCTCACGAACCCGGACTTTGAGCAGCTGACCATCGCTCAAGTAGTCCTCCACTCGCTCGACCCGCTTGGAGCCATCGAGACGGGAGATGTGGAGCAGGCCGTCTCGTCCGGGAAGGATGTTGACGAAAGCCCCAAACTTGGTGATGTTGACCACCTTGCCGTCATACTCGGACCCGAGCTCGACCTCGGGCGGGAAGGCGATCTGCATCACCCTCTCCTTGGCAGCAGCCAGGGCGCCGCCGTCCGACGAGGCGATGCGGACGATGCCCTTGCCATCGGCCTCTTCGATCTCGATCGCGGCCCCGGTCACTTCCTCGAGCTCCCGGATCACCGCGCCCTTGGGACCGATGACCTCTCCGATCTTGTCCTTGGGGATCTCGATCGACTCGATGCGCGGGGCGAACTCGTTCATCTCCTTGCGAGGCTCGGCGATTGCCTCGGCCATCTTGTCGAGGATGAAGAGCCGGGCCTCCCTTGCCTGATCGAGGGCCGTTGCCAGCACCTCCGAGGGAAGACCCTCGAGTTTGGTGTCCAGCTGCAGAGCAGTGATGACATCCCGGGTCCCGGCGACCTTGAAGTCCATGTCACCCAGCGCATCCTCGGCTCCGAGGATGTCGGTCAGGGTCACGTACTTGCCGTCCCGGTGGATCAAGCCCATGGCGATCCCGGCGACAGGAGCCGCGATGGGGACGCCGGCGTCCATCAGTGACAGGGACGATGCACACACGGACGCCATCGAGGTCGACCCGTTCGAGGACAGAACCTCCGAGACCAGCCTCAGTGCGTATGGGAACTCCTCCTCGGTCGGGATGACCGGGAGCAGAGCCTTCTCCGCGAGGGCGCCATGTCCGATCTCCCGGCGCTTGGGCCCACGCATGAACCCAGCCTCGCCAGTCGAGAACGGTGGGAAGTTGTAGTGGTGCATGTAGCGCTTCGAGTCCTCGAGGGCGAGGGTGTCGAGCATCTGCTCCATCTTCAGCATCCCCAGTGTGGTGACATTGAGGACCTGGGTCTCACCTCTCTGGAAGAGACCGGAGCCATGGGCCCTACCGACCACTCCGATCTCGGCACTGATCGGCCGGATATCCGTCGGTCCGCGTCCGTCGAGCCGAACACCCTCTTCGGCTACGCGCTTGCGCATCATGTCCTTGACCACCGACTTGAACGCGCGACCCGCCTCCGAACGGCCTGCCTCGTCGTCCTCGGCGAAACCGGATTCGGCAATGGTCGCTTCCTTGGCCTCATCCTGCGCGGCGCTGCGCTCCTGCTTGTCGGCGATGGTGACCACCGAAGCCAGCTTGGGCTCGGCGATCCCCTTGACCTTCTGGTAGGTCTCGTCGGAGTAGTCGGCGGCCACCGGCCATTCGACCTGCTTCTTCTCGACCCTGGAAGCGAGCTCGACCTGGAGATCTATCGACTCGCCGATGTACTTCTTGGCTTCGTCGAGCCCGCGGGCGACTGCTGCCTCGTCTGAGGGAGCGTCCCCGTCGGCGATCAGCCTGAGGCCGTTCGGGGTGGAGCCGGCCTCGACCATGATGATGTCGACGCCGCCCTGGTCGTTGCGACCCCCGGCGACCACCAGCTCGAAAACGGACTCGTCCAGCTCGGCGTGGGTCGGGAACGCGATCCACTCGCCCTTTCGGAGACCGAGACGCACCGCTCCAATCGGTCCCTGGAACGGGATCGGGCTGACCATGAGGGCAGCAGAGGCCCCGATCAGCGCGACCACGTCGAAGGGGTTCTCCTGGTCGACCGAGAGCGAGGTCACGACCACGTGGGTCTCGTTCCGATATCCGTCCGGGAAGGACGGGCGAAGCGGGCGATCGATGAGACGGCAGGTCAGAATGGCCTGCTCGGAGGGCCGTCCCTCACGTCGGAAGAACGATCCGGGGATCTTGCCCACGGAGTACATCCGCTCTTCGAAGTCGACCGTGAGAGGGAAGAAGTCGACTCCCTCACGGAGCTTCTTTGCTGCTGTGGCGGTGACCAGCATTTCGGTCCCACCAAGTCGGGCGACCACGGCGCCGTCGGCCTGGCCGGCGAGTTTGCCGGTGCTCAGGACGAACTCTTTGCCGCCGACGGTCCCCGTTACGGAGATTTCGGGCACTGAGTGCTCCTTGTGTATGGGAGCCGCACCCGTTGGCAGTAGTCATGTCTCAGGACATCCGAGACATCGCCACTGACAACCGGTAGGGCTCGTGTGACGGGGCTCCGATCTTCGATCGGTCCCCTTGTTTCAGGGGCGGGCAGCCCCTGTTCATCAGGAGCGGCTCAGCCGCCCCCGATGGAATCTGTCCTAGCGGCGCAACCCCAGCTTGGCGATGAGGCTTCGATACCGCTCGACATCCTCCCTGCGGAGGTAGTCGAGGAGACGACGCCGCTTACCAACCATCATCAGGAGCCCGCGTCGACTGTGATGGTCGTGCTTGTGCTCACGGAGATGCTCGGTCAAATGGTTGATCCGCTCGCTGAGCAGGGCAACTTGCACTTCGGGAGAGCCTGTGTCGCTCTCGTGTGTGCCGAACTCGGCGACGATCTCAGTGGTTGTCTTCATTGCGCGTAAAACCTGAATTGATCCGGGGGGACTGGCAGAACTGTAGCAGTGTCGCCCTCCCTAACCGCAACTCGGTCATTGCCGCCCATGCGCCCTCCCTCTACCGCGCTTGCCCGTCACCATAGAGCACATACCGCTCGCTGGTAAGGGACTCCAGACCCATTGGCCCTCTCACGTGGAGCTTCTGGGTGGAGTTGCCGATCTCGGCGCCGAAGCCGAACTCCTCGCCGTCCGTGAACCTGGTGGAGACGTTCACCGCCACCACCGCGGAGTCGATTGCGGCGACAAAGCGGTCCGCCGCCCTCCGGTCCTCGGTGAGGATCGCCTCGGTGTGGCCGGTCCCGTAGCGGCGAACATGCTCGATGGCCGTCTCGAGGTCAGGGACCACCCGGACCGCGATGATCAGATCGAGGAACTCGGTTGCCCAGTCCTCCTCCGTCGCCGCCACCATGTCGGGAACCAGCTCACGGGATCGCTCGTCGCCCCGCAGCTCGACGCCTTCGGCGATCAGTGCCTTGGCGGCCTCGACCACGAAGCGATCCGCAACCGCCTCATGGACCAGCAGCGTCTCCGCGGCATTGCACACCCCGGGCCGCTGCACCTTGGCGTTGACCAGCACGGTCAGGGCCTTGTCCAGGTCGGCGGCCGCGTCGACATAGACGTGGCAGTTGCCGGCCCCGTCGATGACCGTAGGCACGGTGGCCTCGCTCTGGACCGCCTGGATCAACCCTGGACCGCCCCGCGGTACGAGGAGATCCACCCACTCGGTGGCCTGCATCAGCGCCCTGGCACCCTCCCGGGTGGTGTCCTCCAGCAGCTGGACACCGGCTGCGGGGAGCCCAACTCTCTCCAGAGCGGAGCGAAGCGAGCCGGCGATGGCGACGTTGGAGCGGAGGGCATAGGAGGAGCCGCGGAGGATGACTGCATTCCCCGACATGACGCACAGTCCGGCCGCGTCGGCAGTCACATTTGGTCGGGCCTCGTAGATGACCGCGACAACACCCAAGGGGACCCGCACCCGGTGCAGTCTCACCCCGTTGTAGAGGACCCAGCCCCCAGTTTCTCTTCCAACCGGGTCGGGGAGCGAAGACACGGTGCGCAACCCGGCCGCCATCCCCGCGATTCGTGCCTCGGTCAGCCTGAGACGATCGATGAGCGCTCCGGTTATCCCCTGGGCGACGGCCTCGTCCATGTCGGCGGCATTCGACTCGAGGAGCGCGCCCCGAGTCTCGATGATGGCATCGGCCATCTCGACCAGGGCGCGCCGACGCAATTCCCCCGTGGACTCACGCAAGACGTGTGAGGCGTCCCGGGCACGGCGCCCGACCTGTTCGATCATGTCCTAAGCCTATCCGTGGCGCCACCAGGCACGAGCAGGACGAAGTCGTCTCGGTGGATGACGACCCCACCGACCTCCGAGCTGTGCCTGCCCAGCGCCGCCCTCACCCGATCCGATGACATCCCGACCAGGCCCTTGCCAACGAGGGCGCCGTCCCAGCCGGCGACCTCGACTGCAGATTCGGCCCCGAAGTCGCCCTCGGCCGACGTGATCCCGACCGCGAGCAGGGACTTCCCACCGTCGAGCAGAGCTCGGGTGGCACCCTGATCGACCGTCAGCTTTCCCTCCGAAGCCTGGCCGAAGGCAATCCACAGCTTTCGGGCCGAGAGTTTGGACCGATGTGGTGTTACCCAGGTACCCACTTCTTCTCCGCCCACGGCACGAGCCACCACGTCCGGCTCGCCGGCATGGGCGATGACCGTTGGGATTCCAGACCACGCCGCCATCCGGGCCGCAGCGATCTTGGTGGCGGGACCACCGGACCCGAATGGGCCCGTCCTGCTGACCGAGACCTGGTCGAGGGCGACGTCGGTGGAATGGACCGCGCCGAGTAGTTCGGGATCATCCATGGTGCGCGGGTCCCCTGTGTAGATCCCGGCGGTGTCGGTGAGGATCACGAGCATTCCCGCAGAGACCAGATGGGAGACGATGGCGGCCAACCGGTCGTTGTCACCGAGACGGAGCTCATCGACTACGACGGCATCATTCTCGTTCACGATGGGGACCACACCCAGAGAGAGCATTCGCTCCAGGGCGTCGCGGGCATGGAGGTACTGGGACCGGCTGGCGAACAGGTCCTTGGTGAGGAGCACCTGCCCGACCACCAGACCCCTCGTCTTGAACAGGGCTGAGTATCGCTCCATGAGCAGACCCTGGCCGACGGCAGCTGCCGCCTGCAGACCGGGCAGGTCCCGCGGCCTCCCCATCAACCCGAGGGCGGGCAGACCGGCGGCAACAGCTCCCGATGACACGAGGACGGTCGGATGGCCAGCCTCCCACATCCCGGTCACATGGCCGACCGTGCGGTCGAGCGCCTCCGGATCGAGCTCGCCCGAATCCAGCACGAGACTCGACGATCCTGCCTTGACAACCACCCGCATGCCAGGCGCGACACGGCGGCGCCCGCTCACGTTGCTGCTCACATCAGGCATTCAGCGGGCCACCGTGGCGTTCAGTATTCGCCTCACGTCGGCGACATCGTCGTTCATCCGCTTCACCAGAGCGGCCGCATTCTCGAACGCGAGCTCGGGCCGCAGCATCTCCACGAACTCGAGCGCCATCATCTCCCCGTAGAGGTCGGCATCGAAGTCGAGAAGAAAGGCCTCGACGAGCAGCTCCCTCCCGCCGAAGGTCGGGCGCACTCCGACGTTGACCGCGGCCGGATGGCTCTCGCCACCGATCTCGGCGAACGCCGCGTAGATGCCGTGACCGGGGATCACCTTGCGGGGCGGCGGTCTGAGGTTGGCAGTGGGGAAGCCGAGCGACCTGCCCCGACTCTCACCGTGGATCACCTCGTTGGAGAGGCGGTAGCGTGAGCCGAGCAGGGCTGAAGCGGCTGACACCTGGCCCATCTCGATCAGTGACCTGATCCGGCTCGATGTGATCACGCCGCCCTCGTCGAGAAGGTCGACGACCTCGACTTCGAAATCATGCCTCCTCCCGGCTTCTCTGAGGAACGGGACATCCCCGGCCCGGTTCTTGCCGAAGTGGAAGTCGCTCCCAATCACCATGTGGGCGACTCCCAGCCTGGAAACCAAAACCTCCGCGACGAATTGCTCGGGCTCCATGTGGCGAATCTCGGAGAGATCGAGCACCCCGACGGTCTCGACGCCCGTCTTCTCAAAAAGGGTGATGCGCTCTCCGATGGTCGTTATCAAGCGCGGATCGACTCCGGGAGAGAGAACCTCGGCCGGATGTGGGTCGAAGGTCAGCACCGTGGCGGTCGCCCCCGCGGCCCGAAGTCGATCCAGGACGACGCGATGCCCCAGATGAACGCCGTCGAACACCCCGATGGTCAGGATGCTGGGAGGAGGTTGCGGGACCCATCCCGCCAAAGGCCCATCGAGCACGTTCACGAGGCGAGCACTACCTCCGGTCTGACCTGGTCACCCTCACGGCGATACACCGCGATCAGCTCGCCAGATCCATCGAGGACGCGAATCGGGGCATTCTCGGGCGCCTCGATCATCTCACCTCCGACGAATCGCATGCCGTGGCAAACGCCCCGCGCCGTCTCCTCGCTGACCGTGACTGCTGGGAGGTCTCCGAGGGCTTCGGACGGATAGAGGAAGTGCGACTCCCAATCCCCGAGCTCGTCGATCTTCAGACCGTGGGTCTCCACATCGAGCGACCCGGTCCGGGTCCGGCGTAAGGCGGTCAGATGTGCGCAGCCGCCAAGGGCGGCGGCGAGATCGTCGGCAAGCGAGCGGACATACGTCCCCTTCCCGCAGACGACGCGAAACCGCACCTCCGGATACGGCCCGGTGCCGACCTCTTCGATTTCCAACTCGTGAATCTCCACCGGCCGAGCTTCCCGTTCCACGACCTCGCCTTCGCGCGCCAGCTCGTACAGGCGCCGGCCCTTGTGCTTGAGGGCAGAGACCATCGGGGGCACCTGATTGATCCTCCCCACGAATCGGGCGGCGACGGCGTCGAGCTCCTCAGGGGAGAACTCCATGGGCTCCCGGTTCAAGACCGCGCCGTCGGAATCGAGGGTGTCGGTGGCCACGCCGAACAGGGCGGTCGCCCGATACTCCTTGGGTTGATCCTGGATGAATCGGATCAGACGGGTGACCGGGCCGACCGCGACCACGAGCGCACCGGTGGCAAGTGGGTCCAAGGTGCCGGCGTGACCCACCTTCTTGATACCGGTCGCCCGGCGAACCCTTGCCACGACGTCGTTCGAGGTCATGCCCGATGGCTTATCGACCACTAGAAACCCCTTCCTCACCGGTGCGCCTCGACTCGCTTGCGCACTTCCTCGATCGCGGCATCGGCCCCGCCCTCATAGGTGAAACCCGAGGCAAGGCGATGGCCTCCGCCCCCCAGCTCCTGAGCGAGGGTGCCGACGTCGGTGCCACCCCGTGAGCGCAGACTGAGCCTCACCCGCTTGTCCGAGTGCACCTTGGCGAGCACCGCGACGTCGGCCTCCTGAGCCAGCCGCAGTGTGTTGATCAGATTGTCCATGTCGCCCCAGTCAACACCGGCCTGGGAGAGGTCCTCTTCGGTGATGACGGTCGAGACCATGCTCAGGTGCTCGTCGAGTGTGGCCCGGGACAGAGCGACTGCGGCTGCCTTGAGGTAACCAAAGGGGGCCTCCTCGTAGACCTTCTGGCTTATCTGCTCGGGACGGGCCCCCGCAGCCACCAGACCGGCGGCCAGTGTCAGGGTCGAAGGGGTGGTGTTGGAATACTGGAACCGCCCGGTGTCGGTCACCAGGGCGGTGAGCAGACAGGTGGCGATCTCGGGTGTGAGTGGCCATCTGAGGATCTGGAGCAACTCGGCTACGAGCACACTGCTCGCGGCGACAGCGGGGTCGATGAGGCAGACATGACCGAATCCCTGGTTAGTGATGTGATGGTCGACGACGATCAGGGTCCCTGCTCTGCCCGCAGGAGACCCGAGCTCACCCAGGCGCTCGGAGGATCCGGCGTCGAAGACGACCATCACCGCCGGGGACTCCGGGAAGCCATCCGGCGGGACGAGCAGTTCGGTGGGGAGAAATGTGAGGTTCGACGGGACGATGAAGGGGGTCCCGAAACTGGCCACCACCTTCTTCCCCGCATCCCGTGCTGCCAGGCCGAAACCAATCATCGAGCCGAGTGCATCCCCGTCGGGCCCCACATGGCAAGCCAGGGCGACCTCGTCGCTCGCCATGATCGCCTGTGCCGCGGCATCGAAGACGGCGCGCTCAATCATCGACGTCCTGGCCCGTCTCCAGGGAGCGAAGGATGGCATCGATCCGCTCCCCGCCGACCACGCCCGGGTCGACCTGGAACTCGAGTGTCGGGGTGTACTTCATCCTGACCTGGCCGGCGATCGCCGACTGGAGACGCCGGGCGGCCTTGTTCAGGGCCACGATCGCACCTTCGGTGCCACCCGAGCCGAGGACATCGATGTAGACGACCGCGTGGCGGAGGTCGGGCGACGTCTCGACACCGGTGATGGAGACCATCTCGAGCCGGGAATCATTGAGACGCTCGACCTCCTCGGCGAGGACTTCGCGCAGGATCGAGTTCACCTTGAGCATCCGCGGGCTCGTGTCTCTCATTCGGGTTCCTCCAACTCGGTGACGAGCACGTCGAGCACTTCGATCTCCGGTTGCGCGTCAAGGTAGCGACGCAGCTTCGAGATCTGCATGGCGAGGCCCTCGCCGTCCGGTGCGACGATCGCCACCCCCACGGCCGCCCTCTGCCACATTTCGTGGTGATCGACCTCTGCGACGCTGTACGACCCGAGCCTGCGTAGTCCTTCCACGAAAGGCCTGAGCACCGCCCTCTTCGCCTTGAGTGACTGGGGGGTGGGTAGGTGCAGCTCGACCCTCAGGGCCGCCGCCCGCATCAGGTGCGCGCCACCTCACGGATGAGATAGTCCTCGATGCTGTCGCCCTCTTTGATGTCGTTGAAGTTCTCGAATCCGATGCCGCATTCGAAACCGGAGGCGACCTCGCGGACGTCGTCCTTGAAGCGCTTCAGGGAGGATATGACCCCGTCGTGGATGACCACCCCGTCGCGGAGCAATCTCGCCTTGGCGCCACGCTGGACCACACCTTCGATGACGTAGCAGCCGGCCACCGTGCCGGCGCGGGGGACCCGGAAGACTGCCCTGACCTCGGCCGTCCCGAGAACCTGCTCCATCTCCTCAGGCGCAAGCTGGCCGACCAGCATCTGCTCGATCTCGTCGAGGAGCTCGTAGATGATCCCGTAGGTGCGGATCTGGATACCGGCCGTCTCGGCCGCCTTGCGCGCTTTCGGCTCGGGGCGGACGTTGAACCCGATCACAACCGAGCCGGTCACCTCGGCAAGGCCGACATCGTTCTCGTTGATCCCCCCAACCGCGCTGTGGACGATCTGGATCCTCCCGCCTTCCCGCTCGATCTTCGAGATCGAGTCGCGCAAGGCCTCGATCGATCCCTGGGCATCGGCCTTCACGATGATGTTGAGGGTCGCGTCCTCCGTGCGAAGCTGGTCGAGGAGGCTCTGCAGCCGGTCGCGGGCCGAAGGCATGGCCTGGGTGACGGCCTTGAGCTCTCCCTGGCGCCCCTCTGCGACCCGGCGCGCCTCCTTGTCGCTCTCCATCACCTTGAAGTAGTCACCGGCCGCAGGGACATCGTCCCATCCCATGATCTGAACCGGTGCCGAGGGGCCGGCCGACTTGATCAGATTCCCCGCGTCGTCCATGAGGGCACGGACCCGGCCCGAGACGGCTCCGGCCACGAACGAGTCGCCCGTCTGCAGCGTCCCCCGCTGGACGATGACGGAGGCAACGGCACCCTTTCCCTTCTCCACCTGGGCTTCGACGACGACACCGGAGGCCTCCGTGCCCGGATTCGCCTTGAACTCCTCGAGTTGTGCGATGAGGTCGATCACCTCGAGCAGATCATCGACTCCGGCTCCGCTGAGAGCAGACAGCTCCACGCTCGGCACATCACCACCGAGCTCTTCGGTGATGACATCATGCTCGGTCAACTCGGTCCTCA
>JBFYOJ010000167.1:0-4944 GCA_041303885.1 Acidimicrobiia bacterium | reverse complement strand
AGGCGCCGGGAGATGAGTCGAAGTCGCCCTTGGCGTCCACTCAGTTCCTGGGCATCGGCGAGGGTTTGGGCGTGCTGTTCCAACCGCTCGACGCTGAACAGCTCCGCCCGGATGGGCTCGTCGATCGGCTCGAATCTCGAGCCTCGGGTGGCCGGCACCATCGCACAATACGTGAGCATCGCCCTCGTGAATTCGAATGGCGAGGTTCGCTTACTGGTACTGACATCTCCTCGGAAGCGTGCACGCCTTCGCGATGAGGAATCGGGACGTGTTGAGGGGGGCGACCACGCTCATGCCTGATCTGGAGGCGCCTACAGCTCGAGAACCCAACCCGCGCCAGGCGTAGGATGGCCTCCCGTCGGCGGACGTATCGCAACGTCGTTCTTCCCGACGGGGGGAGCGCTCCTTACCCACAGACCGAAGACGGCGAGAACGCGTGGCACTCACAACAGAACAGTTGGACCTGATCGCCTCCGCTCGAGAAGTACCCATCGAGAGCCGAGAGGGCGAGCTACGGCAAACGATGAATCGGGTCGTCGCCGACGATGGAGAAGTGTTCGTCCGCTCCTTCCGCGGCCGGGCAGGCCGTTGGTACCGACGGGCCCTGGCCAACCCTGAGGTGTCGTTGATAGTCGGTGACGATCGATACCGGTTCACCGCTATTCCCGCCACTGATGCGGACTCCGTGAGGCGGACTCCGAAGGATTCAGGCTCAATCATGCATGCGAAGCTGCGTGCCGTGTAGGAGGTGGTTGATGGTGGCGTCGACAGAGGGCCAACTGATTCTCGAAACGGCTGGTGAGCATGTGGCTGGAGCGGTGCCGGTAGCGACACCAACAGACACCGTCGGAGCCATCCGACGGAGCTTGGGGGGCCGCCGATTCGAAACCGCGGCGGCAGTGGCGGTATGCGACGAGGGCCGGTTGGTCGGTCTGCTCAGGATCGAGGACCTGCTTGCTGCCTCTGAGGAGGTTTCGGCCGCCGAGGCGATGGATCCCAACCCCCCGGTGGTTCGCCCGGGTCTCGACCAGGAGAGGGCGGCGTGGCATGCGGTCCAGCATGGCGAGTCCACATTGGCAGTGGTGGATGATGGCCGCGTGTTCCTCGGGTTCATTCCGCCGTCAAGGATGTTGAAGGTGCTTCTCTGGGAGCACGATGAGGACATGGCCCGACTCGGCGGCTTTGTCCACGATGCCGAGGCGGCTCGGACGGCGAGTCAGGAGCCGGTCCTGCGTCGATACTGGCACCGCTTGCCGTGGCTTTTGCTGGGGCTGGCCGGAGCACTTGTCGCTGCAGGTCTGATGGGCGTCTATGAGCGCGAGCTGGAGGCCAATGTCCTGCTGGCGTTCTTCATACCGGGCATTGTCTACATGGCCGATGCGGTGGGGACCCAAACCGAGACTCTGATCATCAGAGGACTGTCGGTTGGGGTAACGGTCCGCCAGGTGGTCAAGCGCGAGCTCCTCACCGGCGTCCTGGTGGGGGCGACGGTGGCCATTGCCTTCTACCCGTTGGCGCTGTGGAGATGGGGCGACCTCGAGGTGGCAGTCTCGGCGGCTCTGGCGCTGCTGGCCGCATGCAGCACCGCCACCGTAGTTGCCATGGCCCTCCCCTACCTTCTGAACCGCCTCGGTAAGGACCCCGCCTATGGCAGCGGCCCACTCGCAACCGTCATCCAGGATCTGATCTCGATCCTTGTCTACTTCGCGATATCCACTGCGATCATTGGGTAGAGGCAGGCCCCTCGAAATGAGGTGACCCCGATCGGGGCTTGTCGTGCAAACGAGGTGCCTACGAGAAAGGCCCCCCATCGGTATGTCCTCCAGGGGGCCTCAGTCTTTGTCTGACATCTGTCAGCATCCCCGGGTCTTTGCCAGGCTCCGGGGGAATACGGACTAGATCGACTCGACTTCCTCGTTGATCTCGATCCTCGGGGAACCAACGACTCCGGCTTCGGTCATCTTGGTCTTGAGGTCCGGGTTATTGATGAATGCCTTTGCCAACTCGAGAGTGTCGAAACCGGCGAAAACAGTCACCACATTGGGATCGTCAACTGAGCGACTCACTCTTGCGAACTTCGCTCCTCCGGAGGTGGGAGGGAACGTGTCGTACACGGTCTTCCACTTCGCGTAGTCGTTGACTGAATGACGGACAGCAGTGGTAATCATGAGTCCTCCTCATATAGCTGCTTGTGTGAATGCATACTCTAACACATGTTTGGAGTTCTAATGCATCGGCGGAACTCTGTGACATAGAAGGAGTTTGGAGTAGTTTGGTCGGGAGCATCTATGCAACTCAGCCTCAAACGAAAAGGCGACTACGCCGTCAGGGCCATGATCTCGGTTGGACGCCACCACGGGACCGGTTTGCGCCAAGCCCGCCAGATCTCCACCGAGATGCACATCCTCTACAAGACTCTGACCCTGATCCTGGCCGGACTGGTCGCCGAGGGGCTGCTGAAAGCCACCCACGGGCCAAACGGAGGCTATCGCCTGGCTCGACAACCCAGCGACATCAGCCTCCTCGACATCGTGGAAGCCGCCGAGGGGCCCGCCACGTTCGACCATTGTGTTCTACGCGATGGTCCCTGTGACTGGAAGGAAACCTGTCCTGTTCACGACACCTGGGCCCGTACCCAGGAAGCCCTCACCCGAGAGCTGGCTTCAACGTCCCTCGCAGACATCGCTGCAATCGACGCCGCTATCCAAGCCGGCTCCTACCGGCCCGCAGCCCCTCCCCATACCCAGCCGACCAGTCGACACGGCATCCGCAACTGACCGTTCATGCCTGTGGATGCCTACGGGCCCCGCTTCAGGTCAGGGCCCGGATCCGTCCATGCATTGAAGGCACGGCCCAGCCAGGTATGTCCGGGGCTGTCGTCGACCCGGACAGCGAGATACCGGTCGCCTTCGGCTCCGGCGTCGACACGGAGCAGTGTGGTCCTTTCGCGCATCCTGCTCCTGAGGCTGCGGAGCGGGTGCCAGTGCTTGGTTGTGACCGCAGTTGCCGTGGCCACGGTGACTCCTCAGTTCAATCTGGCTATCGGCATCGCCGGTGCCAGACCTGAGGAGTCTCGATGCTCATTTGAGAGAAGGCCCACAGGGCGATTCCGACACCTGATCAGCAGGTGTCCGCTGAACCTTCCAGTAGGAGATTTCACCGGTTGGTGGCGATGAAGCCATTGCAGGCGACCGGGAACGTCGGACCGCCCAACGGGACACGGGTACGTCGACCTTCGCTTGTGATCACCCCGCCACGGGGAGGCCGCACAGGGTTCGCGTCAGCGGCCTGTTTGGGGCGCGAAGGGGATCAACCGATTCGCCACTTCAGATTGGGCGGCCGCCGTGGGCCAGGTGAACGGGCCAATCGATCCCGCGCCCAGACATGTGGGGCACGCCGCATCATGGCCTATACGTGGTTCGTGCACCGTCCGGGTGCCGTGACAACGCGGACATCTGTCTCCGGCTCGTCCTCTGAAACGTAAACGCATCGATCACCTTCCTACCCCAGGACTATCGGCACAAACCCCCATTCTGTGAAGTGCCATTGCATCGCCTGTCTCCGAAGGGTCCTTTGCAGGGGCTCACGTCGGGTAGAAATCGCTCGATGATCCCAGCCGAAACCGACTTGGGCCCGCGACGCACCCGGACCGGTTGGGCGTGGCCGGGTGGGTCACCATCGTCGCAATCCTGGCCGGGCTCGGGCCCGGGCAGATCCTGGTCGGGTCGATGGCGGAGGACGTCGCCGCCACCGTGGGCAGCGTCGAGGGGGCCTCGACGCAATGTCCGCCGCCATCCGGTTGGGGGCGGTCGACGGCACCCTGCGTGCAGTCCCTCCTCGGGGTGGACTATTCCCCGGATGAGCCGCTCGACGATCGGGAGGTCCCGATAGCGTCCTCTGGATGACCGATCGCCACACCACACCCGGGGTCTACATCAAGGATTCGACTCTGCCTCCGGTCATCTCCGGTGTGGACACCGGGGTCACCGCCTTCGTCGGCCGGAGCGCCCGCGGCCCCGTCGACACGCCGCTCCTGGTCACCTCCTTTCCCGACTTCGAGCGCCTCTTCGGTGGTCTGTGGTCGAAGAGCGACCTAGGTCACTCGGTTCGGGACTTCTTCGAACAGGGCGGTCGGAAGGCGATCGTGGTTCGGGTCCACCGGCCGGCCGCGGGCGACGTGGCCACGCTCATTTTCGGTCAGGGCGAATCCCCGCTGATCCTGGAAGCGACCGACCCCGGGGCCTGGGGGCGGCGGCTGGAGGCGAGAATCGACCCACTCCCCCGGAACCGGTTCGACCTGAGCGTGACCGACATGGGAAGGGGGCAGACCGAAGCCTTCACCGGGCTCTCGCTGGCCGCGGGGAGCACTCGCAGGGTCGATCGGGCTCTCGAGAAGTCGGCGCTGGTCCGGGTCCGCCAACCGCTTCCCTCCACCCTCCCTCCACGCCTCCCGGTCACGGTCACCGCAATCGATGGCAACGACGGTGAACGCTTCGGTGCAGGTGCCTACACCGGGCTCGGGATGCGGGACTCGGCACGGGGGATCTACGCCCTCGACGGGGCCGACCTCGTGAATCTGATCGTCCTCCCGCCCTACTCAGTCGGCACCGGCGTGCCCCGCAGGGTCCTGGTCGACGCTATCGCCTACGCCATCGAGCGGAGAGCGATGGTGATCCTCGACCCGCCTTTCGCCTGGCATACGGTCGATGACGCCGCGGCGGGCGTCGCCAATTACATCGAGAGTCGCGATGCTGCCCTCTACTTCCCCCGGTTGAGCCACCCCGATCCGCTTCGGATGGGCCGGCTCAGAGACTTCTCCCCGTCCGGAGCGGCGGCCGGGATGCTGGCCCGACTGGACCTGGTTCAGGGCTTCTGGCGGTCACCGGCCGGCAATCAGGCCACGCTCTCGGGTACACCCACCATCTCGATCACGAAACCCGACAT
>JBFYOJ010000166.1:0-8911 GCA_041303885.1 Acidimicrobiia bacterium | reverse complement strand
ACGTCTCGAGTGTGGCCGGCGACGGGAGAACGGCCAGACCCGCTTCGATCTCTTTGGCCTGTTCCTCGAGAGCGGCCAGCGCGGACTTGACCGACTCGAGACGGAAGTGGGACTCGACCCGATCCTGGTCGAGCGTCTCCAGGTCTGCCGGCGGGGCGATTGCCTGCAGGCGCCCCAGCGCCTCGCCCGCAGCGAGACAGGCGGAGCGCGCCCCGGCCGCTGCCGACTCGATCTCACTCAGTTTCCCGACACGAGTGGGAAGCTCCTCTCCAGCCAAGATGAGAGCATCGAGTCGTTGGCGGGCGGCGTCGAGTTGCTCCGAGGTTGGCACATTCAGCTTGGCCAGGCCCTCCTCGATGGTCTGTGCCCTTGTCTCCGCGGTTCGCGCCCTCAGGTTTGCCAGTTGCATCACCTTCTCGAAGAGCCCTATGTCGAGGAGAGCGCGCAGCAGGGCCTGGCGGTCCCTGGGCTTGTCGGTCAGGAAATCGGCAAAGTCGCCCTGGGGGAGAACGACGGCCTTGGTGAAATGGTCGTAGGTGAGCCCGAGCAAATCAATCACCTTGCTGGTCACCTCGTCCGCATCGCCGGCGATCGTCTCCGCTCCCGCTCCACGCTCCAAACGAGCCTCCGTGGTCCTGGCCCCGGCTCGGTTCCGCTCGACCAAACGAGCCGCGGTGTAGGTCTCGTCGCCCACCGAGAACTCGAACGACACCCGTGCCCGGTCGGACTGGGCCGAGATGACCGGTGCCACCGAGCGCCGATCATCCAGCCTGGGAATGGTCCCGTACAAGGCGAAGGTCATTGCGTCGATCACACTCGACTTGCCGGAGCCGGTGGGGCCGGACAACACGAAGAGATCGGCGTCGGTGAAGTCGATCTCGGTCCGGTGCCGGTAGGCCAGAAACCCCTCCATGACCAGACGGCGCGGTCTCAACCTGCCACCACGTCTTGCTCCAACTCGCGGAACAACTCGAGCACGGCTGGATCCTCCACGCCTCTCGAGGAGAGATAGGCCTCGAGCAACTCCACCGGAGATCGGCCGGCCCGGGTCACCCGCTCCCTCGGTGTCTCGGAATCAGGCCGCGCGATGATCACGTCGACTGCTCCGGGGATGGCGGCGCGGACCTCCTCGTTGAGCCCGGCCCGGGCGCTCTCGTCCAGCAACACCTTGACATGGGCCCCCTCGACGTCCGACGCCCGCGCCAGCACCTGCTCGAGAGTCCCGGTGATCTGCACCAGCCTGGTCCCTGCTTTCAGGGGAACAGCCTCAACCGACGCGGGCAGGCCCGCCTCGACGTCGACGACCAGGACGCCTTTGCTGTCGCCGACCTCGCCAAAGTCGAGCTGAATCGGGGACCCGCTGTACCAGATCGGGGCTGATGCAGGGATCCGCTGCTGACGGTGGAGATGGCCGAGGGCGACATAGGAGAGGCTTCCCGGGAAGGACTGTGGAGGGATGGCGTACCCAAAGATGTGCGCCTCTCGCTCTCCCCCTCCGGTGGCTGCGCCGTAGACCGTCAGGTGCCCGAGCACCACATTCGTCGTGTCGATGCCCATGTCGGCCGTGAGGGCCTCGATGATCCGCTTCAACCGGGCCTCGTATGTCTGTGCATGCTGATCCGGGTCGAGGCTCATCACCTGCTCGGCCTTCACGATCCCACGCTGGGAGACGAAGGGCAGGAATGCCACCTTGAGCCCCAGGGAGTCGAATGCGACGACCCCGCCTTCCGAGGGCTGGGTCGGGCGAGCCACCACATCGATCCGACCCAGGTCGAGCAGGGGCTTGACCGCCTCGAGACGGGGCGAGCTGTCGTGATTCCCTCCTACCACCAGCACCGGGCCGACATCGGCAAGATCGAGGAGCGCCCGGTAGACGATGGACTCGTCTTCGGGTGAAGGCGATGACACGTCGAAGAGATCGCCGGCCACCAGGGTCACGTCCACCGCCCGATCGCGGGCGATGTCGACGATCTCGGCGAGAACGGACCGATGCTCCTCCGCTCGGGAGCGACCCCGGATCTTCCTCCCCACGTGCCAATCAGAGGTGTGGAGCAATCTCATCGGAATGACACCCCCGTCATCTGCCCGATCGTAGGAGCGGTCAGGGACAGAACTCGGTACCCGCTCAGAGGTCCTGGAAAGGGTCGGCCGGGCCACCGCCCCCAGCGACCACAGCTGCGGCCTCCGAGGCGCGGGTTGCCCAGGCCGGGAAGGGGAACTCGAGGACCAGCGGCACCGGAAGCTCGGGTTGAGCAAGCAACATCGTGCCCGGTTTGAGGATGGTCGCACGCTGTCTCTGCGCCGATGGGAGGAACCCGTACTCCTCGCGCGACGCTTCCGCCGAGTCGAGACGACCCACCACCCGGATGGAGGAGTTGGCGATGATGCGCCGCTCCACTTCGGATGCGGTCTGCTGGGCCCCGATCAGGATCACCCCGAGAGATCGCCCTCGCTCCGCCACGTCCAGAAGGACTTCCTTGATCGGGCTTGCCCCCTCGCGTGGGGCATACTTGTTCAGCTCGTCGAGGACGAGGAAGAGCAACTCATCGGACTGGCCGGCCCGCTCCTTGTCCTCGAAGGCGCGTCTCACGGTCACCCCGACCACGAATCGCTTGGCCCGGTCGTTCAGGTTGTGCAGGTCCACCACGGTCACTTGATGGCTCTGCACCTCGACACGATGGCGATCCGGGTTGGCAACGTCACCTCGAATCAGACGCTCGACGTGGCGCACCGAGCCCTGCAGACGCCGGATGAAGGCATTGACCGTCCCCTGCCCGATGTGGGGACCGGCCCAGTCGCTGCTCGAGTCTTCCTGCACCTTGCGAGTGATCAAGTCGACGAGATCGCGAAAAGTCCGAACCGTCTCACCCTCGATCCGGACCGATCCCCCATCACCCGCCTCGGCATGACGCAATTGGGCCATCACGTTGTAGACCACCATCGTGTACTGAGCCCGCTCGTCCTCGGCGTCTGCGAACAAGAACATCATCAGATCCTCATGGCAGAAGTCGGCGAGTGTCCAGAAGAACGAGGTCACGTCGGAGCGAGAGCCGACGTCAGCCACCGCCCGATCCGAGCCGGCACGCGCTGGAGCGAAGAGGCCAACCGAGGCGAACGGCTGGGCGGGTAGGCCCAGGGCCCGATAGACGCCGACGGCGTCCCGGTCCAGGCTGGTGTTGGGCCGGTCGAGATGGAGCAGGTCCTCACCTTTCACGTTGAAGATCAACGCCTTGGTGTTGACCGCGGCCGGGCCGAGGACCCCCGAGGTGAACAGGGAGTGGAGCAGGAAGGTGGCATAGCTGGTCTTGGTGGCCACGCCGGACACACCCGAGATGTTGACGTGTGCTCCCCTCTGCCCGTTGAGGAACTCGAAGTTGGCGAACAGGGGCTCGCCGTTCCGCGACGCCCCGATCGGGAACTTCCGTTCCATGCGGTCGAAGAAGAGGGCCTGGTCACGCTCCAGGTCATGTGCCCGCCGGACCGGCTGACCCGGCCGGGGTGGGACGAAGATCTCCGGCTCCAACCGGGTGACGGTGACCTGGGCGGCCTCGACCACTTCGGCGGGGAGAACGCCGTCCTCGATGAGAAACACATCGGAGTCGAAGCGGGCCCCCTCATGACGGGCACGAGCCTGACTTATCGTGCCGAAGATCTTCACCAGCTCACCGGTGGGGAGCACCCGCTCCAACGCCACGACGTCGTCGAGCTCGAGGTATTCGCCCTCCGCAACGCCGACCCAGAACTCGAGGGGGGTTGCGTCGACAGTTCCCAGGACACGACCGACCATCTCCTCCATGAGGGCGAGCGTAGACCCGGGCAGGGACAGGGTGGGCCTTCTCTAGGCTCGGCCGGTGAGTCTGGCCGTCTTTCCCTTCAAGTTCGAGAACCCGGCCCTGGTGTTGTCCAACCTTGCCACGGCGGCCGGCAACCCGGCCATCGACGAGGTGTGGGCCGTCGCATCCGAGGCCGGGAGCAACGAGCGAACCGTCCGTGCCGGGAGCCAGGAGCTGGCGGGCTCCAGCGGGAAACCGATCCGGGTCCTGGTCCAGGAGCGGATTGGCACGCTGCGCCCCGGCAAAGGCGACGCCATGAACACCGCCATCGCCCGCGCCGCCATGCAGGGCCGCGACCGGGTCCACTTCTACGACGCCGACATCACCAACTTCGACTCCTCCTGGATCGACGGGGCGGAGCACGCCGCCGACCGGGGATATGGGGTGGTGAGGCACCGATTCCCGCGTGCCGCCACCGACGCCATGATCACCTGGATGATCACCCGACCCGGTCTGGCCCGCTTGTTCCCCGGGACGTTCCTTCCCCGGCTGAACCAGCCGCTCGGTGGCGAGATCCTCCTCACCGGGCCGGCACTGGAGTCCCTGGCCGGGTCGGACTTCGTCCGGAGGAGATCGGATTGGGGAATCGACACAGTTCTCACCTACTCGACCGCGGTGATGGATCTCGGCCTGTACGAGCACCACGTGCAGGACGGCAAGCGGCACGCTCTCTACGGATCGCTGGACGAGTTGCGAGACATGGTCCTCGAGTGCCTGGACGCCGGAGCGTCCCTCGCCGGGTTGCCCCCGCCCCACGCCGAAGCGATCCACGGCACCGATCCGCCGGCGCCGGCGCCGCCGGATCTGAAGCAGACGGTGGCCTATGACATAGAGGCGACGAAGCGGCTGCTGGGCGAGAGTTGGACCGATGGGGAGAGAGCCCTCGCCGCGATGCTTCCCGAAGGGGTCGGAGATCAGATGCTCGGGCTCGAGCCGGAGGGAAGCACCGATTTCATGGATGCCCGCACCTGGTACGAGGTGCACGGCCACCTCCTGGACAACTTCAGGCTCGGCGATCCGGACTGGGAGTCGTTGGCCTTCCGTCTCTGGCTGGCCCGGGTCCTCGCCTACACCACCACCCAAGCGATCAGGGGATTCGACACCGCCATGGATTATCTCGAATACACCATCGGGCAATACGAGACGCTGGCGCTGAGCTAGTTCTCTCTCGCCGCCCTGACTCTCTCGGCAGCACTGAGCTCATGGACCCCCGAGACCACGACGACCAACGCGCACATGGCGACGACACCGGCCATGACCGCCACAATCTGCATCCCGCCCGCAGCGAAGACACGAGGCGAGATGAGGTCGCTGGCTATGCGTCCAGACCCGCTGGCTACCACCGATAGCGCAAGGACGCGGCTCCGGCTCCTCGGCCGGAGCTCGGTCATGAGAGGGATGGCCGAGATGTAGCCAAATTCGAGGGCGACGGTGGTGACGGCCAGGGCAGCCATGGCCGGCACGAGAAGGTCCGTTACGAACGAGAGGCTGAGCAGGGCCAATCCGCCGATGCCCACTCCCAGGGCGATCGACTTCTTCTTGCCGATGCGATCGGTGAAGGCCACCATGCCGCCCTCCCCGGCAAGCTCCGCGAGCCCGATGAGGGTGCCCACCCCGCCCAGTGCGAGCAGTGTCATGGAAAAACTCGCTTCGAGCCAGCCACCCAGGGTGACCATGATGGCCTCGTGGGCGAACCCGAACAGGGCGAGTGATGCGAGCATCAGGATGACCTGGCGACCCGGGCTGTCTGAGGCCCGGGCGGAAGGCTCGCCCACCATCTGATCGCTCTGATCGAGGAAGAGCAGGGCCAGCCCGATGGCGACCGCGCCGAGGGATCCCACAACCCAGAACGGAGCCTCCCAGCTCCAGTTCTCGATCAGCCAGCCGGCAAGCGGCGCACCGATCAGCAAGCTGCCCGCCCAGGCGAGCTCGAGCACGCCGAGATAACGAGCCCTGCTCTCGTAACCGACCCTCTCGGAGACATAGACCTGCGAGCTGATGTCCACCATCGGCTTGGCCAGGCCGAGCAGGGCAAACCCGATCACGGCCCCGACGAACACCCCGCTCCAGGCGGTGACGATCGAGCCAGTGCTGAACAGGATCAACCCCGCGACGAGGAGACGACGGCTGCGATGAACCTCTCGGGAAAAGCTCATCACGGCAGGGGTGGCGAGCCCGGCCGTCCAGCGAACCGAGACCAGCATGCCGGCCTGGGTCAGGTCTATCCCCAGGCCACGGGCGATCGCGGGCAAAAACGGGTAGACGAAACGAAATGCGGTATTGACCACGAGTTTGAGCAGGCCCAGGGTGGCCACTGCAGGGCCGAGTCGGCGCTCACTCTCGGTCATGGCGTCGGACGATGGTGAAGGAACGATCCGGCATCGTAGGAAATGACGGAACGGAGCCGATCTGGCCGCATCCCCGGGATCCACCAAATCGACGGCCGATTCGACCACCCTGAGCAAACCATGAGCCTCCTCTGGGTCCTACTCGTCGCTGTCCTGGGTGGGCTGGCCGGTGCCCTCCAGTCGCAGGTCCTCGGCATCATGGAGCAGCGGGTCGGGACACTCGCCTCGACCTTCGTGACCTACGGCGGCGGGGGCCTGGCCATAGCCCTCTTGATGATCGTCTTCCAGGGGAGCCGGATCTCGGAGCTCAAGGACCTCCCATGGTGGGCTTTCACCGCAGGACTGATGGGGCTGGTGGTCGTGGCGTCTCTGGGGGTTGCTGTCTCCAACCTGGGGCTTGGGGCGGGTCTCACCCTCTTCACCGGTGCCACCTTGGTGCTCGGGGCCGGCATCGAGCACTTCGGATGGTTCAGCGAGGCAAGGCCGCTCGACGGCCCGCGAATGCTCGGCATCGCCCTGGTGGTCTTCGGGACCTGGCTCGTGGTCAGAGCTTGATCAGCCCGCTGCGATCGCCATCATCGCCCCGACGGTGAGCGCCAGACCCGCCAGCTGTCGCTTGCGCAGGATCTCGGAGTTGACCAGTCGCGCCAAAGTCACCGTCACCGCCGGGTAGAAGGAGGCCGCTACCGCGGCGAGAGCCAGGGAGCCGGCCCGCACCGCGAGAAGAAGGGTGACGTTGCCGGTCACATCGAGCAGGGCATTGCCGATGACTATCACCCTCGGCACCGAGCCGAAGCCGACCAGCCGCCAGATCCCGAACCCGGCGAGTGCCAGCACGACGAGCATCGTCGAGGCCCGCGAAGTGATCAGCGGCAGGAGATTCGAGGCGGGGTCGGTGAATCGGATGATCGCTGTGAACCCACCGAACCCCAAACCTGCCACGAGACCGTAGGTGACACTCTCCCGCAGAGTCTCGCCCGGCTCCGCCACCCAGGAGGAGAGGACGATCGCCGGCACTGCCACCGCCACACCGGCCCAAGCCAGGCTGCTCGGACGCTCGCCATCGATCACGGCCACGACGACGGGGAGAACCGCCGCCATCGCGGCGGCAGCCGGGGCCACCGCTGCTGCGTGGCCCCGGCTGAGACCGGCGAACAGCGACACAAGCCCGAACGCTCCCGAGGCGCCGGCCGCGGCACCGAGGAGGTAGTCGATGGGAGTTGCCTCACCACCGACGATCAGAGCGGTGCCGAGGATCAGGGGAAAGCTGAACACACCTGCCCAGAACACGATGGCGGCCGCCGGCGCTCGGCGCGCCCCCTCGCCGCCAAGGAAGTCGGCCAGCCCATAGAAGATCGAGCTCAGTCCCCCGAGAAGAACCTCCACCTACTCGGCGACCTCTGGATGACCCATCGAGCGGAGGAGGTATCGGATGGAGGAGGCGGCATCCTCGAGGTCGTCGCGGTCGACCGAAGTCGCTGCGTTGGCGAAGTCCAGATCATGGACCCCGTCGATGGGCACCAGATGAATGTGGAGATGCGGGACCTCGAGCCCGGCGATCATCAGGCCGATCCGCGCCGGTTGGAACGCCTGCTGTTGCGCCTTGCCGATCTTCTGGCAAACCCCGAACAGGTGGTCTCTCAGATCGGACGGGCAGTCCACCCAGTGGTTGACCTCCAATCTGGGCACCACCAGGGTATGGCCTCGGCGCAACGGGTTGATCGACATGAAACCAACGCACTGCTCGTCCTTCCAGACGAACGTGCCTGGTATCTCCCCCTCGATGATTCGGGTGAACAGAGTGGCCATGCCCGCAGATTATCCGTCCCCCGTCACCCGGCGGGCACCACCTCGAGGAGCCGATCGGTGGTCGTCACGTACATCTCCCCCTGGCCGTCGATCCCGAATCCGGTGACCCGGCCGGCAATCCCGGTCTGAGCCGTCCAGTCGCGCAGGGCGGTGGCGGCCCCGTCGGCATGGCGGAAGCTCCTCAGGTATCCGCCGCAGTAGTCGGAGTAGAAGTAGTGGCCGCTCAACTGGGGCAGAGCAGGCCCGCGATAGACGATCCCACCTGTGATCGAACAGGTATCGGCCTCTCCATGCCTGATCTCGATCACGGGGATCACCTGACCGGTGGTGTCACACCCTGCCGGGGAGTCGAAGCAGTGGATTCCTTCCGCGATCGGCCAGCCAAAGTTGAGGCCGGGCTCGAGGGGCGTGACATTGACCTCCTCGAAGGTGTCCTGCCCGACGTCGGCTATGTAGATGGAGGTGTTGTCGATCCAGAAACGCCAGGGATTGCGCAAGCCCATCGCGTGCTTGGTGGGCGCCGGGTCACCTTCGACGTCCAGCTCGACGAGGCCGGCAAGGAGAGTGTCCGGGTTCTGCCCATTGCCGAACCGGTCGTCGGCCCCGCCACCATCCCCGAGACCGAGCAGCAGGCTCCCCTCCGGTGTGAACTGGATCATGCCGCCGTTGTGGTTGCCCGCCGGCTGTTCGACCTGGAGCAGCACTCTCTCGCTGTCCGGGTCAGCCTCACCCGGCGAAGTGAGGGTGAACTCGGAGACGGTGGTGTCGCCTTCACTGTCCGAATAGTGGAGATAGAAGCGACGGGGGTCGGTCGGATGGAGCGCGATCGAGAGAAGCCCACGCTCGCCTTCATCATGGACTTGTTCGGAGATGTCCAGGACCGGACGCACGGCGACCGCGGAGCCGTCGAAGATCCACACC
>JBFYOJ010000165.1:0-9839 GCA_041303885.1 Acidimicrobiia bacterium | reverse complement strand
TGCCCGACAACCGGCTGTGAATCAAAAAGATCCGCAACCGTTGCCGGTGCGGATCCCTCTTGGTGGGGTTGGTAGTGCTCTACGCGACTCGTCCGCACGGCTCTTCGTGAGCCATGCACATACAGACGGTTTTGCGTGCAGCCAACATGTGGGGGGAGAAGGTATCGGAGCCGGCAGGGCTAGTCAACCCCATGCCGGGATTAGGGTAACCGCGTGGAGTTTGGCGTCGTGCTACAGACCGACCCGCCGGCCTCCCGGGTGGTCGACTACGCGAAGCGAGCCGAAGGGCTCGGGTTCAGTCATGCTTGGACCTTCGACTCGCACGTCCTCTGGCAGGAGCCGTTCGTCATCTACTCGCGAATCCTCGCCGAGACCGAGCGTATGGTCGTGGGCCCGATGGTCACCAACCCGGGCACCCGGGATTGGACGGTGCTCGCCTCGTTGTTCGCCACATTGAACGAGATGTATGGACCCAGGACGATCTGCGGTATGGGTCGAGGTGATTCGGCCCTTCGCTACATCGGGCGGCAGCCGAAGACGCTGCAGACGATGGTCGAGTCGATGGACGTCATCAAGCGGCTGGTCGCCGGCGAGGAGATCGAGTACAACGGCCAGTCTTTGAGCATCCCATGGATCACCGAGGGCTGGGATTTGCCCATGTGGGTATCGGGGTACGGCCCAAGAGCCCTTGCCGCGGTTGGAGAGCACGCCGACGGTTTCATACTCCAGCTTGCCGACCCGCAAATCCTGGAATGGACCGTGTCCGCGGTCCGGGAGGCGGCCGCCGGGTCGGGCAGGGATCCCGAGGAGATCGACATCTGCGTGGTCGCCCCCGCATATGTCGGCGACGACCTGGCGCATCAGCGTGACCAGTTGCGCTGGTTCGGGGGGATGGTGGGAAATCACGTCGTGGACATGGTCAACCGATATGGGGAGGACAGTGAGAAGGTCCCCAAGGTGCTGTCCGATTACATCAAGGCCCGGGAGTCTTACGACTACGACCATCACGGTAAGTCAGGGAACCCACACACCGAGTTCGTGCCGGACGACATCGTCGACCGGTTCTGTGTCCTCGGCCCCGTCGAGGCGCACGTCGAGAAGCTCTCCCTGCTGAAGTCACTCGGGGTGGACCACTTCGGGATCTATCTGATGCACGATGACATGGACGGCACCCTCGCCGCCTATGGGGAAGCGGTCATACCTGCGGTGCGAGCCTGACCGGAAGCTCCGGGCTCATCCTCCGGCTCTGATGCGCCGGAAGGCGAGCCCGAGAAGCAGGGGTGCCGATATGGCCAGGATCCAACCGAGAGCCGGGGCCCAGTCGGTGTCCGACGCTTGGTTCGAAATGGGTGCGGCTTCCTCGGTTGGCTCGACGGGAAGATCGCCTGGCGACTCCGGCACCGATGTCTCCGCTGCCTGGGTGGCGGGGCCGGTGATGGTCTTCGATGGCCCCGCTGCATCCGGATGCCCGATCGGCGGACTGCCCTCTGTTCCTGTCGACGGCTTGGCGGCGTCCATGCCGGACTTGGTCAGATGAGGCGTCTTCGGCTCCGGATCTGGCCTGGGCGCCGGATCTGGCACCGGCTCCGGGTCTGACCCCGGGTCTGGGAGTGGGGGCGCCGATGTGGTGGGTGGGGCTGGTGGGACGGTGAGGGTGGTGTTGGCCTGGGTGGATTTTCCGTCTCCGTCCTCGACGGTGAGGTCCACCCGGTACTCGCCTGGTTCGGAGGGGGTGAAGTCGATCACCGGGTTTGTGCCGGTGGCGACGACCTTGGCCTTGTGGGTCACCGTCCAGGTGTAGCCGAGCGTGTCACTGGTGCCCGGGTCGGTGGCGATGGCCTGGAGGCTTATCTGGTTGCCCGGGAAGGTGGCGTCTTCGATGATGGTGATCGACGCGGTGGGGGCGAGGTTGGCCACGGTGGCGGTGACCGTGGAGCAACCGGTGGCGTCGGGGTTGCCGTTGTCGGTCACGCACACCTCGATGGTGTAGACACCATCATCGACGTAGACATGGTTGGCGGTAACGATCCCCGAAAGGCCATCGCTCTGGGTCACCGTCCCGATCTGTGATGCCGAGCCGTCACCCCAGTCGACGCTTGCCGAATGTGCCTGGCTGGCCTCCACGTCGACAAACCCGGCCACCAGCAGGATCTCCCCACCCTCATCGACGTTCAAAGAGACACCCGCATCCACCACTGGTGGGGTGGGGGCGGTCGGCACGTACACGTGGGATCCTGCGACGACAGTGTGCTGCTGGTCCGGCCCACTGTCGAGATCGAAGCGAACGACTCCGGGCAGGAGCTCGATGCCGCTCGTGAAAGTCTTCCATCCCGACGCGTAGTACCTGAGCACCCTGGGACCGGTGCCCTGCAGCACCTGGCCGGTTTGGAATGTGACCTGGGGGTCGATGTTGGTGTTATGGGTCTTCTGTTGGGTTTGGCCGTTGTGGGTGACCCGGAAGTTGAGGGTGGCGGGGAGGAGCTCGGCGCCGGCCTGACCGTTGCTGTCGGTGGTGCCGAGGGTCTTCCATCCGCCTGCGTTGTATTGGATGACAGCCCCGGGGATCCCGGTGTCGGTGGAGTCGAGCAGTTGGCCGGTGACCTGGATGGTCTGGAATGTGACCTGGGGGTCGATGGTGGTGTTATGGGTCTTCTGTTGGGTTTGGCCGTTGTGGGTGACCCGGAACGACCTGTTGCCCACCGCCAGAGGCGACTCGGTGCTCACGCATCCGTCGGCTTCGGTCTGCCCCATGAGGTGCCAGGAACCCGACCGGAATTCGGCTTGCGCCCCCTCGATTCCGGCTCCTCGAGAATCGACGAGACACAGGGTTGCCGTCGTGGCGGCCATGACCGGGATCGCCAGACTCATCAGCGGGATCACCGCGGTGAGGATCACCATGACCGATCGCCTCCCTCTGCGATTCCGGCGGTCCGATGGCCTTCTCCGTCCCATGGGTAAGGGATCGACACGCTCTCTGCTCTATTGAGGGTCATATGACTAGTCATTCGAGATGACTAGTCCTCGGCACCGACAGGATTCGACAGCGAATACCTGAGAATGAGGGTCTTTCCTGCTACCGGCTCACGTAATCTCAGGTTGGTGACTCCATTCGTATTTTGGGGCTGTCGTGGCCGCTGAGAGCCTGCCGACCGGAACGGTCACCTTCCTCTTCACCGACATCGAGGGCTCGACCAGGTTGGTCCAGGCACTGGGCGAGGCATGGGTGGGGGTTCTGGAGGCACACAACGACCTGATCGGAAGTGCGATCACCCGCAGTGCCGGGGCAGTGGTAAAGACCGAGGGGGACTCTTTCTTCGCTGTCTTTCCCGCGGCCATAGACGCTCTCGAGGCGGCGCTCGAGGCTCAGCATGCGCTCATGGGCCACCACTGGCCGCCCGACGGAGAAGTCCGGGCCCGGATGGGCCTGCACACCGGGCTCGGGGTGTTGGGTGCGTCGGACTACGTCGGTCTGGATGTGCACCGGGCCGCCCGGATCGCAGATTCGGCGCATGGCGGCCAGATCGTCCTCTCGGAGCCGACCGCGGTCCTCGTCGAACGCCAGCTCCCGGCGAGAGTCCACCTCAAGGATCTCGGGAAACATCGGCTTAAGGATCTGTCGGAGCCGGAGGCGATCTTCCAGGTCCTGGATGAGGGACTGCAGTCCGAGTTCCCGATCCTGCGCACCCTGGACGCCATCCCGAACAACCTCCCCAAGCAGCTGACGAGCTTCGTCGGCAGGGAACACGAGGTCGTGGAGGCGCTCCGTCTCCTCGAAGGCTCGCGCATCCTGACCTTCACCGGCCCGGGCGGCACCGGCAAGACCCGGTTGTCGCTCCAGGTCGCCGCCGAGGCGGCGGATGGATTCCCCGACGGGGTGTTCTTCATCGACCTGGCCGCGGTCACCGACATCGAGGTGCTGCCCTCGCGAGTGCTCGAGACGCTGGGGATCCAGGCCTCCACCAAGGACGAGTCGCCCATCATGCGTCTGAACAGCCAATTGTCGGACAAGGGCCTACTGATCGTGCTCGACAACTTCGAGCAGCTACTCGCTGGGGCCCCACTCGTGGCCGAGATGCTCCGAGCGGCCCCCCGGACCAAGGTGCTCGTCACCTCACGGGCCCCACTGCGCATCAGCGGTGAGCAGGAAATGCCGGTGCCGCCACTCGATATTTCCGGTCTCGAATCACACGACCCGGCCAGATTGATGGAGGCCGAGGGGGTTCGTCTCTTCGCCGACCGGGCGATGTCGGTCCGCCCCGAGTTCAGGCTGACCGCCGAGAACGCACGGGTCGTGGCTGACCTGGTGCTTCGCCTCGATGGGCTGCCACTCGCCATCGAGCTGGTCGCCTCGCGGCTTCGGCTCCTCCCGGTCGATCAGATCCTGACACGGCTCGATGCCCGCATGTTGAGCGCCGGGTCGATCGACCTGCCCGAAAGGCAGCGCACAATCGAAAACACCATCTCATGGAGTCATGACCTCCTCGCCGAACGCGAGAAGAGGTTGTTCGCACGTTTCTCCGTTTTCTCAGGTGGGGCGCGCCTCGAGGAAGTCGAAAAGGTCTGTGGGCCGGAGGACGAGTTGGGTGGCGATCTCATCGATACGCTCTCGACCCTGGTCGATCACAGCATGATCCGCCAGCTGGACTCCGACGGTCATCCCCGGCTGCGTATGTTGCACGTGATCCGGGAGTTCGCCGCCGCGCGACTCGAGAACTCGGGCGAGGCCGAGGAGATACGGCGGCGTCATGCCGAGGCCATTACCGCCCTCGTCGAGACGGCTGCGCCCGAGCTCCTTCGCCAGGATCGCAAGTTGTGGCTCGATCTCCTCGAGCAGGACCACGACAACATCCGTGCTGCGCTCGATTGGGCTCGAACAGCAGGGGAGATCGATATCGCTCTTCGCCTTTCTCATGCGGCATGGCGTTTCTGGCAAGCGCGAGGACATCTTCACGAGGCCCGTCGCCGTGTCGAGGAAGTGCTCGCGTGCGAGGGAGGTGACCCGAGCAACCGGGCGCGTGCCTTGGAGGCATGGGGCGGCCTCCTTTGGTGGCTGGGGGAGATGGAGAACTGCCGACAGGTCTACGAGCAGACCCTGGCCCTCGAGCGTGACCTGGGGGATCCTCGGCGTATCGCCAACGCGCTGTACAACCATTCCTTGACCCTCGTGTTCGGCGGGAAATCATCGGAGGCTGCCTCGGTCGTGTTGGACGAAGCCGAGTCGATCTTCATGGATCTCGGGGACGTCGGGGGGCTCGGTGATATCGAGTGGGCGCGCGGCAATGTCGCCGGGCACCTCGAAGGAGACCTGTGGCGCGCCATCGAGCACATGAAGAAGAGCGTCGACTACTACCGGCAGGCAGGCAACGAGTTCGGGATGGGTTGGGGCATGTTCGAGGTCGCCTACATGTCGCGACGACTTGGCGAGGGAGAGCAGGCCTGGAGCTATCTGGAGCAGGCGACCCGGCTGTTTGCCGGGCATTCCGATGTGAGTGGTGTGGTCCTGACCCTCGCTGCAGCAGCAGGAATAGCCCTCGATCTGGGCGATGTGGCCAGGGCACGCCGTCTCGCCGGGGCCTCACAAGGACTCGCGATGACCTCGGGGACCGGGATCGTCCGAAACGATCTGAACACCATCGAAGGGCTCGAGTTCGAGACGCTGGAGGCGTTGATCGGCGAGGAGGCGATTCCCTACCGGGAAGGTCGGGCGATGAGCCTCGATCACGCGCTGGAGTACCTCCTGGCCGGCCCGGGCGCCGGCTGACTCCTACTCGAAGGTGGCCACTGCCCACACCAGCGTGGCGATGAACGCCGCAGAGAGCACCAGCAGGACCCAGCTGACTACCACCACACCGCTGATGAACCGGCCCGACACCTGGTGGTTCCTGATCAGGACGTAGATGCCGATGACTGCGCCGATGGCCGCCGTGATCAGAACCACGACCGCATTGTCGAAGAGCCGATTGATGAACAGCCCGGCGACGGTGCCCACTCCGAAGCCGGAGAGCAGGCCGACGATGATGTCGTGGATCCGCCACCAGATCGGTGGGGACGCCGGGACGGTGGAAGTGGTGATCGTTGTCTCCTCGAACGGCATATGACTTGTGCGCGGTCCGGGGGACGCAGACCCGCGTATCCGCAGATCGCGAATCTACAGGAGCCTCACTCGGCCTGCCGTTTGCGATAGGCAGCGACCGCTGCCCTGGTCGAGCAAGCTCCGCAACAGTGGATCCTCGATCGGTTTCGCGTGGTGTCGACGAACACGTCTCTGCAGTTGTTGGCCCGACAGCTCCCGAAACGGCTCACCCCGTGATCGACGACGATCCCGGCCAGCCCCATGGCGGTGATGGCACCGACCCACGACGCCACCGACGAGCCCACCGGCTCGAAGTGGAGATGTGGCGAACCGCTGTGGACTGATAAGCGTGGCGTGGCGTCGTTCTTCTCGAGGATGGCGTTGAGATGTGCCACCGCCGTGGCCTCATCCGGCGCGTTGAACACCTCACGCAATCTGTCCCTGAGGACGTGCAGCTCCCTCAAGTCGGCTTCGGTGGGGGCTTTGACATCGGCAGATTGGAGACTCTCGTAGCGGGCAAGGAAGTCCTCGAGCTCGGCGAGAGTTCCGATCTCGTCACCGTTCATCTCGTCGGTGTTGACCAGGTCCACTGCCAGCTCCACCGGCTCATCGCTGTAATGAGAGAAATGCATTTGACTTATTACATCCCGGTTGAGTACAGTAATGACTGTACGGACCAATGGATATTACGTCAAGAGGAGGCCACGCGATGAACGGGCATCCGGCGCTCGCCTACGTGGTGGCACTGCAACAACTCGACGAGAGACGGCAGCCCAGCCCGAGGCGCCAAACGACCGACACAGCTCAGAGATCGCGAACGATCCGGCTTGGGAGCTATCGACTCACCCTCACCAAGGAGGCCCGCCGTGTTCCTCGGACAGTGTGACAATCTCGGTCGTCAGGTCATGATCAGGACCTCCGACATCGTGGGCGTCCACAACTCCCCCCATGGGATCGCCGTGCATTACATCTGTGCCTGTGGCGAGGTGGCCGAGATGCTGACCAGCGCCACCACCGCAGCCCGCTAAACGTTCATCTTCCAGGGGCAGCCTGAGGAAAGAAGACTCACCCGGCGGCAACAGCCTCGGGTGCCCGCTTTCCGTGTCGCCGACGATCCGGCTCACTGAGAAACCGCTTCCTCACCCGTATGGCTGTGGGTGTGATCTCGACGAGCTCATCGTCGGCGATCCACTCGATCGCCGTCTCCAGGGTCATCTCCCTGGGAGGCCTGAGGTTGATCGCCTCGTCGCTGGCATGCGTCCTGATATTGGTCAGCTGTTTGGGTCGAGCCGGGTTGACCACCATCTCGTCGGGGCGTGAGGCCTCGCCAATGATCATGCCCTCATAGACCTGCTCGCCTGGCCCTACGAACAGCTCACCTCTCTTCTGGAGGTTGTCCAGGGCGAAACCGGTGCTCGACCCGTCACGATCCGAGATCATGGCCCCGCCTATGCGATGCGGAAGCTCACCCGCCCATGGCATCCAACCATCGTGATGCTGGTGGATCAGGGCCGTGCCCCTCGTCGTCGTCATGAGCAACGTGCGAAATCCGAGCAGGCCCCGGGCGGGGGCCGTCAACGTGATGATGGTGCGCCCGGGGTCGCCCGGGACGAGACCGACGATGTTTCCCTTGCGCGGGGCGGCCGCCTGGGTGATCGCACCGACGTACTCGTCGGGAACATCCACCACGGCTCTCTCCACCGGCTCGTGGGGCCGGCCGTCGATCTCCCTGATCAGGACCTCCGGGCGGCTCACCTGCAGCTCGAACCCCTCGCGGCGCATCGATTCGATCAAGACGGCCAGTTGCAGCTCGCCACGCCCCGCCACTTCCACTATCTCGGGTGAGGAGGTGGCACCCAGACGTATCGAGACATTGCCGAGCACCTCTCTCTTCAGTCTTTCCTGGATCTGGCGCGAGGTGAGGAACTTCCCGTCCCTACCGGCGAGTGGCGATGTGTTCACCCCGAAGGTCATCTTGAGCACGGGCTCGTCGACGGTGAGACGGGGGAGGGGCTGCGGGTCGGTCGGGTCGGCCAGGGTGTCTCCGATCTCGACCTCGGGAAACCCGGCCACCACGAACAGGTCACCGGCCACCACGTGCTCGGTCTCGGCCCGTCCCAGTCCTGAGAAGCCCATCAGTTGGGTGAGCCTCCGCTTCAGCGGTGGCTCTTCTTCGTTGGCGTGGCATAGCGCGACCTGGCTCCCCCTCGTCAGAGTCCCTTCGACAACGCGACCTATGGCCAGCCGTCCCAGGTAGTCCGATGCATCGAGGTTGGTGACCAGAGCCTGAAGCGGAGCCGTGGGGTCGCCGGCGGGCGCGGGGATGGTGCCCACGATGGCGTCCAGCAGGGGAGCGAGGTCGGCATCCTCTCCGGGGACTCCTATCCCGGCGACGGCACGACCCAAACGGGCAACGGTCGAGATGATCGGAAAGTCGATGTGATGATCCTGGGCGTCGAGATCGAAGAACAGTTGGTAGATCTCGTCGGCAACCTCCTCCGGCCGTGCGTCGGATCGGTCGACCTTGTTGACCACCACGACGGCCGGGAGATGGCGTTCCAGCGCCTTGGAGAGGACGTAGCGGGTCTGGGGCATCGGTCCGTCGGCCGCATCCACCAGAAGCAGGATCCCGTCGACCATGGCCAGAGCTCTCTCGACCTCACCGCCGAAGTCTGCATGGCCCGGGGTGTCGACCAGGTTGACCTTGGTGTCACCCCACTGGATGGAGGCCGCCTTGGCCAGGATCGTTATCCCGCGTTCCCGTTCCTGGTCGGTCGAGTCCATGACCCGGTCCACCCGTTCCTCATGGGCAGCGAAGACACCTGCCGCGCCCAGCATCGAGTCGACCAGGGTGGTCTTGCCGTGGTCGACATGTGCGACGAGCGCGACATTCCTGACCGATGGGGTGGGCATGCCCCCATGGTATTGGGGATCTCGGGCCTGTCGGCAGTCTTCGGGAACCTGTCACCGGGACCAGACCCTCGTTCGTCTGTCTATGTGAAGCGAATAGAAGGGAGCGAGAGGTGTCAGTTCGATTGTCGGGAAGGCAGAGGGCGATTCTCGTGGCGGTGGCACTGTCCTTCGTGGTGTCCGGTGTACTCAGCGACTTGGTGGGTGCCCAGGCGTGGCTGGTCACGGTGATAGCCGTGGGTGCGGGGTGGAGATATGTCCCGGGGTTCTGGCGGACTGTGCTGGCCGGGGCGGCAGGGGGCGCGATTGCCGGTGTCACGATCCTCGGCCCAGGTTTTCGACTGGCGATGCGGATCGTGGCAGTTCTCGACCCCGTGCGCGTCCCGGAGTTCACCATCGAGGGCACCCTGTTCATCCTGATAATGGTGGGGGCGTTCCTCGGTGCGATCCTCGCGATCGGAGCGGCATTGATCCGGCGCGGGCTCGATTTGTCCCGAACCGTCATGACCGGGTGGATGTCGGCCGTGATAATGGGGCTGCTCCTCCTGGACACCGGCACGCGGGACGAGTTCATGGACCTTGGCGCCGGTGCCTGGCTCAACATCCCGATGTTCGGATCAGTCGTCTTCCTCTATGCCCTCGTGGCCAACCGGCTCATCGAGAGATTCTCGGTCAGAAAGCCCGGACCGGCGACATTGGAGCCGGTCGAGGTGCAAGCATGATCCCGACGACGAACACGGAGACGGTGTGAGCTGGTGGGCAATCGAGCTGGCAACCAACCTGTTGCTTGTGGTGATCGTGTTCGTCCTGGGCCCCTTGATCAAGCGCTTTGGGCGGAGCTACGCAGGCGACGTGT
>JBFYOJ010000164.1:0-5770 GCA_041303885.1 Acidimicrobiia bacterium | reverse complement strand
CGTGTCGGAGCGGGTTCGAGTGTGTCCACCATTAACCTGTTTGCTGTCCCTTTTGGGGGGTGGTGTAACCGGTAGCACAGCAGGTTTTGGTCCTGCCGGAGCGGGTTCGAGTCCTGCCCCCCCAGCGTCGAACACTGAGAGGTCCCGCTTGTCGATCCATGTCGTCGTACTCGCCGCAGGGCAGGGGAAGCGGATGATGTCCGACCTTCCCAAGGTCGCCCACATGGCGGCAGGGAGGACCTTGATCGGGTGGGTGCTCAAGGCGGTCCGCCCGCTTCATCCGAAGAGCACGGTGGTCGTCGTTGGTCACGGTGCGGAAAGAGTCGATCCGCACCTCCCCGAAGACGTTGTGGCGGCGGTGCAGGAGGAGCAACTGGGGACCGGGCATGCCACCCGGGTTGGCCTGGAGGCCCTGCGTGAAGTCGCCGCTGACGACACCATCCTGGTCCTCTACGGGGACATGCCGCTCCTCACCTCAGAACTGCTGACCCGTCTGGCTGACCGACCCCGCGACGTGGCGGCCCGGATGGTGACGGCCGAGTTCGACGATCCCACCGGTTATGGCCGGGTGGTGCGCAACGATGTCGGCATGGTGATCGAAGTCATCGAGGAGAGGGACTGCGACGACGCCAGCCGCGCGATCCGTGAGATCAACGCAGGGTCCTATGCATTCAAGGCCAAGGACTTGATCGATGCGCTCGGCGGCGTCTCGAACGAGAATGCGCAGGGCGAGTATTACCTGACCGATGTGATCGGGATCCTCGTCGGGCGAGGAGAGCGTTTGGAGCCGGTGACGGCGACACCCGAGGAGGTGATGGGCATCAACTCTCAGGACCAACTGGCCGAGGCGAGGAAGCTTCTACAGGTTCGCACCAACCGTGCCCTCATGGAGTCGGGGGTCTGGATGCTCGACCCGGATCGCACCTATATCGACGACACGGTGCAGGTTGCGCCCGGGGTGAAGATCTATCCCGGGGTGCATCTCGAAGGCACCACGACGGTGGGGCCGGGGGCCAGGGTCGGGCCCGATGTCTTTGCGCTGGACTCCCAGATCGGGCCGGGCTCGACCGTCTGGTATGCGGTGTTGCGCGGTGCCGAAGTGGGCGAGGGGTGCGAGGTCGGACCCTATGCATCTCTGCGACCGGGCACCGTGCTCGAGAAGGGGGCCAAGGTGGGCACCTTCGTCGAGACGAAGAACACGACGCTCGGTGAGGAGGCGAAGGCACCCCATCTCTCCTATCTCGGCGACGCAACCATCGGCGCCCGATCCAACATCGGGGCCGGATCGATCACCTGCAACTACGACGGGTACCAGAAGCATCAGACGACCATCGGCGAGGAGGTCTTCATCGGGTCGGACACGATGCTGGTGGCGCCGCTGACGATCGGGGATCGGGCGGTTACCGGGGCAGGCTCGGTGATCACCAACGACGTCGAGGAGGGCGCTCTCGCCGTGGAGCGAAACGAGCAGCGTGACATCCCCGGCTACTCTCAACGGAGAGCCAACAGGCACGCGGCGAGGGAAACCGAGGACTGAGTTGGACATTGTCTCCCGCAATCGAATGATGCTCTTCACCGGGGGGGCCAACATCCCCTTGGCGGAGGAGGTGGCCGAGGTGCTCGGGGTGGCACTCGGCGAACTGGAGCGATCCCGGTTCGCCAACGGCGAGATCTACGTCCGGCCCGCAGAGAGCGTGCGTGGCGCCGACTGCTATGTGATGCAGAGCCACTGCGAGCCGATGAACGACAACATCATGGAGCAGTTGATAACCATCGATGCGCTCAACAGGGCCTCCGCCCGCCGGATCACGGCGGTCATGCCCTTCTTTGGGTACTCGAGACAGGACAAGAAGGTCCGGCCACGGGAGCCGATCACCGCACGCCTGGTCGGCGACCTGTTCATGACTGCCGGCGCCGACCGTCTGGTGTCAGTCGACCTGCACACCGGTCAGCTCCAGGGTTTCATTCACAAGCCGTTCGACTCGCTCACCGCCCTCCCGATCATCACCGACTACCTGTCCGCCCGGGTGGAGGGCCCGATCACGGTCCTCTCACCCGACGCCGGCGGTGTGAAGCGAGCGGAGCGGTATGCACGATTCCTCGACGCTTCTGTGGCCTTCGTCTACAAGCGACGTGACCCTGCACTTCACAACGTCTCGGCTGCCCTGGAGATGGCCGGGTCGGTCGAGGGCCGGCATGTGGTCATCGTCGACGACATCATCGATACCGCGGGCACCGTGACCAATGCAGCCGAGATGGTCCGTGCCCAGGGGGCGGCCAGCGTGCGAATCGCGGCAACCCATGGAGTCTTCTCTGAGCCGTCGGTCGACCTCATCAAGAACGCCCCAGTCGAGGAGGTCATCGTCACCAACACCCTGCCGGTTTCTCCCGAGATCCTCGAACTGGACAAGGTCCAGGTGCTGTCGATCGCGCCGATCCTGGCCGAGACTCTCTACGCGATCTTCATGGACACCTCCGTGTCCGAGATCTTCCTTGGCGAGAACGCTTAGAGCGTTCGCTACCCCTTCTGCTCTTCCTATGATCAGGAGCCAGTGAGCGCCCGTCACCGCCAACCTGCCTCGCCGGCCCAGGCCCGGCTCAGGGGCCTCATAATCGTCCTAATCGCCATCTTCCTGATTGCCTTCTTCTTCCTGCGCGGATTCGGCGGGGAGGACGAGCCGGGGGCCAGCACGGTTCCAGAGGCTGGAGGCCAATCCACCACATCGACGCCCGGCGGGACCGGTTCCACCACTCCCGGAGGATCCACCACCACCTCGGCCGGTGGCAGCACCGGCTCGACCAGCGATCTCGGTGCTCTGCAGGCAGTCAGGCTCGAGACCATCGCCCAGGACTTCCGTCAGCCGACCGTCATCACCGCCCCTCCTGGTGACGACCGTCTGTTCGTCGCGCAGAGAGTCGGGGTGATCAGGATCCTCGACGCCGACCGTCGGATGCTGTCCCCGGCGTTCATCGATCTTTCGGACCGGGTAATGGCCAACGGGATCGAACAGGGTCTTCTCGGCCTCACCTTCCACCCCGATTACGCGACCAACGGTCGCTTCTACGTCTACTACACGGACCAGGGCGGCCGGAGGCAGTTGTCCGAGTTCCAGGTGTCGGTGTCGGATCCCAACCTCGCCTCGCCCGACACCGAGCGGGTGCTCATCGAGCTCGAGCAGCCTGAGGACGCCTCCGACATTCGGCACTATGGCGGCCAGCTCAACTTCGGCCCCGACGGGTACCTGTGGTTCTCGATGGGGGACGGCGCCGATTCGAGGGATCAGGGCCAGGACCCCAATACCCTGTTCGGCACCGTTTCACGCATCGACGTGGACGGCGGCGACCCCTATGGGATCCCGCCGGAGAATCCCTTTGTCGACGGGGGAGGCGCCCCGGAGGTCTGGTCGTACGGCCTGAGGAACCCCTGGAGGTTCTCGATCGATCCGGTCGACGGTCTGATCTACATCGCCGACGTCGGCCATGCCGATCAGGAGGAGGTCAACGTCCTGCCCATCGCCGAGGGTGGCTTCAACCTCGGCTGGTCGGATATGGAGGGGACGCGTTGCTTCCACGTGCAGGAATGTGACCCCGCCGACTACACGTCTCCGGCGATCACTTATTCCCATACCGAGGGTTGCTCGATCACGGGGGGGTACGTCTATCGAGGCAGCGAAATCCCCGAGCTGGCCGGCACCTACTTCTACAGCGACTGGTGCAATCAATGGATCCGGTCGTTCAAGTTCGTCAACGGCCAGGTCACAGAGGACACCGACTGGACCGAGGATCTGGGCACCATCGGCCAGATCAACAGCTTCGGGCTCGGCGGGGATGGCGAGTTGTATGCGGTGACCCACGAGGGTGTGGTCGCCAGGTTCGTCGCCGACCGCTAGCCGCTCGCGGGATCGGTGGTCGACGATCGTCAGGCTCCTATCAGGTTCCTGATCGCCTCGACCAACACGCCGGGTGTTTCGTGGTGGATGTTGTGACCCGCGCCGTCGGCCACACGCACCAACCCATGTGACGACCTGGCGGCCAGCTCGTCCTGCATCTGCTGCCAGGCGATCTCGTATCGATCGTTCACCTCGTCGGCCACCCCGGGCGCGATCTGGGGGACCCCGTGTCGGATCACGATCGAGGGGATGTCACCGAGGAGCATGGGAGCGGCGGCCACCAGTGAGCGAACCGCCTGCCGACTCGCCTCCAACGACTCGTATTCCGACGCCACCGTGTCCAGGTGCACGGCGGTAGGTGAGGTGGCGATGCGGTAATCCTCGGCGAGGACCTCGGGAAACGTGCCTGGTGGCACAACCAACTCCGGCACCTCGACTCCAGACCGCGCGGTCTCGGCCATCTGTCTCAGCTGAGAGGCGACACCGGCGAGCACCGGCTCCGGGTCGAGCTCAGGCGGGAAGCGCTCCATTTGGTCCTCGTGCGCCCCATCGACGAGCACCACTCCGACCAGGTCGTCCGAGAACCTATGAGCGAACAGCTGCACGGCCAGGGAGGCGAAGGAGTGCCCGACGAGGAGGATGGGTGGTCGCACTCCGGCAGCGAGGAGTGTCCCGTGCAACTCTTCGGCCAAGGTCGCGGCATCCCGCGGGCGGGTGGACGGGGCACTGCCTCCCAGGCCAGGGCGGTCATGGGCGAAGGTCGCGCTGAACTCGGCCACTTCGGGCTGGACCAGGCCCCAGGTGAGCCCGACGTCGCCGATCGCAGACTCGAACACGACCGTCACCGACCCGGTGCCTGCCCGGTACACCCGGTGCATGGCATCACCGATGGCGAGCGTCCCGGCGACCACCTTCATGACCCGACCAGGGGTGTCCGTGACACGGTCCGACGATAACTGAGACTCCTCGATCCCGCCTCGGAGCGGATCAGCCGTTCGCGGGCAAGGTGATCACCTCTCCCGGATAGATGAGGTCGGGATCCCCTGAGCGGAGCCGTGCTCGATTGGCCTCGATGACAGCCCGCCAGTAAGGATCGACTTCGGCCGGCCCGGCCACCCGGCCCAGCACCCGGTCCAGATGGGCCTGGCTGATCCTCCATAGATGGTCACCCGGCTCGACGACCACCGAGCCGTTCGATGTCGGATGCTCCATACACACCGGGACGAAGCTGGGACTCCCCGCGGGCTCGGCTGCGGCGACCGAGCTGATGAGCAACAGGACGATCGTGAGACCGAGGCGATTCCCCCACCCCATGACCCCAAGATACGGCGACGAGTTGGAGTTGAGAAGAGGGTTACGATGGCCTGGCAGGGAAGTCAGGAGCGGAATGAGAGTCCGTATCGGAATCACCGATACCAGCAAGGTCGTCGAGGTCGAGATCGACGACATGAAGGCGTTTCAAGACGAGATGGGGCGGGCCGTGGCGGAGGAGGGCCTCGCCTGGTTCACCGACATCAAGGGCCGGGTCGTGGGGATCCCGATGCGGAGCGTTGCCTTCATCGAGATCGAGGCGGCTGAGGGCGGGCCAGCCGTGGGGTTTGCCCCGGCGGTGTGAAGAAAGGGCGCCCGAGGGGCGCCCTTCTCAACTGATGAGCCGCCGGCTCAGATCGCGCGACGCCGGCGCTCGGCAAGCCACCGCTTGCGCAGGCGACGGCGGTCGTCCTCCGCGTAACCGCCCCAGACCCCAGACTCCTGGTTGGTCTCGAGGGCATATTGGAGGCAATCCTCCTGGACCGGGCAGGTCGAGCAGATGGCGATGGCGGCATCGATCTGATCGATCGCAGGGCCGGTGGTGCCGACCTGGAAGAACAGAGTGGGCT
>JBFYOJ010000163.1:0-8375 GCA_041303885.1 Acidimicrobiia bacterium | reverse complement strand
GGCCGGCGCAGGGATCGTCGTCGATGTCGTCGAGAGGAATGTGGTGGAGGCGGTGGTCGGTGTCGCAGAGGTACTGGTCGTCGGGAGATCTCGAGAGGTCGTCGACTCGTCACCGTTGCCCGGGCTGCAGCCGGCGACGATGAAGACGAGTGCGAAGACCAGACGGCGGCCCATCCCGAGAGAGGTTATGTCTGTCTCCAGCCAATCGTGCCCGGCGCGGTCGACGACGACCGCAGTGCCCCGTCTCGTAGGATCGTGCCGATGACCGACGATTTCGACCGACCGATCCCCCCTGAGCCGGAAACGACCGAGGTGGAGGAGGAGACACCCCGATCTGAGCCGACCCCGGCCACGACCTCCACCGGCATCGCCTGGGGTGCGATCCTCATCCTGCTGGGGATCGCTGCCGTGGTCGTCTTTGCCGTCCAGAACACCGAACCGGTGCCGGTGACCTTCCTCTGGATGGACGGTGAATTCTCTCTGGCGATTGTCATCCTGGTCACCGTCGGGATAGCCATCGTGCTGACCGAATTGGCCGCTCTCGGCTACCGGAGGAGGCGCCGGCTCCGCCAGGCGGATAAACAGGAGTTGAGGAAGCTGCGGGGGCCCTCCTGACCCGAATGGTGGTCGGTGCCCTGTTGCTCTGTGCTCTGTCTGCGGCCTGCTCGACCCCGGTCGGCCGGGATTCGATCGTCACTGTGGACAGCCCGGAGCGCCTCCCGACCGGATTGGTGACAGCCGTCCGCGACGGCGACACGCTCGACATGGAGCAGGACGGAACCATGCTGGAGGTGAGGTTGATGGGGATCAACGCCCCGGAGTCGGGCGAGTGCTACTTCGACCAGGCCACCGAGCATCTTCGCCGCATCGTGGTCGGCCGGTGGGTCGGGCTCGAGGAGGCAGGCATCGATCAGTTCGGCCGAGCTCTTGCCTACCTCTGGTCGAATGGCGCGCCGGTCAATCTCGAGTTGGTGGCCGATGGAGCTGCCATAGCCACGACCCCGGTGGAGGGAGACCCACACGGCGCGGATCTCATCGCGGCCGAGGAGGGCGCATTCGCGGCGCGGATCGGGATGTGGTCGGCCGACGCGTGCGGAGCCACCGGGCACATTCCGGTGGTCGCGGTGCAAGTGAACCCCAACCCGCCCGGGCCCGATGAAGACGCTCTCGAAGACGAGCAGGTGACTTTCGAGAGTGCGACGCGGGTGGAGCTCGATGGCTGGACCGTGCGGGACGAGTCCTCCGCCCACCGCTGCTTGCTTCCGACGGGCTCCGCTCTCGCCCCCGGGGAACGACTCGTGGTGGACAGCGCCGATCCGTGCTGGGATCAGGGAGGCTCTCCGGTGTGGAACAACGACGGCGACCTCGTGCTGCTACTCGACGAGGATGGCAGGGTCATCGCCAGGCACCGATACCGGGGGTGAAGGCAAATGGGCGATTGGGTTTGCGTGGGAGTCAACTTGGATAACAATGGGTGACGGCACGGTGAACACCGCTGCCCTTGGAGGAACAACAACATGATCTTCGGATATCTGGATCCCGGCTCAGGCAGTCTGATCCTGCAAGCAGTGATCGGCGGCCTCACCGGTCTGGCAGTCACGATCAAGGCTCTTCGCAGCAAGTACGGGCTCAAACGCGCCATCGGCGATGCGGCTTCGACGGACAGCGAGACCGCGGAAGACACCACACTGCCGGCCGAGCCCTGATCCAGGGGATGACCGCAGCCGATCCCGGGTCGTTTCGCGACCCAGCTTCACGAGTCGTCCTCAATGGAGAGCGCGTCCTGCGTCTGCTCGACCAACGCGGCCTGGAAGGGTGGCGCGCCCTGGCCGCATCGGGTTTCTTCCAGAAGGCGGTCGCCGAGGGGCGCGTGATCGGGACCACCGAGGTCGACCCCATCGAAGGAAGTGCCGGCGCCCTGGAGCATCCTCGTCTCCCCTTCATCAGCTACCCCTACGAGTGGACGTTCTCGATGCTCAAGGATGCCGCCATCCTCCACCTCGACCTCCTCAAGGACGCCCTCGAAGCCGGTCTCACCCTCAAGGACGCAACGCCGTACAACGTCCAGTTCATCGACGGTCGGCCGCAGTTCATCGACGTCGGCTCGTTCGAGGCCTACCGGCAGGGAGAGCCATGGATCGGGTATCGCCAGTTCACCAGGCAGTTCCTCTTCCCACTCATGCTCCGAGCCTGGCTCGGGGTGTCTTTCCAACCCTGGTTGCGTGGTGACATCGAAGGCCCGACGCCGGCCCAGATGGCCAGCCTCCTCGACGGCAAGAAGCGGTTCAACACGGGGGCGCTGTTCCATGTCCGGCTCCAGGCGAGGATGGAGGCGCGGATGTCGGATCGCGCGGTCCGGGAAGACCTGAAGTCGGCGGGGTTCACCGCCGAGCTGATCCAGGCCAATCTCCGAAAGCTCCACGCTCTCGTCGAGTCGCTGGAATGGGAGCATGGAGCCGACGGCTGGTCCGAGTACGGCTCCTGCAGCCATGTCGCCAGGGACCGGGCCGCCAAGACCGAGTTCCTCGAGGCCGAGATGCGACGCTCCGGGCCACGACGGGTACTCGACCTCGGCGCAAACGACGGGCACTTCTCGACGGTCGCCGCCGACGCAGGGGCGATCGCCATGGCCGTGGACAGCGACGAGGTCGTGCTGGACGATCTCTATCGACGGAGCCAGGGACGGAGTCTTGCGGTCGTCCTCACCGACCTGGTGAATCCCTCACCGTCCCAGGGATGGGGAGGGACCGAGAGACCGGCCCTCTTCGACCGGGCTGCGCCCGATCTGGTGATCGCCTACGGCCTCATTCATCATCTCATCTATGCGGCGAGCATCCCCCCGCGTGAGGTCGTCTCCTGGCTGCGCCGGTTCGACTGCCCGGTCATCGTCGAATTCGTCTCGCCGGAAGACGAGATGGTGTCCAGGCTGATCGGCAACAAGCTCCCCCACGAGCTGCATGATCAGCGCGGTGAGGACGACTTCCGCGATCTTGTCGCCGCGTCGTTCCAGGTCGTCGACGAAGAGCGGTTGTCACCGGAGCGGGTCCTGTTCGCACTCGAGCCCAAGCGATGATCAGCGGGTGAGGGTCACTGGGTTGGCGACTGCCTGATCGCCGAATTCGGCGACCACGGTCAGACGCTCCAGATCGTCGGGCACATCCGCTGCGGAAACGTCGAAGCTGAACCCGGAGCGAAGCAGGGTGTCGCTCTTGAACCATCGAACGACGTCCTTGTTGTCCAGGTTGGGCGCGCCTGACGCCACCAGCCGATCACCGGCGAACAGATAGACCTGATCCGGGGTGGTCTTCGCCTTCACGTCTGCCGCCCAGCCCGTCACGGTCCAACCCGTGTCCGTCACGTTGACCTTGGTGATCTCGACGCGCCGGTTTCCCTCGGGTTTGATGTCCAGCTCGTGTCCGTCCGGGGCGAAGAACTCGACGGTGAGATCGGCGGCGGCGCCCGTGAGCCACCCGTCTCCTCGAAAGTCGGGGACGAGGATCGCCACCTCGTTGGCGCCGTCCATGACCAGCTCCTCGGCTACCAAGCCGTGGATCTCGCCCCCGCGCTCGCTGTCCCTGGTCACGAGACCGGTGCCGGCGACCACGCCGTTGACCACGATGAGGAGGTCGTCCCCCTCGACTCCGGCAGGTAGCTCGAGTCGGCCGGAGATATAGGTCTGCACATACCCCTTGCTCCGATCCACGGCTGCCAGCTTGGCCGAGCTCGAGAGAGACCAGCGCAGATCGTCGCTGGGCTGTGGGGAGAGCTCCGTGACAGGATCACCGACCAGGTCGGCATATCGCCCGGAGCCGGCGACCCCGACCCAGCTGTCCTGGTCGGGGACCCACTCGTGATTCCGGCGTACCTGGTCGAAGAGCTCTTCGAGGTCGGTGCCGGCGGGCTCGCGGTTGCAGCAGTAGAAGATCGGCTCGTGCGGGCGCTCGGTTCCCTCGATGGTCAGCAGGGACTGGCCGTCGAACTCCCAATCGATGGAGATATCGAGGGCGTCGACGATCGTGGGCACGATGTCGATGGCGTATGCCGGCTCGTCGAAGACGTGGCCCTCACTCTGACCGGGGAGCTTGATGAGCAGCGGGACCCGGTACAGATCGGCGCGGTTGATCTCGGTCGGCCACCGGCGATGCTCCCCGGGCACGAACGAGGCTCCGTGGTCGGCGACCACGACGATGAGGGCGTCGTCCCAGATCCCGGTCTCTTCCATCCGATCGAACAGCGCCCCCAGGCGTGCGTCGACGAAGCCCAGTTGAAAGAGATGGCGCTGATAGCCGAGTCGGGGCAGATCGGGCCTCGTCACCCACCGGCCGCCGGATTCGACCCCATCCACCTCGTCGTACTGCTCGGGCCGCTCGTAGTGCGCCCCGGAAGGGTTGGTCCGCCATGGGATGTGGGGGGCCTCCAGGTGGGCGAAATGGAGTGTTGGCGGCGCCCCCTCCTCCATCCCGTCGAGGACGCGCTCCAGCCAGTCGATCCAACGACTCCGTTGGCCTGCGGTCGGGACAGCCAGGTTCCCGATGTCCACTGGCGCCGCCGCTCGACTCTCGGCCTGGCCGAGGAAGCCCTTCCAGCTCCCGTCGATGCTGGGGAGGCCGGCGCGGGCCGACTCGGGCAGCGACAGGTGCCCATAGACGACACCGACGTCCTGCAGCAACGAGCCGAAGCGGGCCGGGCCCTTCCCTGCGTAGTCCTTGCACAGGTCCTCCGGGCACAGGTCGGTGAGCCACTCGACGACGTGCATCTGATAGCCCTCGCCCAGGAGCGTGAACAGGTTCTCCGGGTAATCCACCAGCGAGGGGCTGTCGTCCCGTGTGCCGAGACGACCACTCAGGATCGCAGGGACGCTCTGAGTGGTCGAGATCGAATTCGACAGTGCGTTCCGGTACCAGTTGGAGGTATCGGCCAGGCGGGCGAAGTTGGGGAACAGATCCCGGTTGATCGCCCCCTCCTCGTTCATCAGGGACGAGAGCGGCAGCTCATCGAGCTGGATGAAGACGATCGGGGCAGGAAGCCCGACGTGGTCTGCCACCGACACCGGCTCCTCTGGCTGGGCGAGGAGCCTGGACGTGGGCGAAATGGCCAGGAACATCACGAGAACCGCAGGCCCCAACAGGGAGAAGTAAAGTAGACCCTGTTCGATGCGACGACACAGGAGGAGCATCGCGACCGTGAAGCCGACTGCCAGTGCGATCGCGCCGACGGTGTTGTCAGGCACCAATTGCCGGCTGATGGCGAGACCCGTTGCTCCTGCCGAGATGGCCACCAACCCGTAATAGGCCGCATCGGCGGCCCTGGGGCCGATCTTCTCGGTGACTGTGATGATGATCAGCGAAAGGACTGGCAAGGTGAATGTGACCAGGATCCCGAAGACGATTATCTGAATCGGCGTGCTCCGATTGGCCACGAAGACCGATGGGTTCTTTCCGTAAAGGTCGAGGACCGGCGCCGCGACACCGGCGGTGAACAGGCCGAATACGACCAGGGCGCGTCGCCAGACGCGTCGTCGATCGATCGTCTTCGTGGTCACGCCGTTCAAAATACCGGCGCTGGGAATCAACATTGATCGTGCCGGTCTGTCGGCCCGGCCCGGATCCCGTATGGCAGAGGTCGCAGACGGACACCGAAGCCAATGCCATCCCTACCATGGGCCTCGATCGAGCGACAGAAAGGATCTCGATGGGACTCATGGACACCGTCAAGGGCTGGTTCGGCAAGGCAAAGGATGAGGGTGCCGAATTGGCTGAGAAAGCCCAGCCGCACGTGGAAAAGGTCAAGGAAGGCACAGGAGATCTGGTCGACAAGACCAAGGACTTCGCCTCAGACGTCATGGACCGGGCCGGGTCGTCAGCCGAGGGAGCCAAGGAAGCTGCCTCGGAAATGACCGGTGACGTGTCGGACAAAGCGGCCGATGCCGGTCAGGCCGTTCAGGAGAAGGCTGCCTACGCCACCGAAGCCGTTCAGGAGAAGGCTGCCGACGCCACCGAAGCCGTTCAGGAGAAGGCGGCCGATGTCGCCGACCGGGTCGAGGCCACGGTCGACGAGATGAAGGACGAGCTCGGGAGCTGACCCGAGACGACCCGACCAGACACCCGGAACACAGGATGAGACGAGCTTCGGAACGCCTCAGCCGAATACCGCCCTCTGCCACCCTTGGGATAAGCGCCCGCGCTCGCGAGCTCAGGGCACAGGGAATCGACGTCGTCTCCTTTGGCGCGGGCGAGCCCGACTTCGCGACGCCAGAGCATGTCGTGGCCGCAGCTGCCCGTGCCTGTCACGACCCGGAGAACCACAAGTACACGGCGTCGGCCGGATTGCGACCACTGCGGGAGGCGATCGCCGAGGATGCGGGCCGGTACTCGGCCGTCGAGGTGGACTGGTCGGAGGTCATGGTCACCAACGGGGCGAAACAGGCCGTCTTCCAGGCATTCGCCGCACTCATCGACCCGGGGGACGAGGTTCTCCTCCCATCTCCGCATTGGGTCACCTATCCGGCCGGCATCGAGCTCGCCGGCGGCATCACCGTGTCGGTTCCCACCCGTATCGAGGACGAGTTCAAGGTGACCGTGGAGAGCCTCGAGCGGGCACGGACCGACCGCACCAAGCTCCTCGTCTTCGTGTCGCCGTCGAACCCGACCGGTGCCGTCTATACCGCCGAGGAGGCGCGAGCGATCGGGGAATGGGCATTGGCCAACGACGTCTGGGTCCTCGCCGACGAGATCTACCAGCGCCTCACCTATTTCACCGACGTCGCCCCCTCCATCGCCGCGGTGACTCCCAGACTGGAGAATTGGGTGCTGGTGAATGGCGTGGCCAAGACCTACTCGATGACCGGCTGGAGGGTTGGCTGGATGGTGGGGCCCTCGGACATCATCGAGGCCGCAAACAGCCATCAGTCCCACGCAACCGGAAACGTCAACAACGTCGCCCAGCACGCCGCCCTCTCCGCTTTGCGCGGGCCGCAGGAGACGGTGGAGGAGATGCGCCAGGCCTTCGACACACGACGGAAGCTGATGCTGTCGCTGGTCGAGGACATCCCCGGGGTCCGTTGTGTCGAGCCGCAGGGCGCCTTCTACGTCTTCCCGGACGTCACCGACGCCATGCGCGGGCGGTGGAAGAAGACGGACGCACTGGCCACCGCGATCCTCGAAGAAGCGGGGGTCGCCCTGGTCTCCGGTGAGTCGTTCGGGGCACCCGGCTTTTTGCGGCTGTCCTACGCGACCGGGGAGCCCGAAATAGAGCGCGGCATGGCCCGAATCCGGGAGTTTTTGGCCGTTTGAATTCGCCCTCCAGCAGCGGGTTTACACTCGCCGTCGATGGAAGGCACGAAAGCGCGGGCCATGATGCTCGTCGAGCCACGTCATTTCTCCTTGACGGAGCTGGCCGCTCAGCCGACCTCGGAAGGGGGCTGGCTCGCCGTCGAGGCGACCGGGATCTCAGGAGCCGACGTCCAGGTCTGGAAGGGCGAGGCGCAGGACGTCGTCTACCCCTTGATCCCCGGCCATGAGGTGGTTGGTCGCATCGCAAGCACCGCTCCCACCATCCCATACCCGGTGGGGACCAGGGTCGTCGTCGAGCCGAGGATCCACTGCGGGGAGTGCCATCGGTGCAAGTTGAGCCTCGCCACCTGTGTCCGCCGCCGTCCATCCAATTCCTATGGCTTCATTCCCTCGATGGAGCCGCCGGGGCTCTGGGGCGGCCTGGCCGAGTTCCTCTACCTGGACCCGGCCGCCCGCCTCCATCCCCTCACTGATGACGTCCCCGCCGAAGTTGGGACCTTCGTCCATCCCCTCGCCGCGGGCCACACTTGGGCGGTCGAGCTTCCCTCGCTCCAACTCGGCGAGAACGTCCTCATCCTCGGCCCCGGGCCGCGCGGGTTGGCATGTCTGATCGCGGCGAAGGCAGCCGGCGCAGGATGGGTCGGGGTGACCGGTCTGACCCATGATCGGGACAGGCTCGAGCTGGCGAGGCGGCTCGGGGCGGATCTGGCCATCGATTCGGAGAAAGAAGATGTCGGTGGGGCCATCGCCGAGGCAATCGGCAGAAGGCCCGACATCGTGGTCGACGTCACCTCCGATGACCCCGAGGCCCTGTTCACCTCTCTCGATCTCGTCCGGAGCGGGGGCAGGGTCATCCTCGCCTCGACCAAGGGGAACCGGGCGTTTCACTTCATCAGCGACGTCCTGGTGGCAAAGCAGCTCACCATCCGCGGTGCGATGGGCGCCACCACCGTCGGCTATCAGTGGGCGACACGTCAGATCGAGACCGACCCGCGCATCGACGACCTCGTCTCACACCAGTTTCCCCTTTCCGAGGCGTCCCGGGCGCTCCAGGCAGCGGCCGGGCTCCTCGGCCGGGAAGAA
>JBFYOJ010000162.1:0-14213 GCA_041303885.1 Acidimicrobiia bacterium | reverse complement strand
CGGCCTCTTCGTCGCTGAGATGGAGCCGCCCCGGATCGGTCATCACCCGCTGGAAGACGTGTCGGTCAGAGTTCCTGGCCGCGTGCAACTCGTCGCCCATCAAGCGCCACCACTCCTCGTTCGACTCGGGATCGTCGAGATACACCGGGACCATGAGCCGCTGCGATGCTGGGTCGTCACCTGACCGGGACACACCGGCCAGCACTTCGAGCAAGCCGGAGAGAAACACCTTCTCCTCTGCCGGGAAGTCCACGGCGATCCCACCCCGGGAGGCCTTGAAGCGGCGCTGCATCACTGCTCCATCGTCGCCCACAAACCGTGGCCGTGGAGTCGGTAGCAGTCGACCTCGGCCCTCTCGCGAGGCCCGTCGGAGACGATCGCCCGTCCCTCGTAGTGAACCTGGAGCATCAACCGGGTCGCCTTGGTCTCGTCGTAGCCGAAGAGCTTGCGCAACACATAGACCACGTACGACATGGTGTTGACCGGGTCGTTCCAGACGACCACCTGCCACGGCCGGTCGATGTCCTGGTCCTGACCGGTGTCCGGATCTATGACGGTCGTCGGGCTCAGAGTCACCTGAGCGAGGATCGTAGGCCGGATCAGGAGCCTCCGTTTTCGCCGGACAAAGCTTCGAGCAGCGATGCCCTGCACACCTCTACCGCGTTGGTGAAGTCGGGGTCGGAATACGGGATCTCCGCCACCGGGAATGGGGCTCCGATCCCGAGATACCCCGGCACCGGCGAGGGAAAGCCCTCAACACCGAGATTCACCATGCACCGGCTGAACTCGGTGAGCTGAGCCAGAATCGCCTGTCTGAGGGCGTCCTCGTTCCCCAGGTCAAGGGCTCCGGTCGCCAGATGCTCGGAGCAGAGGGAGACAGCCTCGGACACGGCCGGATCCGAGAAGTCGAGAGTGATCATCACGAGATCGAGCCGGGGCCGTCCGGTGGCATCGATCGGGATCTCTTCGATCTCGACGTCGTTCTCGAGGAGGCAATCCCTGAAGGCCCTCGCTGCTTCGGTTGATGTGGCCGTGGTCGTGGTGGTGGGTGCCGACGTTGTGGTCGTGGCAGGAGGCGCGGTGGCCGAGGGCCCATCGGCTCCTGACGTGCAGGAGGCAAGGAGCAGCGACAGCAACAGCAAGGTGGCGGCCGGCCGTCGGATCAGGCTCTCCCGAGCTCCCCGCCGGCGGTGTCGCCGCCCTCCACCATTCCGTCGGCCAGGATCATGGCCAGGTCTCTCACCGGCACATCTTCGCGCCCCAGCTCCTTTACCCCGTCATCAAGCATGACGTAGCAAAACGGGCACGCCACGGCGATCTCATCTGCCTCCGTCGCAAGGGCCTCCTCTGCCCGCTCGAGGTTGATCTTCTTCCCCGTCTGCTCCTCCATCCAGAACCGGGCGCCACCGGCACCACAACAGAGGGCACGGGTGCCGTGCCTCGGCATCTCGATCAGTTCCACCGAGCCGGCGCCGGCGATCACCTCCCGCGGGGCGATGTAGACGTCGTTGTGACGCCCGAGATAACAAGGGTCGTGATACGCGATCTTCTTGGCCGACCCGTCCGCTCGGGTCGGCGCCGGGAGCACACCGGAGGCGAGCAGTTCGGCGAGTAGCTGACTGTGATGCACGACCTCGTATTGACCGCCGAACTGCGGGTACTCATTGGAGATGGTGTTGAAGCAGTGGGCGCACTGTGTGATGACGCGGCTGACGCCGATCTCGTCGAAACTGGCGATGTTCTTTAACGCGAGTTGCTGGAAGACGAACTCGTTGCCGGCGCGCCGGGCCGGGTCACCCGAGCAGAGCTCTCTCGTCCCCAGAATGGCGAAGTCGATGCCCGCCCGATGGAGGAGCCGGGCGAGGGCCACGGACACAGCCGTGTTGCGGTCGTCGAAGGACCCGGCACACCCCACGAACCAGAGGTAGTCCGCCGTCGTCTTGCCGTTCTGTCCGAGAATCGGAACCTCGAAATCCAGCTCGCTGGTCCAGTCGGCCCGACTCTGCTGGCTCATCCCCCAAGGATTGGATTGGTTCTCCATTGCCACGAACGCCTTGCTCAACTCACCGGGGAAGTCCGACTCCATCAGGGTCAGGTAGCGCCTCATGTCGAGGATCCGGTCCACGATCTCGATGTTCACGGGGCAGATCTCGTCACATGCCCTGCAGGTCACGCAAGCAAAGACCTCCTCGGGGCGAACCCGATTGAAGAGGCCACCTGTGCCGTCCAGGATGGCGAGCGAGGAAACCGGGGCAGACACACCGCCCACGGAAGCGGCGACCTCCCCGGTCTTCAGCACGATCTCCCGCGGGTCGAGCGGCTTGCCGGTGATGTTGGCCGGGCACACCGATGTGCACCGCCCGCAAATCGTGCAGGAGTCCGTGTCGAATATCTGCTTCCAGGTGAGGTCTGTCAGCACGGAGGCGCCGATCGTCTCGATGTCCTCCACCTCGAGCAGGTTCGGCATCTCCCTCATCGCCCCTTTTGGCCTCTGCCGCGGGGACAGGAAGAGATTGGCGGGCGAAGTGAAGATGTGGCGGAGCTTGGTCACCGGGATGACCACGAGGAGCCCGGCGAATGTTGCGACATGGATCACCCAGAGGGTGCGATGGAAGGGCTCCGCCGCCGTCTCCGAGATCAATGCGGAGAGTGGGTAGCCGAGAAAGGACCAGATCTCGAAGTCGGGCCGCCCGACCAGTGAGATCCGTGCAGCCTCAGTGGCCAACCCGGTCAACCCGATCAGAACGAGGAGCCCGAGCACGATTGCGTCCTCGGGCTTGGTCTTGGTTCGGAGACGAGGGGGACGGATCACGTACCGGTTGACGATCAAGAGCCCGAGACCACCGAGATACACGAGAGAAGCGAGGTCGAGGACAGCCGAGTAGCCCTGGTACACCGTTCCGTGGAGGAACTTGAGGTTCCCGGGGAGCAGGTGGTCGATCTCGAGCGTGACCGTCCCGAGGAAGAGGACCAGGAACCCGTAGTAGACCGCGGCGTGCATCACGCCGATTCGCGGATCGCGCATCACTGTCTTCATCCGGAGCCCCCGGGAGAGGCTCTCCAGTCGTTCGGCCCATCGGCCGGACCGGCGCTCGGGCCGGCCCAGCGACCAAGCCCGAGCACGACGGGCAAAGAGGTGGAACATGAGCCAGGCGAAGCCGGCAATGGTCAGATAGAAGACCACCTGGATCGCCTCGGGCACATTCCCGAACACCTGGCGACCGACATCGAACTCGGCGTGCTCGGGCAGGGTCCCCGCCAGACCCAACGCCAGCGTCCCGAGGGCAGACAGGATCCCGATGCCCTCGAGGAGCCTGGAAACATCGATGCGTCTCTCTGCCGTCCCGGCCTGGTTCTGGCGCTCTTCGGTCAGGGCCATGGCGGCAGTGTAGAAGCGGGCGCAGAGGCCTCCCCGGTTTCGGTCGCAGCAATACCGGGCATGCCAAGATCATCGGCACAGCAGGTGATCATTCGAGTCCAATCGAATGAGATGTTGACATACGACATCTGTTGGATGTATAGTTGATTCGACGGATTTCGAATGCATGGATAGAAGCACGACATGATCGATACGACCATCCAAAGATCCAGGGTTCGTGATCTCACTGCCGCCGCCCGACACATCCCGATCGAAGTCGACGGGGTGGGGACCTATGAGTTGCTCCTGGCGATGTGGACTGTGTTCAACCCTGAAGAGAGCAAGTCCGGCTTCGATCTCGGCCCCGAATGGATCGCCAAGGTGGAGGCGGCGACCCCGGGCGATCTCGCCGACGAGATCCGGTCCCTCGGCGGGCCATTCTGCGCCCTGTGGCTGAGCATCCTCGGTCTGATGGCCACCGCCCCTCATCCCCATGATCCCGACCGTGTCCTCGATTGGCTGGCCTCGATCAACCCACCGCGACTCCGCCGTTGGATGCTGGCCTATCTCGGCCACCACGCCGACCCCGGAATGGTCGAGCAGGCCGCAGAAGGCGACCTCGACGCCGTCCGACGGATCATCGCAGAGGGCAAGGGCGAAGAGAAGAGCCGGGAAGTGGTGGATCAGGTCGTCTCCCTCTTCGAGATCCCCGGTGAGCAGCTCCGTGACCGGATGGTCAACGCCATCGTGCGGTTCCGCGCCGAGGTGTTCGCCGAGTACGAAGCGTCTTACTCGGCCGCCATCGCGCGCGCAGCGGCTGCGCAACGCGCCACGTCGACACGGGAGAGCGCCAAGGCCGTGATCGAAGAGGTGACCAACGGTCTCGACTACGAGATTCCCCTTGGAGTCAGCAGGGTCGTCCTCGTCCCCTCCCTGGTCTTGAAGCCGCTTTCGCTCATCGACCAGCACCGGGAGACGCTGCTCGTCTTCTACGGCATGGCAGATGAGTTCATCGACTCGGACCCCGAGGCTCCCCCCTCATGGCTGGTCAAGACCTACAAGGCACTGAGCGACGAGCGCAGATTGCGCATTCTCCGCCGGCTCTCGGAGGGCGAGACGACGCTCGACGAGTTGACCGACCTGCTCGGGCTATCCAAGTCAACCGTGCATCACCACATGAGTGTCCTGCGGGCTGCCGGCCTGGTCCGGATTCACATCAAGGATCACAAGGACTCCAAGACCTACGCCTTGAGGACACAGGCACTTGGGAACGCCGGTGAATTTCTCGACACCTACATCAAGACCGACCACAAGACAGCGTCCAGCGAATGAGGGACTTCCCGATGTCACCGATGATCAACGAGATGGTCGTACAGGACCGGATCAGAGAAGCCAGACAGAGAGCCGAGAGACACCGCGTCCGGCGGGTCGCCCGCGTCGGCGCGCTGCAACGAACCAGCCTCCAAGCACTTCGGGGCTCTCTGGGTCACGGGCTCATAGCGATAGGCGAGCGACTGGCGGGTCAGCCTCCCATGCCTGACTCGTCCGCTGTCCGCAGGGCCGCGTGAGACCGGGTGGTCTGAGGGTCGTCGATTCATGTTCGCCGAACCTCGTGATCACCTCCCGATCATCGACCTGACGAAGAACCAGGCGTTCGAGGGGCGCTCGGCGAGACGACGTGTCAGGTAGGGGTACCACTGCGAGCCAAATGGGAGATAGACCCGGAGCGCGAACCCTTCCTCGACCAGCTCGCGCTGCAAGGCGGTTCGGACCCCGTACAGCATCTGGAACTCGAAGGGTTGATCCCTTCCCGGGGCCAGCTCTCTGGTCAGGCGCACCATTTGCTCATCGTGGGTGGCAATGGCCGGGCGAATCCTGTCGTCGGTCATCAGCGTCTTCAACTGAGCGGCAAACGCCTCGTCTACCTCGTGCTTCGAGGTGAGCGCCACGTCGGAGTGCTCGACGTAGGCCCCCTTGCAGAGACGAATGTGACCGCCGAGCGGAATCAGGCGTCGCATGTCGTCGGGAGTCCGGTGCAGATACGCCTGCAGCGCCAGACCGAGATTGCCGTGGCGCCGCTGCGCCTCTTCATAGAGGTCAACCGTGGCCTCGGTATATCTCGAATCCTCCATGTCGATGGTGACCGTGATGCCCAGCTCGGCTGCCCGGACCGCAAGAGTGTCAAGGAGCTCCCGCGTGATGCCGCTGTCGAGGGCGAGTCCGAGTTGAGTCAATTTGATCGAGATGTTGGACCGAAGCCCCTGCCCGACGATCTCCTCGAGACCCTCCAGGTACTCGTCGCGGGCCGAGATCGCCGAGGCGCGGTCATGACATTCCTCGCCAAGCAGATCGAGAGAGACGTGACAACCGGTGGCATTCAGCTCCCTGGCGACCGAGACCGCCTCTCCGAGGGTGTCACCAGCCACATACCGTCTGGCCACCGACTTGCCCGGGCGGGTACCGGTGATCATCTTCTCCACAGGTCGGGCGTGGGCCGTGGCCACGACCACCCTGGAGAAAACGCTCAAGCCTGCTCCCCGAGCTCGGCTGCTCTCTTAGCCGCCGCTCGGACTGCATCCTCCAATAGTGCGCGAAACCCGCGTTCCTCGAGCACGTGAACCGCGGCAGCCGTCGTCCCTCCCGGTGACGTCACCTGGGAGCGAAGCTCGGCGGGTGTGGACTCGGTGTCAGTGAGGAGATGGCCGGCGCCGCGAATGGTTTGGTGGACGAATGCCTCAGCGATGTCGCGGGGCAGCCCCTCCCGCACCGCGGCCTCGGTGAGGGCCTCGGCCATCAGGAAGACGTAAGCCGGGCCCGTGCCGGAGACTGCGGTGACCGCGTCGAGAAGGCTCTCATCCATGACCCGCACCGGGCCCACTGCACCGAGGATCTCGGTGGCCGTCTTCAGGTGGTCTTCGTTCGCGTAGGAACCGCGTGCAATCCCGGTAACTCCCTCGCCGACCAACGCCGGGGTGTTGGGCATGGCACGTACCACTGCCACTGCGCCGAGTTGGTTCTCGTAGGTGGCGGTGGTGATCCCGGCCGCCAGGGACAAGACCATCTGTTGCTTGCCGACCCGCATCTTCAGCTGGGTCAGCACCGCGGGGACGTCTCTTGGCTTGACCGCCACCACGACCACATCCCGTTCCTCGATGGCTTCGATCGGGTCCAGCGTGATGAGAGACCTCGATCGCTTCGCCAGCTCCGCCGCCCGCTCCTCTCGCCGGACACACAGAGAGAGCTCGCCGGCAGCCCAACCGGCCCGTTTGAGCCCGCTGAACAGCGCCTCCCCCATGGCGCCCACACCAAGTATCGCAACTGAAGAATGGCCGGCCATGCGCGGATTATACGAGAACGCGCAAATCGTCAACCGAGCCGGGATCGAATCAACTCGACCACGGTCGCCACCGCTCTCGAGTTGTAACCCTCCGGGATGATCAGATCGGCATAACGCTTCGAAGCCTCGACGAACTCGAGATGCATGGGCCGCACGGTCGAGAAATACTGATCGATGACCGACTCCACGGTTCGGCCCCGTTCCTTGATGTCACGTTCGAGACGACGGGCCAATCTCAAGTCGGGGTCGGTGTCCACGAAGATCTTCAAGTCGAGCTCGTTGCGGAGGTCCGGCTCGGCCAAGACGAGTATCCCCTCGACGACTATCACCTGCGCCGGCGCCACTGCGACCGTCTCCGACGAGCGGAGATGCTTGGCGAAGTCGTACACCGGTTTCTCGATCGGCTCGCCGCCGCGCAAGGCCATGAGGTGCTTGACCAGGAGCTCGGTCTCCAGCGAGGAAGGGTGGTCGTAGTTGACCCTTGTTCGCTCGTCGAAGGAGAGCTCGGGCATGTGCCGGTAGTAGGCGTCGTGCTGGACCAGGGCAACCCTGCCCTCCATGAGATCGACGACCGACTCTGCGATGGTGGTCTTTCCCGACCCCGAGCCGCCGGCGATGCCGATGAACAACGGGTGATCGGCCCTCCACGGGCTGCGCTCGGGCATGCCCGGCGACGTTACTTGTCGCCGACCCTGCTGCGAAGCCTGCGGATCTCGTCGTAGACGCCGTCGGTGAGGGTGGTGGATGCCGGAGCTGCCACACCCTTCAGGTCTTCCGGGAGCCTCTCCGGTTTGGCCACCACTGCAACCGGCTCTTCCTCGAGCTCAGGCTCCGACTCAGGCTCTGCGACCTCCACGGTCAGCGGCTCCTCCTCGACCACCTCTTGGGATTCTCCGGAATCCTCCCAAGCAGGCTCGGCCGCAGTGGCTGCCACACCTTCCGCAAGACGATCCAGCCAGTCTGTCTCGCCTTCCTGGTTGGCGATGATCTCGGCCAGTTCCAGTCGATGCAAGGTGTGAAAGACCCGCACGGCGGTCCCCCGGCCGTAGGACTGCTCGAGATTCGCGAAGCTGAACGAGGGGACCAGGCTGACGAACACGTGCCAGTCCTCCGGATCGATCGTCACCGGATTCTCGATGGTGCGAACCAGTGTGACCCCGTTTGCCTCGAAGAGACCGGCCTCGATGACCTCTCCCTCGAGCGACTGGAGGGCTTCGACGTCGAGCAGGACCTCCTCGACGGTCCAGCCTTTGGCGTCGGGTCCGTCGGCGGCGCCCACCGAAAAGGAGCCTTCCTCCACGGTGGACAGGACGTAGAGGATGTCGGCGACACCGGCCCGATCGGAGCCGCTGTAGGTGCCCTTGTCGCCGGTCAACTCGGCACCGGTCACCCGCCCATCGCGGAAGTGCACGCGGCCGCGGCGTTGGCCATCGATGTCGAGCGAACCCGTCTTGTTGGTGACCTGCATGATCTGCAGCAGGTCGTTGATGCTCCAGTCAGAGAGCTGCCCCGAGAGATGCATGGTTCCTTCCGTGACCCTTGACCAGCACCTATCGGCATGAAATACCATGCGGTTGAGCCGGTTCAGGCTCTTTTTGCCGCCTTCATCGCCTTCTTCCTCTCACGCAGCACCAGGACATCCGCGTAGTCGGCAACATCTGCGATCGAGGGCCAGTCTGCGGCCTTGTCCTCCCAGCCGGACGGTCGCACCCCGAGTCGCTTGCCGAGGAGACCCACGAAGATCCGGGACTTGTCCGCCCCGAATCCCGGCAGGGCGCGAAGACGATTGAGCAGGTCATCCCCGTCCACCGCCGTCTCCCACACGCTCTCCGCACGGCCGTCGTACTCCTCGACGATCACGGCGGCGAGCTCCTGTGCCCGTTTCGCCATCGACGCCGGGTACCGATGGATGGCCGGCGGGCCGCGGAAGATCTCCTCCAACTCCGCCAATTCGACTCGTGCCACTCGCCCAGGATCGAGCTCCCCGCCCAACCTCTCCTTCAGCAACTGCGGTCCGTAGAAGGCACGTTCCATCGGGAATTGCTGGTCGAGGAGCATTCCGAGGAGAAGGGCATAGCCATCGGTGGCGAGCAGTCGGTTCGCATCTTGTGACTCGGTGAAAGGGAGAGATTCGGGTCGGTCCATGAAATCAAGCTAGTGGGCCGAACGGTGGCCTCAGACGACGAGTCTGATCAGCACGTAGAGGACGAGGAGCCCGGCCGGGGTGTATGCGGCGATCGAAGTCAGGTCTCTGTGTGGCTCGTGCATATCTATCGTTCCTTCGACGTCACCGTACGGGCCAAAGGTTTCAGGAGAAATGGGGGTTGCCCCCTATTCGACCCTGCGGAGAGCCCAGAATGGGAACTGAACGAGAATGACGGGCGACATCTACATAGTCGACGCGTGCCGGGCCCCGATGGGAAAGCTCGGCGGCCAGTTGGCTCTTGTGCGACCAGACGACCTGGCTGCACACGTCATCGCCGGGCTCCTCGGCAGACACCCCGACCTCGACCCGATGGCGATCGAGGACGTGTATTGGGGGGCGGCCAATCAGGCCGGGGAGGACAATCGCAATGTGGCCCGGATGGCGGGTCTCCTCGCCGGACTCCCGATCGAGATTCCCGGGGCAACGGTCAATCGGCTGTGCGGATCGGGCATGCAGGCGGTCATCTCGGGAAGCCATGCTCTATCCGCCGGCTGGGGCGAGGTCGTCATTGCCGGCGGATCGGAATCCATGACACGTTCCCCATACGTGATCATGAAGGGGGACAAGCCCTTTGCCACGGGGTTCCCGGAGGCAGCCGACACCGTGCTCGGGTGGAGACTGGTCAACCCCCGCATGAAGGAGCTGTACCCCCCGATCACCCTCGGCATGACCGCGGAGGTCGTCGCGGCCAAGTACGACATCACAAGGGATGATCAAGATTCCTTCGCTCTGCGCAGTCACCAATTGGCGGTGGAGGCGGGTGGATCGGGGCGGTTCGATGAAGAACTGGTCCCGATCGAGGCTCCGGCCGATGCCCGGCGCAGAGCGACGATGATCATCGACACCGACGAAGGGCCGCGCGGGGACACCTCCCTGGACGCCCTGGCCAAGCTCCCCTCCGTGTTCAAGGAGGGGGGGACGGTGACGGCGGGCAACTCGTCCCCGATGAACGACGGTGCAGCCGCACTGCTGCTCGCCACCCAGGACGGATTGGAGAGACACGGCCTGACCCCGATGGCCCGCATCGTCTCCACGGCTGCCGCCGGTGTCCACCCCGATGTGATGGGGATCGGCCCGGTTCCGGCGACCGAGAAAGCGCTCGAACGGGCAGGCCTGACCGTGGATGACCTGAGTGTGATCGAGGTCAACGAGGCATTCGCAGCACAGAGTGTCGCCTGTCTCCGACTCCTCGACCTCGACCCCGAGCGGGTCAACGTCAACGGCGGCGCCATCGCGCTCGGGCATCCCCTCGGGGCGTCCGGGGCGCGCATTCTGACCACATTGGCCCACGAGCTGAGACGTCGCCGGGAGCGGTACGGGCTGGCGACCATGTGCATCGGGGTCGGTCAGGGGATCAGCACGGTCATCGAACGTGTCTGACTGGCGCCTCGGCTCACCCGGGATGGGGGGGCATGGCCCGCTTCAGGGCACCCTTGTGGTCGAGTTCGGGAACCTGATCGCCGCCCCCTATGCCGCCATGCTGCTGGCGGACCTCGGAGCCCGGGTGGTCAAAGTGGAGCCCATCGGTGGTGATCTCGGGCGCGGCTTCGGGCCGTTCCAGAATGGGGAGTCGACCTTCTTCATGATGGTCAACCGGGGCAAGGAGAGCCTGGCACTCGACACGTCGGATTGGGTCTCGAAGAGGGTGCTCGACAATCTCGTCCGCAAGGCAGACGTGCTGGTTCACAACCTCCGGCACGGTGCGATCGATCGTCTCGGATTCGGGGAGGAGAGGGCACGGGAATTGAACCCCACCATCGTCTACGCCTCCATCTCGGCGTTCGGAGCGGACGGGCCCTATGCGGAGCGAGCAGGGATCGACATCGTGTTCCAGGGGGAATCGGGGATGATCTCGATCACCGGCGATCCCAAGGACGGCCCCAGAAAGACCGCCACCACAATCGGTGATTACCTGGCCGGCACCAATGCAGCTCTCGCCATCGCTGCCGCCCTCGCCGAGTCGCCGAGGGGTCGACGTGTCGATGTCTCACTGCGGGACGGGGTGATGGCGGTGCAGTCAGGGTGGAACGCCATTGCCTTCGCCTCGGGCGAGCAGCCGGAGAGAATCGGGACTGCAAGCCCGTATCTGGCTCCGAACCAGGTGTTCCAGGCCGCCGATGCCCCTTTCACACTGGCCATCGTCTCCGATCGCCACTTTCGGATCCTGACGGAGACCCTGGCCCGGCCAGACCTCGCAGCGGATTACCCGACCAACGAGGACCGAATGGCCGGCAGGCAGTCCCTCGTCAGAAAGCTGAGCATGATCTTCAGGACGGAGCCTGCCGACCACTGGGTCGGCCTCCTCGGCGAGGCCGGGCTCCCGGTGGGGCACGTGCTCACCCTGCTCGAGGCTCTGGAGGATCCTCAGGCCCGACACAACGAGATGACCGTCGAGTTCGAGCATCCGGTGGCGGGGCCTGTGAAGACCACCGGCTCACCGATCCGGATCGATGGAGCATCGGCTCGCTCTCTTTCCGCTCCACCCACACTCGGGCAGCACACCCGCGCCCTCCTCCATGAGCTCGGTGTCGACCCGGCGACCACAGAGCAGCTGATCGAGGCGGGGACCGCCGTCGTATCCTGACCCGGTGATCCACTGGGCGGCAGAGGTTGGGGACTCCTGGGATGAGGTGCTCGCCGAGTTGACCCGGGTTTTCACATCGAGCCGGGCTGCTGCACAGGGAGGGGAGTCGATCGTCTACGTCGTCTGTCAGGACGATCTCCTCGGGCGAGGGGGCGCCGGCAAGGCCATGGTGGCCGCCGGTCTGCTCTCGGCGGCCCGCACCGCTGCCCTGGAAGGGTCCCGCAACGGGTGGACCGCCAACGTCGTCGCCTACGACGAAGACGCCGATCGGTCGGTGGTGGCCGATTGGGCGACCCGTCTACTCGATTCGGACGGTGTGACCGGTGAGCTGGTTCGGGTCGGGCCGGGCCACCTGGGCAAGGCACTGCCGTGATCGGGGTCATCGTGGTCACCGGGGCAGCGCGCGGGATAGGCCGCGCCATCGCCGAGAAGCTGGCCATCACGGGCCCGTTCACGGTGATCGGGGTCGACATCGCCCCCGAGCTCGCACTCTCCGAGCACATCACACCGGTTCAGGTGGACCTGACCACACCCGAGGGCCCCGGGATCGTCAGGGAGACGGTGATCGCTGTCGGCGCGCCTCTGATCGGGCTGGTCAACAACGCCGGGATCACCCGCGACGCCCGGTTGGTGAACATGACCGACGAAGACTTCGCAGCGGTGCTCGAGGTGAATCTCGGTGCCGCCTTTCGGCTTTCCACCCAGTTGGCGCCTCTCATGAGCGACGGCTCGGCCATCGTGAACATCGCCTCCCGCTCATACCTGGGCAACTTCGGGCAGTTCAACTACTCGATGTCGAAGGGCGGGGTCGTCGGATTGACCAGGGCTATGTCCCTCGCCCTTGCGCCTCACGTAAGGGTCAATGCGGTGGCGCCCGGTCTCATCTCATCCGAGATGAGCCTTGCCATCCCCGATGACATCAGGGAGAAGATGATCGCGGCCATCCCGCTCGACCGCATGGGCACGCCCGACGAGATCGCCAATACCGTGTGGTGGCTCCTCAATCCGTTGTCGAGCTACATCACCGGTGAGGTGATCGTCGTCGGCGGGGGCCGGAGCCTGTCCTGACCTCGTCCCTCGCGGCCGGGGAACCACCGACGAGTGCGGGCTCAACGCACGTCGACGACCTGGGATTGGATGATCCGACCGATCCGGCCGTCCCGGTCGTAGACGGTGCTGTCCGCCATCCCGATCCCGTGTGGATGCGGGTGGGAGACGGACTGCATCCCGATCCATTCCCCACGGGGCAGCCGATGCAGATGGAGGCTGATGTCCGGGTTCACGAAGATGTGAACCGTCGGGTCGAGCACCTGCGCGTTGCCGTTTGCCATGTCGGCGATTGTCGCCACCCGGATGAACGGGGTCAGCTCCTCGCCTTCGACCAGTGGCACGCGCAGCCTGAACCAGGACGTCCCCGGCACGGGTCGGTGGAACGAGCCCTCCAGGGTCCGGATCTCCACGGCGTCGTAGTGAAAGCGATGGAGGTCGTCGTCCTCGCCGAAGTGCCCGCGCCAGTCGAGTGACTCCATGGATTCGGGCCCGACCGGCATCGTCTCGGTTTCGGGCGTCGGCAGGTCGAGGTCGCCGATACGGATCTTCAAGGCGGTCGCCCTGCCGAGATCGACACCGTCGCCCCCGCGTAGCGCAGCGTCGACCAGCTGGATCCGCTTGCCTTCCCGCACCACCGACGTCTCGATCAGCAGCGGTTCCAGGGGAACCGGGCGGATGAGGTCGACGGTGAACCTGACCGCCTGCATCGGGACGAGGGTCGGCACGCTCTCGATGGCCCGAGCGAGTATCCCACCGGGCGGACCGCCGTGTTGGGCATCGTCCGTCCATCCGCCACGGGTCAGCTCGGATGGAATGAGGCGGTCGCCGTCGAGGGTGAACAGCGCGGTCATGGAGACAGGAACACCGGGGTTGTGCTCTGGGTGAAGTCCGTCGGCAATCAGTAGTAGTAGCGGCTGACCGTCTCAGCCACCATCGCCGGCTTCTCCCCACCTTCCACTTCGACGGTGACCTGGCGGTTGACCTGGATGCCCCCCTCGACGTCGGTCGCCGAGACCAGGCCGACCCGGGCCCTGATCCGCGAGCCGACCGGGACCGGCGCCGGGAACCTGACCTTTTCCAGCCCGTAGTTGATCGCCATCCGCGGCGAGCCCACGTCGAGCTCGACCTGCGAACTCAACGTCACAGTCAACGACAGGGTCAGGAAGCCATGGGCGATGGTGCCCCCGAACGGCCCTCCTGCAGCCTTCTCCAAATCGACATGGATCCACTGATGGTCGTCGGTGGCATCGGCGAAGGCATTGACCCGGTCCTGGGTGATCTCGATCCAGTCGCTGACACCGATCTCGGTGCCGACCAGATGCTGTAGGTCTGCGGTGTTCATGATCCGCAGGATACGGAGCCATCACTACTCTCGCCCACGTGCAGGTTCTCGGCACCAAGGTGGATCCTCGCTCCGACGAGTACAAGGCCAACCGCGCAGCCATGGAGGAGAGGCTGGCGGAGTTCGAAGGGCTGATCGACCGGGCCCGGCAGGGCGGCGGCGACAAGTACATCCAGCGGCACCGGGAAAGGGGAAAGCTCCTGGCCAGGGAGAGGATCGAGCTCCTACTCGATCGCGATTCCCCCTTCCTGGAGCTGTCGACCCTGGCGGCCTGGGGAACCGACAAGAACCTGGGGGCGAACGTCGTCACCGGCATCGGCGTGGTCGAGGGAGTGG
>JBFYOJ010000161.1:0-6267 GCA_041303885.1 Acidimicrobiia bacterium | reverse complement strand
CGGTTCGATGTGGCCGCTGCGGTTCAATCGGCTCGTGAGGACTCCGATCGGGTGGTGACGGTCGGCGCCTCCATGGGAGCCATTGCCGTCATTCGTCATGCCGGGGTCGACCCTGCCCTCGACGGGACGGTCACGGTGAGCGCCCCGGCGAGGTGGAAGCTCCCGCTCAACGTCAAGGGGCTGCTCGCCACCGCGATGAGCCGCACCAGGCTCGGTCGCTATCTGACCGCCCGCCATCTGGGAGTCCGGGTCCATCCCGAGTGGAGTGACCCCCCCTCGCCCCTGATGGTGACGGCAGGGATCTCTTCCCCGCTGGCAGTGATCCACGGTCAGGCGGACCGAATGATCCCATCCTCTGAAGCACATCTCCTGGCGGCAGGGGCCGCGGGTCCGACACGTCTCGACATCGTCGATGGAATGGGCCATGCCTTCGATCCCAGGGGCATCCCTGCGATCGTGGCGGGGGTGCAATGGGTCCTCCAGCAGCGCAGGGACAATCCACACCCGGCTACCGCCTGATCCTTTCGGCCGGTTTCACCCCTCCTCCCACCACCAGGCCAGCCCGATCACGCCGGGGCCGCTGTGCACCACCATCGCCGTCCCGAACGATCCGGTGAACTCCTCCACCGGCTGTATCTCGGCAAGGGCTCTTCGCCGCAGCTCTTCGGCCCGTTCCGGGTTGAAGGCATCGAGGATGGCCAGGTGGAGCCCGGCTCGCCCTTCGACGGTTCCCCTCCAAATGTCCATCATGTGGTCCATCGCCGCCCTGGTGCTCAATGCCGGCTTCAGGGGATGGACCTTGCCATCCCTGAGCTCGATCACCACGTTGAGATCGATCCAACGCGCCGCCCAGGCGGCTGCCCCGGGGACGTGACCGGAGCGGGCCAGATGGTCGAGCGAGGGCAGGTTGGCGATCAGCCGCACACGGTCGATCACTCTCTTTGCTTCCGCCTCCACCTCGACCAGCGATGCGCCTCCCTCGGCCGCCCGCGCCGCGGCGAGCGCGATCAGACCCTGCGCCCCGGCGGCAGTGGCGCTGTCCACCACTCTGATCGGATGCTCGCCCATCGTGGCTGCGTTCTGGGCAGACATGAATGTGCTCTGCGCCAGGCCCTGGGCCACGGTGACGATCAGGACACCCTCCTCGGAGGCGTGTGACTCGATCGCGTCCAAGAAATCCTGAGGCGATGGGCCGGAAGTGGTCACCGGTTCGGTGGCGGCCAGCAACTCCTCCAAGGAGAGGTCGCCGTCGTGATAGGAGCGATCCCCGACCATGACCCGGATCGGGACCACCACTATGCCGTGACGGTCGGCCGTCTCTCGGGGAAGGGTGGCCGTGGTGTCGGTGATGACGGTGACGCTCATTCCGGGCCGATCCTTGGCCACGCGGATGTGTCCTGGTCGAACAGCAGCCGGGTGAGGATGATCCGCCTCTTGCCCCGGTCGGGAGGCGGCTGGTTTCCCATCATCCGCTTGAGCAGGATGGGGACGATCACGCAAACCGCGGCGAACGCTCCGTGCCGGCCCCGGTAGCGGGCCATCACCGCTGGAAGTGTCACGTAACCGGCGAAGGCTCCCAATGAGGTTGCTCGGATCGCTTTGCCCAAGGCGAGGGCTCCGAGCAGATAGACGCTCCCCTGCCAACCGGTGACCAACATGGAACCCAGGGCAGGCGAGATTCCGCGACCTCCCGCACCCTCCAGCTCGACAGACCAGTTGTGCCCCACCACGGCGGCGCCGCCGGCGAATGCGGCCAACACTGGGCGATCCGCCCCGGCAAGGGCCGGCCCCACGGTCCCCTTGGCCACGTCGAGGATGCCTCCCACCAGGAGGGGGCCGAGACCGGCGACCCGGTACAGCCCGGTTCCGGACACTGTTCCTGTGCCGTACTCACGCAGGTCGACGCCCCGAAGGGCCCGGGCCAACAAGCCGGAGAAGGGGATCGATCCGGCTAGGTAGGCGGCCCCGATCACAACCGGAGCGGGGATCCGCACTACTGGCTTCACCGGATGGAATCTAACGGGCGGGAGGGCCCATCGCGGATTCGACGCCCACCAGATAGGGGTAATGCGGCTGGCCCCCTTCGATGACGACGAGCTCCGCCTCGGGCCAGCGAGAGGTGACGTGTCCGCGTGCCCGGTCGGTGGCATGGGGATCGGCGCCGATCCCGCAAATGATCACGATTCGAGCCGGTGATGTTTCGCCGCCAAGCTGGTCGATCAACCTGGTCAGCGCCTCCTGCAGGGAGGTCGAGATGGCCACCGGCCCATCGTTGGGTCGGATGATCCAGTTTCCTTCTTCGATGCGGCCCACCGGGGAGTCGGCGTCCCTGACTGCCCTGGTCACCCCACCGGCGATCACCGTCCGACCCGCCACCCCCATCGCGCCGACGTTGCCATCTGGCAGCGAGGGGTCGAACTGGCGCAAGGCGGCCAGACCACCCGGAAGGGAGAGCGTGGGCACGACCACCACCTTCTTCCCGGTGAGCCCCACCAGCTGCTCGGCGGCGGGGGCCACGTTCTCGTCGTTGGGCAGGACGATCACGGTCTCCGCCCCGGTCGACTCGACCGCCTGCAACAACTCAGCCGTGGAAGGGTTCTTGGTGGCTCCGCCGGCCACTATCCCGGATGCCCCGAGCTCGAGGAATCGTTTCTGCAACCCGGGGCCGACAGAGACCGCCACCACAGCGACATCAGGGGAACGAACCGCCCTCAATTGCATGACCTGTTCCAGGAGGTCGGTCACCTGCAGGTCGTTGACCTCGCCTGCAGCCCGCGCCGCCTCGATCGCCGCATCCGCATGGTTGGTGTGGATGTGACACACCCAACCACCGCCGGTCTCCACGACCACGGTCGATTCATTCCCCAGTCGCTGCCAAACGGCACGGAATTCGGCCATGACATCGGCTGGGGCGTCGAGTCGGATCACCACCTCGTACCGGGGCATGTCCTCGGGCATGAGCGACACCGCCGGGCGGGCGGCACGAGGCGGCGGCTGAGGAAGGGGACGCTGGTCTGCAACATGGAGAAACGAGTCGAACAGCAGGATCAGACCGGACCCACCGGCGTCCACCACACCGGCCGCCTTGAGTTGGGGGAGCATCTCGGGTGTCTCCTCGAGGGCGACTCCGGCCGCGGAGCGGGCGGCGTCGAGGGTCTCGACCAGGGATCCGTTGTGAGCCCTCACCGAAACCTCGGCAGCCTCCGCCGCCTTACGGAGCACGGTGAGGATGGTTCCTTCCTCTGGCCGCAGCACAGCCCGGTAGGCGGCCCGGCTGGCAGCGGTCAATCCCGCGGCGAGAGCCGGGGCGTCGATGTCCTCCCTCCCACTGAGTGACCCGACCAGGGCCCCCAGCAACTGCGACGTGATCACCCCGGAGCAGCCACGCGCCCCCAACAGAGACCCCCGTTGAATCGCCTGGCACACCTGACCCATATCGCTCCCGGAGCCGGCTCCGTCGGGAAGGGCCTCAATGACACCGGCGAGTGTCGAAGACAGGTTGGCCCCGGTATCGGCGTCGGGCACGGGGTACACATTCAGGGCGTTGAGGTGCTCCCGGTGCCCCTCGAGCAGGCGGTGGTACACGATCATCACCCGCTCCAGGTCAGCTGCCGACAGCGTCGATTTGGCGCTCACCGGGTCCTGATCGTATCTGTGGTCCAATGTCTACCCCGTGCTCAGGCCACCCGTGGCCGACGACAGGAGGATCGTCATGACATCGGCGCCGATTCACCGGACGGGTTTTGGTCGGTTGTTCACGGCCCAAGCCGTGTCCTCGATCGGTGATTGGCTGGCCACCTTCGCATTGATGAGCCTGGTCCTGGAGATCTCCGGGTCGGCTGCGGCGGTCGGGGCGGTACTCGGGCTCCGCTTCCTTCCCGCCGCCGTTGCCGGACCGCTGATCGGATTCGTCGCCTCGAGATGGGGCCGCCGGTCATTGTTGGTGCGGATGGACCTGGTCCGGGCGGTGGCGGTCTTGTTCATCCCGATTGTGCCGTCGCTCTGGTGGGTCTACGCGTGGTCGCTGGTGCTCGAGACCGCCACCGTGATGGCGGTGGCGGCCAGGGACGCTTCGATCCGTGACTTGGTGGACGAGCCACGCCTCCCCATGGCCAATGGACTGGTCCTTGGGGCCACCTATGGCGCAATTCCCCTCGGGGCCGGTGCCTTCGCCGCGATCAGCCTCTGGGCTCAGGACCTTCCCGCAACTCTCTCTTTTCTCCAGGTCCAGCCTGCCTTTTGGGCAGACGCTGTCACTTTCCTCATCTCCGCATGGCTGATAGGAGGTATCGCGGGGATCTCCGATCGTCCGGAAGCCTCCCTCGTCGGTGGGGAGCGCATTCGCCTGCGCCATGCATGGTCGATGCCCTTGGTTCGAGGAACCCTGGCCCCGATCCTTGCCGCCTCTTTCGGGATCGGGACCCTGTTCTCCCTTGGAATCACCTTCGTGCGGCAGTCGCTTGGGGCCGATGAGGCCCAGTTCGGGATCCTGGTCGTGGCCTTCGGGTTAGGGGCGCTCCTCGGCCTCGCCCTGCGACAACTCAGGGCGGTCACCGGAGTGCTCGCCGTTCGTGTCGGTGTGACTCTGATGGGGCTTGCCATGCTGATGATCGCTCTGGCGAGCGGGATCCTCGCTGCCTTGATCATGGCCGTGGTGTTCGGTACCGGTGGGGCGTTGGCAATCGTGTCGGGAATCACCGTCCTGCAGGAGGATCTGCCCTCCGAGGCCAGGCTCGTCGCACTTGGTGCCTTTCACGTCGCGATCAGGGTGGCGCTGGCGGTGGGCGGGCTCGCCGCCGGTCTGGCGGTGGACCTGATCGGAGACGGGGAATTGGCGGGTCTGGAGGGAGTGAGACTGGTGCTCTTCGGTGCCGGTGCCTTGGTCATCATCTCCTCCCTGGTCGTGCGCACCTCGAAGCCGACCACCTGACCCCGAGTTGCCCACCCCGGGGGCGGGGGTATGATTCATCTCGCAACTCCAATACCTCGGCCCAAGACCGTCGGTGTCCCCGGACGCAAAGGGAAACATCCCGCCAACGCAGGTCGCTCCTCGAGAGCCCCTTGTCATGATGCCGAGGGGCTTTGTTGTTGATCGACAGGAGAAGCGAATGCCAAGACCAGAAAAGGTCCAGGCTGTTGCCGACATAAGAGAGAGTCTCGAGGGATCCGAAGCGGTGTTCCTGACCGAGTATCGCGGGTTGTCCGTGAAGGCGGTTCAGGAGCTCCGGGCCAACCTTCGCTCAAGCGGAGCCGAGTACAAGGTCGTCAAGATGACCCTGGCTCGACGCGCCGCCGGTGAGGCGGGGCTATCGGGTCTCGACGAGTACCTGCTGGGCCCGACCGCCCTTGCTTTTGCCAAGAGCGACCCGGTGGCCACGGCCAAAGCCCTCAAGGACTTTTCCAAGTCCCATGAGGTCTTCGTGCTCAAGGCCGGTGTGCTCTCGGGGAAGCTCCTCAGCCCCGAGGAGGTCTCCAGGCTCGCCGAGATCGAGTCCCGCGAAGTGCTTCTGGCGAAGATCGCCGGAGCAGCCAAGGCGCCCTTGATGCAGGCAGCCGGGCTGTTTGCGTCTTTCAATCGTGGTGCCGCATCGATGTTCCAACAGCTTCTGGACAAGAAACAGTCGAGCGATTTCGTCGAGGAGGAAGGCGGGCTGACCGTCACAGTCCTCCCCGACGAGCCCGCCGAGACCGACACGGCCGCATCGGCCGAGGAGGAGTGAAATGGCCGCCAAAGCCAAGCTCAACACCGATGAGCTGATCACGGTATTCGAGGGCATGACCGTCCTCGAGCTGAAGGAGTTCCTCGACGCTTTCGAGGAGAAGTTCGAAGTGACCGCTGCCGCACCGATGGCGGTGGCTGCCGCCCCCGCTGCCGGTGGTGACGGTGGCGCTGCCGCGGCCGCCGAGGAGAAGGACGAGTTCGATGTCGTGCTCGTCTCCTCCGGCGCCCAGAAGATCCAGGTCATCAAGGAAGTCCGTGGGCTCACCAGCCTCGGTCTCAAAGAGGCCAAGGATCTCGTCGACGGGGCCCCGGCCAACGTGCTGGAGGCAGTCGAGAAGGAAGTCGCCGACAAGGCCAAGGAAGTCCTCGAGGCAGCAGGAGCCACCGTCGAGCTGAAGTAATTGCGTTCTACGTCCCTCGTAGGACGTCCTGGTAGAGATGAGCGGCCCCCCGATGGGGGCCGCTCATCTATTTCGCGAAGTACTCCCGGACCACCGGGGTCTCCCGCTCCCGTAGCAAGACGTTGGCGTCGAGGAGCTCGAGGT
>JBFYOJ010000160.1:0-14336 GCA_041303885.1 Acidimicrobiia bacterium | reverse complement strand
GGTGTCACGGACGGTCAGGTCGGCTACCTCGTCCACCAAGGTCTCTTCGGCCGGAGGGACTCCTCGGCCGCCAGGGATGCGACCCGGAACAGCTCGTTGGCCTGGTCGCTGGAGATCCGTTCCCCGACCCACGCCTGCATCACGATGGGGGTCTCAGAGAGGGAGTGGGCTCGGGTGACAGCAGTGTGGGCCCGACCTGCCCTCATTCCACACCGGGCGGTGAGAAACGCGGTCGGGGAGGGGTAGCCCTGGTCGTGATGGCCCTGCTTCCGGGCGAATACCTCGAGCCATTGCAGCCGCACAGCTTCGAGCAGCCCCGAGACCCTTTCCAACTCGACGAGGTCATCTGCCAGCCGCTCCGTGTCGAGGAGCTCGGGGTCTGTGGCCGACCACTCCTCCAGGGCGGAGCGCACGCCACTCACGGCGTTCGCTCAGTGGCCGATTTGTCGAACATATGTTCGACATGACAAGCGGCAAGGACAAGAACCAGGGGGGTCGTTTTCTCGGGAGACGGGACGGCCAGGTCCGCGCGCAGGATGCAGTCACATCGACAGCGCCGACCAGGACCACACCGGCGCCAGCATTGCTGCTGACCCGACCTCCAGCCCTAACCCGTGTTCCTCATCCCCGCCGCGATCCCGTTCACGGTGAGGAGCATGGCGCGGTTCAGCTCGTCACTCGATTCCCCGGCGCGGCTCCGACCCAACAGCGAAACTTGTAGATAGTTGATCGGATCGAGATAGATGTCACGGACGCTCAGGGTTCGCTTCAACAGTGGCAGATCGCCGAGCAGGTCGGGCTCGTTGCGGAGTGTGAGGATCTCCTCCGTGGTGAGCTCACACTCCGCCCGAATCACGTCGAGGAGGCCGCGATGCTCTTCGGGCACGAGGTTGCTCACATACCGCCCCGCGATGTCGAGGTCCGTCTTCGCCAGTGTCATTTCGACATTCGAGAGGAAGGTCTGAAAGTACCCCCACTCCCCGGCCATCTCGGCCAGGACCTCGCCGTATCCGGCCTTTCGGGCGGCTCTGATCCCGCTGCCCACCCCGAACCAGCCAGGGACTATCTGACGGGTCTGGGTCCAGCCGAACACCCAGGGGATGGCACGCAGGTCTTCGATCGCCCCGACACCCCCGGGACGACGCGACGGGCGGCTCCCCAGGTTGAGCCGCCCCAACTCCTCGACCGGTGTCGAGGACAGGAAGTAGGGGACAAGGCTCGGGTGCTGGGCGAGATCCCGGTAAGACGAGTACGCCTCAGCCGAGAAGCTGTCCATCGCCTCGGTCCACCGGTCCAGGGTCTCCTTCGGTTTCCGTGAGTGGCGATGGAGCAAGGATGACTCCAGGACCGAGGCCAGCGCGAGCTCGAGGTTGCGGGCGGCAATGTCGGGATGACCGTACTTCTCGGAAATGACCTCGCCCTGTTCGGTGACCTTCAGGTCGCCATCGATGGTCCCGAAGGGCTGGGCAAGGATGGCGGCATGTGTAGGCCCACCCCCACGGCCGATGGTGCCGCCGCGACCATGGAACAGCCGGAGGTGGATGCCGTGGCGCTCAGCCACGTTCCGCATCTCCTTCTGTGCTTTGTAGATCTCCCACTGGCTGGTGGTGATCCCGCCTTCCTTGTTCGAGTCCGAGTATCCGAGCACCACCTCCTGGCTGTTGCCACGTATCGCCAGGATCTGGCGGTATTGCCGGTTGTGGAAGAGATCGTCGAGAAGTGTCCCGGCATGGCGTAGATCGTCGATCGTCTCGACAAGTGGCACCAGCCCGATCTCGGCGATTCCGCGTCGCAGGTCCACCAAACCTGCCTCGCGGGCGAGGACCGCAACCTCGAGCACGTCGGCAGCGCTCTCGGTCATCGAAATGATGTAGCTCTCGATGACCTGGTCTCCGTACCGCTCCTTGGCCTGTCGTATGGCGTGAAAGGTGCCCAGGGTCCGGTCCGCCTCGTCGCTGAGCGTGGTGGTGAGGCCGCTCATGGGTCTGGCGCTCCCCAGCTCATCGGAAAGTACAGCGACCCTCTGATTCCCCCCCATCGCCCGGTAGTCGATCTCCACCATGCTGAACAGCTCGCTTATCGCCTTTCGATGCTTGGCGGCGTGCTCCCTGATGTCGAGAGTGGCCATCTGGAAGCCAAACGTCTCGACCGCGCGCCGAACCCGGGCAACGGCGCCCGACGCGATGAGCCGGCCCTTCGCCCGGGTCAGGGAGTCGGCCATCAAGTCGAGCTCGTCGAGCAGCTCGTTGGGATGGGAGTAGTCGGCTCCGGTCGAGTGCGGCAGGCCTTGTTGCAGCCGTTTGCTGGTGTTGATCAGGCGAGCGTGGATGAAAGAGCACTTCAACCGATAAGGCTCCGAGGCGGTCCGGCGGTGCTCCCGCTGCCAGACCTCGGGGAGGGCCTCCCGGTCCGTGTCGAGCGATGCCCGGAGCTCGTCGCTGATCGGCGCCAGCCGCTCGGACACGGAAAGCTCTTCGGCCAGCTCCTCGATCAAGTCGATGAGATGGCGGAGCCCGCGGTCATGCTGGAGCAGGAGCGTCTCGAGTGTGGTCTCAGGGGTCACCTCCGGATTGCCGTCCCGGTCACCGCCGACCCAGGATCCAAATCGGATCGGGCCAGGCCGGGTCTCCGTCCCCAACCGGGTGAGCTCGATGGCGATCTTCTCACCGAGCGCGGGCATGACGTTGGTGGCGATCTGGACCAGGTAGTAGAGGGCGGAGCGGGCTTCCTCGACCGGGTTCGGCTTCTGCAGCCGCAATTCGTCTGTCTGCCATATCTGGTCGATGATCTCAGACGTTCGACGGTCGATCTGGTCGGCGTCGGTCAAAATGGCGTCGAAGCGCCTCTCGATCAGAGAGGCCAGCTGGACGGTCTTGTTGAGGATGGAGCGGCGAGCGGCCTCGGTCGGGTGGGCAGTGAACACCGGGCGCATCTCGAGCCGCCCTAGGACCTCGGTCATCACTGCCGGGTCGACGCCGGCCTCGAGCACCCGGTCGACAGTTGCGGCGAGACCGAGCTCTTCGATTGCCAGCTGATCGATCCGGTGGACCTGCTCGGCGACGTTGGCCAGGTAGAAGTATGCGGTGAATGCTCGGACCAGAGGGATGACATCGGTAATGTCGAGGTCGGCGAGGAGGTCATCGAGTTGGGCCGCCGCCTCGGTGCTCCCACCGCGGCGCGATGACTTTCCCAGAGCGCGCACCTGCTCAACCAGCTCGAGCAGCCCGGCGCCATGTTGGCGTACCAGGGCATCACCGAGCTGGTTCCCGAGACGGCGTATGTCCGCCCTCAGTGCCTCGTCAGCGGTCTGTGCCACCGGGACAGCGTATTCCGGTGGGCATGAGGCCAACGCAGGGGCTAGCCGCGGTTGGATATCTGCTGCACGGCCCAGCCGTTGCCATCGGGATCGTTGAAGAAGACGAACCCCACGTTGTCGAGGACGTCATCGTTGCCAGCTGGCCGCAGCCCGTTGGGCGAATACACGGAAACCTCGCTCACCTCCACGCTCCGCTCCGAGAGCTGGGCGTGCGCCGCCTTCAGATCCGGGACGACCAACTGCAGTCCCTCGATCGAGCCCGGTGTCATCCGATTGAGGCCATTGCCGATGACGATGGAGCAGCCCGACCCGGGGGGGGTCAGTTGGACCACCCGCATCTCTTCACTGATTCGCGTGTCGTGGTCGACGTTGAAGCCGAGTTGCTCCGAGTAGAAGGTCTTGGCCCGGTCCACATCGGATACGGGCACAACAACCACTTCCAGTGTCCAGTTCATGTCAGGCATCCTCCGGCCGTTGCTTGTGCACTCTCCCCTCGGTTCCATGCAGGGAGAGGCCGCTGCCATGTCCATAGCGGACCATGGTCATCTCGGCCAGGATCGAGACAGCAACCTCCTGGGGGCTCTCCGCTCCGATGTCGAGACCGATCGGCCCACGCACCCTGGCGATGTCCTCCTCGGAAAAGCCCATTGCCCGTAGTCGCTCCACCCGAAGGTCCTGGGTGCGTCGGCTGCCCATACACCCGATGTAGCGGACCGGGCTCTTCAGGGCCGCCTCAAGCACCGGGTCCTCATGAGGCGGTGCGTGGGAGAGGATGACCACCCAGGTGCGCTTATCCAGGGTCACCTGGCCGATCACATTCTCCGGCCAGCCGATGAGGATCCGGGCGGCCGGGAACCGCTCCGGGGTGGCGAAGGCGCCTCGGGAATCGATCACCGTGACCCGGTATCCCATCTGGGAGGCAAAGCTGGCCAGTGACTGGCCGATGTGAACGGCTCCGACGATGACCATCTCCTGGGGTGGTGCCAACGACTCGATGAACACCGTGTGAGGCGGGTACTCCATGGCCCGGTGCTGTTCGTGATCCATCAGCACCAGGGCGTCGGCGGTCAGATTGCCCGAGATGGTGTCCGGGAGAGACCCGGCGACGACCCCGCCCACCGAGTCGAGCACCGTCTTGGCTCCGGTTTCGGGGCCGTCGACGAAGGTGATGACCGACCCGTACTCCTCACGCTCGAGTATTTGCTCGACCGCCTCGAGGACGGTCACCATGGCTCGATGAAGACGTCGATGGTGCCGCCACACGCCATCCCGACCTCGAAGGCGTCGTCGTCGGCGATCCCATATGTGACCGTCTTCGGCTTCCCGGTCTCGATCACCTCCTGGGCGTGGAGGAAGACGTCGTTCTCGACACAGCCGCCGCTCACGGAGCCCTCCATGTCACCGGCGTCGGAGACGAGGAACTTGGAGCCCTCGGGCCTGGGGGCGCTCCCGTGGACGCGTATCACGGTGGCCACCGCCACCTTCTTCCCCTCGTCGACCCAGCGATTTCGCACCTGGATCTGGTGTCTCATCATCTTGCTCCGGCAACCGAATCGAGCACGCGGACCACTCCTCTGAAGTCGTTGACGCTAGCCGCCGGCAGCAGCTGGTCGATGTGAGGAAGCACGGCTTGCATCCCCCTGGTCAAGGGTTGATACGAGACCCTGGCTGCGAGCGGGTTGAGCCAGATCACCTGGTGCACCGACCGGGCGAGACGGCTCATCTCGGTGGAGAGAGTCTCGGGATCCCCGCAGTCCCACCCGTCGGAGAGCACCATCACCACGGGCCCTCCACGGGCCAGCCGACGGCTCCACCGCCGGTTCCACTCGGCCAGGGCTTCGCCGATCTGAGTCCCTCCCGACCAGTCGGTGACCTTCTCTGCCACATGAGCGAGCGCGGTCTTGGTGTCTCGGCGCCTCATCTCCTCGGTTATCCGGCTGAGATGGGTGGAGAAGGTGAAGATCTCCACTTCACGTAGCCGGCGCTGCGCGGCATGGGCAAACACCAGGAAGATGTCGGCATACTTCTCCATCGACCCCGAGATGTCGGCGATGATGATCAGCGGCCTCTCCTTCTTCTGCCTCTGCTTCCAGCTCATCGGCATCATGTCCCCCGAAGGCCCGACCGCCTCTCGCAGGGTGCGACGTAGGTCGACGCGGCGGCCGTCCCTGGCCGCGGACCAACGACGGGTTCGGTAGTCGGTCGGGTGCCACATCATCGTCATCACCAGCCGGCGCGCCTCCTGGAGGTCGTTGTCATCGAGGTCGGCGAAGTCGCGAGAGGTCAAGCGCTCCACCGCCGAGGCACCACCCTGTTCGTTCACCTCGGCCACCGAAGTCCCTGCCGTTCCCTGGAGGGTGTAGCTCGAGCCGGATGACTTTGGTGTGTCCGGGTTGCGATCGACTGGGGTCGGAGGCCGGATCTGGTCGAAGAACCGGGCGAACTCCTCGTCGAAGACCGGGATCTGCCCCGGGTCGGTGACCGACAGAGAGCAAAGCGATGCACGGGCCTGGGATCGACGGGTGAGGTCGATCAGGGACATCGCGCGAGCCATGTCAGCGGTCTGGTCGGAGGTGACGACCAGCCCCCGGTCGCGCAGGGCAGCGGAGAAGGCACTGAGCTGATCGATCAGCCCTGGTCGGCTCATCCCACCAGGCTGTCGACGCCGGCCGACCTCACCATGTCGATGTCGTCCTTGTACTTGAGTACCACCCCGAGGGTGCTGTCGATGATGGCCGGGGTGAGTTGGCCCGCCTGGAGCAGACGCAGCGACTCGGCCCAGTCGAGGGTCTCGGCGATACCGGGGGGCTTGAACAGCTCCATCTCCCGCAGACGTCTCATCGCCTCGCTCAGAGCGTCGGCAAGCTCGTTCTCCAACTCTGGGACCTTGCGCGTGATGATGTCGGCTTCCCGAGCCGGAGTCGGGTAGTCGATCCAGTGGTAGACGCAACGCCGCTTCAGGGCGTCGTGGATCTCGCGGGTCCGGTTCGACGTGAGGACAACGATCGGCCGGCTTTCGGCCCTGATGGTCCCGACCTCGGGGATGGTGATCTGGAAGTCCGAGAGCAGCTCGAGCAGGAATGCCTCGAACTCCTCGTCGGCGCGATCGAGCTCGTCGATGAGGAGCACGGGGCGGTGACCCGAGGTGCTGGCCTCGATCGCCTGGAGCAGGGGTCTGGGGATGAGATACTCGCGGCTCATGATGTCGTCGGGGGTGGCTCTGGCTCCCTCCCCCCGAGCCTCGAGCAGGCGGATGGCCATCATCTGTCGGGCGTAGTCCCACTCGTAGAGGGCCTGGCCGACATCGAGGCCCTCGTAGCACTGGAGGCGGATGAGCTCGGCCTCCGACATCCTGGCCAGGACCTTGGCCACCTCGGTCTTGCCGACACCGGCTTCCCCCTCGAGGAAGAGCGGCCGGCCCAGTTGGACCGCGAGATGGATGGCAACTACCAGGCTCTCGTCGGCGAAGTAGTCGAGGTCGTCGAGGCGCTCCTCGAGCTTCTCGATCGTTTCAGGGATCACGTGAAGAGCCTATGTGGCTTCCGACGCCAGGAAAGCGGTGGGATCCTTCTCGAAGGCCGTTTTGCAGCCGGGGGCGCAGAAATAATAGGTCTCGTCCGCGTAGTCGCTGATCCATCGGGCGGTGGCGACCTCGACCTCCATGTGGCAAACCGGGTCGATGGCGGTGTGGGCGGGCTCAGCAGGTTCGACCCCACCGCTGATCTCGCCTCTGGCCCTCAGGGCCACCAACTCGGCCAGGATCGCCACACCGATCTCGCGGTGCTGGATGTGCCCAAGGTCGACCCCTGCCGGGGCCATGATCCGGGAAAGCTGCTCCTGCGAGGTGCCCCGGTCCCGCAGGTAGCCAAGGACCGTCTCCGCCCTCCTGGCCGAGGCGACCAGGCCGATGTAGCCGGCATCTGTGGCCAGGGCAGCCTCCAACGCAGGTTCGTCGTAGTGACCCTGGGTGGCGATCACGATCGAGGTGCCCGGGTCGATGTCCGGCGGCATGACGAGACGGGTCAACACCTGTTCGGCTCCGTTGTGCTCGTCCTTGGCTCCGCCGTCGTCGACGACCGTAACCCTCCAGTCGAGTGCCGCGGCGAGGGCAGTCAGCGTCTTCACCGCCGGGGAACGGCCCACCGCGACGAGGTACGGCTGGGGGAGCATCGGTTCCAAGAACACCTCCAGGGCTCCTTCACTGGTGCATGAGATGGGCACGGAGATCACGTCAGGCCGGTCCACCTCCCGGATGTCCTCCGGGGTGCCCAGGAAGAGCAATCGCGCCTTGCCATCGGCCAGGGCCTCACGAGCCTCGCGTGCGACCACCGGCTCGGCACAGGCCCCGCCGATCCACCCGGTGACGTTCCCGGCCGAGTCGATGATGGCCGAGGAGCCGCGCTTCCCCGAGGACGGCCCGCGGGCCCACACGACCGTTGCGACGAGGAATGGCTGGTGCCGGCGGCTCAGATCGGCCGCCAGCGCCAGCAATTCGCGATTCATCAGGCCTTGGCCTCTTCCATGGCCGACCACACCCGATCGGCCGACACCGGCATGTCGATGTTCCGCACCCCGAGATGGGCGAGCGCATCGATCACCGCATTGACATAGGCGGCCGGGGACCCGACCGTGGCCGACTCGCCGACGCCTTTGGCGCCGATCGGGTGGTGCGGCGACGGAGTCACCGTTTCACCCAGCTCAAAGCGCGGCGTCTCCCATGCGGTGGGAATCAGGTAGTCCCCGAAGTTGGACCCGATGCAGTTGCCGATGTCGTCGAAGGTGATGTACTGCATCGACGACATGGCGAATCCCTCGGTGAGACCGCCATGGATCTGGCCCTCGACCACCATCGGGTTGATCCTCACCCCGCAGTCGTCGACGGCAACCATCTTGCGCACCTTCCACTGGCCGGTGCCCGGGTCGAGGTCGACCACCACGATGTAGCTGCCGAACGGGTAGGTCATGTTGGGCGGGTCGTAGTAGTTCACCCCTTCCAGGCCGGGCTCCAGGCCTTCGGGGACGTTGGTGTAGGCGGCGAAGGCCACGTCCTGGATGGTCACCGAGCTGGCCGGGTCACCCTTCACGTAGAACTTGCCGACCTCCCACTCCAGGTCGTCCTCGGACGCTTCCAGCAGATGTGCGGCGATCTTCTTCGCCTTCTCGCGAAGGGTGCGGGAGATCATCGCGGTGGCGGCTCCGGCGACCGGAGTCGACCGGGAGGCGTAGGTGCCGAGACCGTATGGCGTGTTGTCCGTGTCGCCCTCCACCACCTTTATGTCCGAAGATGGGATTCCCAACTCCTCGGCCACGATTTGGGCGAAGGTGGTCTCGTGGCCCTGGCCCTGCGAGCGCACACCCAGCTTGAGGATCGCCTTGCCGGTGGGATGAATCCGCAGCTCGGCAGAGTCGAACATGCGCAGCCCGAGGATGTCGTAGTCATCGCCGTGACCGGCGCCGACCACCTCGGTGAATGAGGCCACCCCGATGCCGACCAGCCGCCCCTCGGCCCTGGCCTGCTCCTTCTCCTTCTGGATCTCGTCGTAGCCGACCATCTCCATGGCCAGCTTCAACGCGGCCTCGTAGTCGCCGGAGTCGTAGACGAAGCCGGTGGGGGAGAGATAGGGGAACTGGTCCTTCTTGATGAAGTTCTTCATCCGGAACTCGGCCGGGTCGATCCCCAACTCATATGCGGCGTTCTGCACCAGACGCTCGATCAGGTACGACGCCTCGGTCACCCGGAACGAGCAGCGGTAGGCCACGCCGCCGGGCGCCTTGTTGGTGTAGGCACCGCGCGTGGTGACGTGGGCAACGGGATAGTCGTAGGACCCGGTCACGATGTGGAACAGGCCGGCCCGGAACTTGGTGGGCTGGGCGTCGGAGAAGAACGCCCCCTGATCGGAGATCATGTCGACGCGTAGACCGAGGATCTTGCCGTCATTGGTCACCGCCAGCTCACCGTGCATGTAGTAGTCGCGCCCGAACCCGGTCGAGATCAGGTTCTCGGTCCTGGTCTCGATCCACTTCACCGGCTTGCCGATCACGAGTGATGCTGCGGTCGCGACCACGTAGCCGGGGTACACAGGCACCTTGTTTCCGAAACCGCCGCCGATGTCGGGGGACACGATGCGGATGTTCTGCTCGGGCAACCCTGCGACCAGGGCGAAGACCGTGCGATGGGCGTGTGGGGCCTGGGAGGTCATGTAGAGGGTGGCCTGCCCGGTGGCCGAGTTGACATCGGCGACGATGCCACACGTTTCCAGCGGAGACGGGTGCGAGCGCGGGTAGTGAGTGTCGAGGCTGACCACCTTGTCGGCACGGGCGAAGGCGGCGTCCGTGGCGGCTTTGTCGCCTGATTCCCACGTGTAGCACTGGTTGGTGGTCTGCCCCTCCTTGTCGTCGCGAATCAACGGGGCGTCCGCCTCGAGCGAGCGCTGCGGGTTGACGATCGGCTCCAGTTCCTCGTAGTCGACCACGATCTTGTCGGCGGCGTCCTGGGCGATGTATCGGTCGGTGGCGATGACCGCGGCAATCTCCTGCCCCTGGAAGCGGACCTTGTCGGTGGCGAGCACGGCCTGGGTGTCGCCGGACATCGTTGGCATCCAGGCGAGGTTGTAGTTGGCGAGGAGCGCTCCGGTGACGACCGCGATCACGCCTTCGACCGCTTCGGCCGCGGAGGTGTCGATCGACACGATCCTGGCGTGGGCGACCGGGCTGCGATGGATCGCCATGTACAGCATCCCGGGCAGGACGATGTCGTCGACATAGTTGCCCCTGCCTTCGAGGAAGCGGGCGTCTTCGACCCTTTTTCGACTGTGACCCAACCCCCCTACCTCGGGCGTAGTCTTGAGGGCGTGATGTTCGGCGGTCGTGGTCATGCTGAGACTTCCTCACTCTTCATGGCGCCTGCGGCCTGAATCGACTTGACGATGTTCATGTAGCCGGTGCATCTGCACAGGTTGCCCGATATAGCCCATCGGACCTCTTCTTCGGTTGGATTCGGGTTCTCCTCCAACAGAGCCGTGCCCACCAGCATCATCGCCGGCGTGCAGAACCCGCACTGGAGCCCGTGCTCCTGGTGAAAGGCCTGTTGGATCGCCGAGAGCTGGCCGTTTTGCTTGAGCCCTTCGACGGTGGTCAGGGCACGGCCATCGACCTGCACAGCGAACATGGTGCACGACTTGATCGGCACCCCATCGAGGAGGACGGTGCACACCCCGCAATGGGTGGTGTCACAACCCTGGTGGGTCCCGGTGAGGGCAAGCGTCTGTCGGATGAAGTCGACCAAGAGCATCCGGGGCTCCACGTCGGCGGATCGCTCGGCTCCATTGACGGTGACGGTTACGTTCACGACTGACCTCCCTGGGCGATCTCGAGTGACTTGGTGAGCCCACGCTCGGTGAACACCCCGACCAGATGCCGCTTGTAGGCGGCGCTGCCCCGGGTGTCACTGGCCGGGTCACACGCGGCAGCGGCAATCGCCCCGGCCTCCTTGAACAGCTCAGCGCTGGGCTGCTTGCCCTTGAGCAGCAGCTCCGCTTCGCCCACCTTGAGATTGTGGGCGTACACCGAGGTGAGCGCGATGCCCGCACCTGCGATCCTCCCGTGCTCGTCCAGCTCCAGGGATGTGGCCACGCCGACTGTGGCGTAGTCACCGACCTTTCGCTCGAGCTTCTGGTAGTTGCCCCCACCGCGCGCTGTGTGCTTGTGCACCCGAACCTCGGTCACCAATTCGTCGGTCCGGCACAGCGTCTGGAACATGTCGACGCAGAAATCGTTGATGGGAAGCACTCGTTCCCCCTGGGTGCTCTTCAGCACGACCTCGGCCCCGGCGGCGAGCATCACCGAAGCCCAGTCTCCCTCCGGGTCGTGGTGGGCGAGCGAGCCGCAAACGGTTCCCAGGTTCCTCACGATCGGGTCGGAGACCCATGGCGCCGCCGATGCGACGGTGTGATTGGACCGCCTGGCGAGATCCGACTTGAGCACGTGGTTGTGACGCACGAGCGCCCCTATGGTGAGATGCCCATTCGACTCCCCGATGGAGTCGAGCCCCGGGATCCGGTTGATGTCGAGCAGGGCGGACGGGTTGGCTAGCCGGAGCTTCATCATCGGGATCAGGCTCTGTCCGCCGGCGAGGACCTTTATCGCCGGTCCCTTCTCGGCGAGTATGCCGAGCGCCTCGTCGAGAGACGTTGGGGCGAGGTAGTCGAACTTGTTCGGATACATTGACGCCTCCGTTACGGGAGGACTCCGGTGGGGCCCGGAATCCGGCTCTGACCATACGCAATCGCTCGTTTGCGCGTCGGCCGCATCAGCCTCTACGTTCCCGGAACTGGATTCGGTTCCCGCCCGATTCGAGTCTCGTCGATGGGCACCAGGCGGGCCTAGGATCCGGTGGTCATGTCCAGTGCCATCACCATCTCGGGTTTGGTCAAGAACTTCGGGCAGACCAGGGCCCTCGACGGGCTCGATCTCGAAGTCGCCACCGGAGAGATCCATGGCTTCCTCGGGCCCAACGGAGCCGGGAAGACCACCACCATTCGCATCCTCCTCGGTCTGCTCCGGCACGACGGGGGATCGGCCACCCTGCTCGGAGGCGACCCGTGGAGCGAGGCGACCGAGCTGCATCGCCGGTTGGCCTATGTGCCCGGAGATGTGATGTTGTGGCCCAACCTCACCGGCGGGGAGGTGATCGACCTGCTCGGCAAGCTCCGAGGAGGCCTCGACCTGGCCAAGAAGCAGCGTCTCATCGAGCGCTTCGATCTCGATCCGACCAAGAAGGGACGGACCTACTCGAAGGGCAACCGGCAGAAGGTGGCCCTCATCGCCGCCCTCTCCTCCGACGTGGAGCTGCTGATCCTCGATGAGCCGACCGCCGGGCTCGATCCGTTGATGGAGGCGGAGTTCCGCAACACGATGGACGAGGACCGCGACGACGGGAAGACGGTGCTGCTGGCCAGCCACATCCTTGCCGAAGTCGAAGCGCTCTGCGACCGGATCAGCATCGTGCGCAAGGGCCAGATAGTGGAGAGCGGCACCCTTGCCGAACTGAGGCATCTCACCCGCACCACCATCTCCGCCGAGGTCAGCCAGGATCCGGGCCCAATTGCCCAACTGCCCTGGGTCCACGATCTGCTTCTCCACGATCACAAGGTCGACTTCGAAGTTGACTCCGATCGGCTCGGCGAGGCCGTCGAGATCCTGGCCCCGCTCGGGGTGCGCAGCCTGATCAGCCATCCGCCCACCCTGGAGGAGCTCTTCATGCGGCACTACCGGGACGGGGAGGCAACATGATGGGCACCCTCCTCGGAACAGGGCGGCTGGCCCGGTTCATCTTGCGTCGGGACCGGCTCCGGCTGACCATCTGGGTGGCGGTGCTTGCGCTGGTCCCGATCGGGGTGGCCAACGCTTTCATCGAGCTGTACCCGACCGAGGCCTCCCGTCAGGAGCTGGTTCTCTCGGTTGGCGCCAGCCCTGCCCTCACCGCCCTGCTCGGCCCGGTGTACGACTCCAGCATCGGGGCGCTCACCGCCTGGCGGGTAGGGACCATCATCTCCCTGCTCACAGGGATCATGACCGTGGGGACCATGATCCGGCACACCCGGGAGGAAGAGGAAACTGGTCGGCGCGAGCTGCTCGGCTCCACCGTGCTCGGCCGTCATGCACCGCTGCTCGCCGCCCTGGTCGTGGCGATCGGGACCGGGCTCGTGCTCGGAGTGGTCGTCGCCGCCGGGATGATCGGCATCGGGCTACCCGCCACCGGCGCCTTCGCTTTCGGGCTGGGACTGGCCGGGGTGGCCACCGCCTTCGCCGGAGTCGGCGCCCTCGCCGCCCAGCTCACCGAGGGGGCGGGCGCAGCCCGGGGCATCGGCATCGGGATCGTCGGATTTTCCTTCCTCCTCCGCGTCGCCGGCGACGGCGCCGAGGCGAGTGGTTTGGGGTGGCTCTCCTGGCTGTCCCCGATCGGCTGGTTCACCAGGATCCGCCCCTTCGCCGACGAGCAGTGGTGGGTGCTGTTGCTCTGGTTGGCGTTGGGCACGGTGGTCGTGGTCTGGGCCTTCGCCATCACGGCACGCCGCGACGTCGGCGCCGGAGCGTTCCCGCCCCGGCCGGGGCAGGCCATGGCGGGATGGGGCTTGCGCAACGAGTTCGGTCTGGCCTGGCGCCTGCAGCGGGGGGCCTTGTTCGGCTGGTCGGTCGGGTTGGCGGCGATCGGCCTGGTGTTCGGATCGGTGGCGAACAGCATCGGGGATCTCTTCGCAGAGAACCCTCAGCTGGCGGAGATCTTCGAGCGTTTCGGTGGGGAGGAGGCGATCACAGATGTCTTCTTCTCGGTTGCGGTGAGCATCATCGCCCTGGTCGCCTCGGCCTACGCGATTCGGGCCGTGCTCCGCCTCCGTGTCGAGGAGGAGGGCATGCGGGCGGAACCGGTGCTGGCCACCGGCGTCACCCGGTTGGGCTGGTCGTCGAGCCACCTCGTCTTCGGTCTACTAGGCCCGGCGGTGATGCTGAGCCTCGCCGCCTTGGTGGCCGGTCTCGCCTACGGGGTGGCGGTCGGGGATGTCGGCGGGGAGATCTGGCGAGCCCTTGGCTCGGCCCTGGCCCAGCTGCCCGCGGTTTGGGTGCTCACCGGGGTGGCCATGGCCCTGTACGGACTGGCTCCCCGTCTGGTCGCGGTGAGCTGGGCGGTCCTGGTGTCTTGTCTGCTCCTCGGTCAGCTCGGGGAGATCCTCCAGCTCCCGCAGTGGGCGCTCGACCTCTCCCCGTTCACCCACATCCCGCTGATCCCGGTCGAGGAACTGGAGGTGCTGCCCCTGGCAGTGCTTCTGGTCATCGCCCTGGCGCTCACTGGCGCCGGGCTGGTCGGGTTCCGGAGGAGAGATATCCAACCGGGCTGATCCGTCGTCGGTCATCAGGCGTCGGGTATCAATGAGCCTGGACGAGTAAGGTCTTTCGATGGCTGCGTGGCCTTTTGATGGCTTGTGGAAGATCACAACGGCCACCTACCAGTTGATCGAGAGTG
>JBFYOJ010000159.1:0-9298 GCA_041303885.1 Acidimicrobiia bacterium | reverse complement strand
TCGGTGGCAGTGACCACGGTCCCGCCCTTGATAACGGTGCGTGCCATCGGTCCTCCTCAGGGCGCTACGAGGTCGCCGTAGGCGTCTGGGCGCCGGTCTCTGTAGAACGCCCACTGTTGACGTACCTCTTCGATCATGTCCATGTCGAGGTCCCGGATCACCAGCTCTTCATCGGTGTCCGAAGCGGAGCCACCGATGATCTGTCCCCTGGGGTCGACGAAGTACGAGGAGCCATAGAAGTCGTTGTCCCCCAACGGCTCCTTCCCAACCCGGTTGATCGCCCCGACGAAGAATTCGTTGGCGACAGCGGATGCCGGCTGCTCCAGGTTCCACAGGTACATCGAGAGGCCGCGGCTGGTCGCCGACGGGTTGAACACGATCTTGGCCCCATTCAGCCCGAGGGCGCGCCAGCCCTCGGGGAAGTGCCGGTCGTAGCAGATGTAAACGCCCACCTTGCCCACGGCGGTGTCGAAAACGGGGTACCCGGTATTGCCGGGCCGGAAGTAGAACTTCTCCCAGAAGCCCTTCACATGCGGTATGTGGGTCTTGCGGTACTTGCCCAGGTAGGTGCCGTCGGCGTCGATGACGGCTGCGGTGTTGTAGTAGAAGCCCTCTTGCTCCATCTCGAAGATGGGGACGACCAGGACCATCCCGGTCTCCTTGGCCAGGTCCTGCATCAGCCTGGTGGTTGGGCCGTCGGGAATCGGCTCCGCGTAGTCGAAATGCTCGTTCTCCTGCACCTGGCAGAAGTAGGGCCCGTAGAACAACTCCTGGAAGCACATCACCTTGGCGCCCTGCTGTGCCGCCTCACGGGCATAGTCGGCGTTCTTCTTGATCATCGAATCCTTGTCGCCCGTCCACTCGGTCTGGACGATGGCGGCCCTGACGATGTTCGGCATCAACTCCTCCTGAAAGCGCGTGATCACAAACTACACCCCTGGGGACTCCCCCAAACCCCTTGCCCGGGGACGGCGGTACTCCCCCCGGCGCTCACATTGTTCGCCGGGGGGAGAAACCGCTCGCACGTTCGCTGCTTAGTTGCCGCCCTCTTGAAGCACGATCTCGCGCCGCTCGAAACCGGAACCGGTCACATCGGCATCACCGAGTCGCTCGATGGCCGCCTCGGCGAGATCGGTCCGATAGACCCCGTCGGGGATCTCGACCCCCTGCAGCTCCGTGATCTGCTCGGTGGCCACGGCCAGGGTCTGATCCCACAGCGCGCTGTTCATGACTCCGATGCCATTGGTGGCGGGGAAGATGAGCCCGAGGATCTCATTCAGCTGCCACTCCTGATGGCTCTGCCCGAGGGTGGATCCGTTGTTTAGGACCACCTGGACGCAGTCGTCGAAATTGTCCAGACAGTGGATCCAGCCCTTGAAGCTGGCAGTCAGGAATCGGATGGCGACATCCTCGTTGCCTTCCGCGGCGATCCAATCGGCGTTCACCCAGAGGGCGTCCTGCAGCATCGCCGTGTCGATCTCGTTGTAGTCGATGACACTGAGGTCCTCGGGCTGGTACAGCTCCCCGGTGTCGGGGTTGACTGCCTCGAGGACCTGGGCGTACTCGTTGTAGATCATCGCCTCGGCGGCATCGATCTCATCATTGAGCAGGGCGTTCATGGTGAAGTCCTGAGCGACCAGCTCCACGTCCTGGACATCGAACTTGGCGATTGCGGCGAGCACCTCGAACTCGTTGCCGAAGCCCCAGTTGCCCACCTTCTTCCCCGCCCAGTCGGCGGGCTCGGTGATCCCCGAGTCGGCCCAGGAGACCTGGAGGGTCCCGGAGCGCTCGAACACCTGTGCGATGTTCACGATGTCGGCTCCGCCCTCACGGGAGACGAGAGCTTTGGGCACCCAGGCAATGCCGAACTCGGCGCCACCGGTGGCCAGCACCTGCTGGGGGACGATGTCCACGCCACCTTCGAGGATCTCTACGTTGAGGCACTCCTCCTCGTAGAAGCCGTTGTCCAGCGCCACGTAATAGCCGGCGAACTGGGATTGGGCGAACCACTGCAATTGGAGACGGACATCGACCGGCTCGGTGCACTCGGCGGCGGTGGTGCCCGGGGCACCCTCGGTGGTGGTGGCGCCGGCCGCTGTGGTGCCCGGGGCACCCTCCGTGGTCGTGGCGCCGGCCGTGGTGTCGCTTCCTTCCCCTTCGCCACACGCGGCGACCAACAGGGCCAGGGCAGCCAGCCACAAGACGTGACGGCGCCATCTGCTCACCTTCATCTGATTCCTCCTATATCCAGAGACCCATCACCATATCTACGGCCGGAGGGGTCGCGCGCACGGATCGGGTCATTTACTCCGTGGCGCGAAGTGACACATGCCAGGGCATGAAAAGACGCTCCGCCCCGAGGATGAGCAGGTAGAAGACTATGCCCAGGATCGAGGCGACGAGGATTGCTGCCCAGGCATCGGGGAACTGAAAGAGGTTGGCTCGGTTGATGATGTACTGGCCGAGCACGTCCTGGGGACCGCCGAAGTACTCGGCGACGATGGCCGCGATCAGAGAAAGGGCGCTGGCGACCTTGATCGAGGCGAAGAAGAAGGGGAGGGCCCGGGGGATCCTCACCCTTCTGGTCACCTCCGAGGGTGTGGCCGCCAGGGATCGCATCAACTCCAACTCCGCGGGGTCGACCTCGAGGAGGCCACGCGTCGTATTGATCATCACCGGGAAGTAGACGACCACGGCAACCACTGCCATCTTGGAGAAGGGGCTGGTGATGGAGAACCAGTTGTTGAAGATCGGAGCCAGTGCCACGATCGGCGTGGCGTTGGCCGCGATGGCAAACGGGAGCATGCCTTCGCGGAATCCGACCCAGCGGGAGGCGGCGAGCGAGGTGACGACCGCGAGGCTGGCTCCGATCACGAAGCCACCGAGCGCTTCGAAGAGAGTGCGGAACCCAGCCGCCCAGATGACCGAGGCGGTCTCGAAGAAGCTGGACATCACCTCGGACGGTTTGGGGAGGACGAAGCTCTCCACGTCGAGTATGCGGGTCAGTCCCTCCCAGACGAGGATCACGATGAAGAAAGCGACGATGGCGGGCAGGTATTGGGCGACCAGCCTCCGGATGGATCGGGAGCGCCTCGCTGCGGGGAGGTCGCCTTCGAAGGCGGCAAAGACATCGGTAGCAGCGGTCTCCCGGATCAGGTCGTCGCGCTCGGTCATCTTTCGCCGCCCGGCTCACCCCGCCGCAGCGCTTCCCTCACCTCCGTGATCAACTCGAAGTATCGTCCGTCCTCCCGGGTGTCCTGGTTGCGGGCACGGGGAAGGTCGATGGCGACTTCCTCGCTGATCCGCCCCGGCCGTGGAGACATGACCACGACCCGGGTGGAGAGGAACACGGCCTCCGGTATCGAGTGGGTGACGAAGACCACGCTGATCCCGGTCTCGTCCCACAGGCGGAGCACCTCCTGTTGCATGAGCTCCCTTGTCATCTCGTCGAGGGCGCCAAACGGCTCGTCCATGAGGAGCAGCGAGGGCTTGAAGGCAAGGGCACGGGCGATTGCGACTCGTTGCTGCATCCCTCCGGAGAGCTGCCACGGAAAGTGGCCGGCGAAGGAGCCCAGTTGGACCAGATCCAGCATCTCACGGGCACGCTCGGGCCTCTCCTGGGCCGAGAAGTCCATGATCTCGAGGGGCAACTCGACATTCTTCTGCACGCTGCGCCAGTCGAGCAGGGTGGCCGATTGGAACACGATGCCGTAATCACGGTCCAGCCTGGCCTTCTCCGGGGTCTTTCCATTGATCTCCAGCGTGCCGGAGGTGGGGGCAGCCAGATCTCCGATCAGCCTCAGAAACGTCGACTTGCCACATCCCGAGGGGCCGATCAGGGAGACGAAGTCACCGGCCGAGATCTGCAGGTCGATCGCGCGCAATGCCTCTGTCTGCTCCGGGCCGGCCCCGAAGATCTTGCCCACACCATTCGCGTCAACGACAAGAGCACTCATGCTGCCGGCCTCCGGTTGGCCAGGACCCACCGATGCTCGGCAAGTGTGATCAGCCCGACGAACACCATCCCGGCCGCACCGGCGATCAGCACTGCGGCGAACAACTTCTCTGGTGCAGCGGTGAATTGCTGTGAGAACTGGAGGAGATCACGTCCGAGACCACCCCTGAACCCGGCGGGCAACTCGCCGACGATGGCCCCGATCACACTCGCGGCCGCCGATACCTTGAGCGCGGTGAATATGTAGGGCATCGCCGTCGGCACCTGCAGCTTCCACAGCGTCTCTCGCGGCGTGCTGGCGTAGCTCTTCATCAGCTCCAGAGCCGTGCTCTGAGGCGAGCGCAGACCGCGCAGAGTGTTGATCGCAACCGGGAAGAAGGTCAGATATGCAGCGATGATCGAAACCGTGAGCCATTGCGGGATGTCGAGACGACCTCCCCAAACCACGACCATCGGGGCGATGGCGAGGATCGGCACTGTCTGTGAGGCGACCACGTAGGGCATGAACGCCCTTTCCGAGGTTCGCGAGCGGACGAAGAGCACACCGAGGGCGAACCCGATCAACCCGCCGACCACGAATCCGACAAATGCCTCCCGCAGCGTCATCAGCGCCGCTTTGCCTTCGACCAGGATGAACGGGGGTCCGTTCCTCTGCACCGGCTGAAAGAGGGTCAGGAAGATGTCCCAGGTGTGGGGCAGGGTCCGATCGTCCGGACGCACGGGCCATTCCCATCCCAATGCGGTCCATATCAGCTTGTAGCCCTCCCAGAGGACCACGAACACGGCGATCAGGGTCACGATCGAGACGCCGGTACGGACTACCCCTCTGTTCGTTCCTGCGTCCATGGCGGCGAGACTCTAACGAGGCGTTGCCCACCCCGGAGGACGATCGAAATGGCGGTTTTGCGCGGGTCAGGCGCCCGGCGTGAAGGAGATCAGCTCGATACGCCCGCTGCCACCGGCCACCGTCGTCTCCAGGACGAGCCCGACTGCGGCGGTGTAGTACTTCTCCTCCACGATTTCGGGGCTGAGCGGTGTCCACTCCTCTATCACGGTGAGGTTCTCGAAGAACAGGCCGGCCACCTCCTCCGCGGCTCCGACCCGTACCACCTCGGCCATGTCCTCGGCCTCGCCCTGGTAGTACTCCTGGCGATACTTGTCGCCGACTTCAGGGAACGCCTCCATAGCGATGCCGGGCAGGGCGCCGTCGACCCCGGCCTCCCAGGCTCCCGCAGTCGAGACGATTTCACCGTTCTCGTACTCCGCCGTGTCCTCTCCGAGATACCACACGTTGCCCGCCTCATCCTGCGCGTACCAGTCGTAGGTGTCCTCGACGAGCTCGCCGTCCACGGTCACCGTGTCCCTCACAATCGTCGCCGTAATCCCCATCACATCCCGCTTGTCGTCGAGGACGGTCACTTCGATTCGCTCCACCTCGTCTTCACCCGTCGACTCGTAGAACCATTTGCTCCCAGGCGTGAATGGCAGCAAGGGGTTGTCGATCACCTCCACGAAGTCGGAAGGACCGAGGTCGGACTGGTAGTTGCCGCCGTCGCCGGGATCGATCTCCGCCGTAGCGCCAACACACCCCACCAGAGAGAGCAACAGGACCGGAGTGATCGCTCGTCTGGCCATACCTCACCTCCTCGTCGTCGATGAATATCCCTGTTGACGATATATCACATGTCGATATAGTTCAACAGGATATAATTGGAGGGTCATGGCCTTGCCCACATCACATCTTCACATCCTCCTTGCCCTCGCCGAGGAGGACCGGCATGGCTACTCGATCATGAGGGAGACGGAGGTACTCACCGACGGTGAGGTCAAGCTCGGCCCGGGGGCCTTGTATGCGGCATTGGGGAAACTGAGCGATCAGGGCCTGATCGAGGAGACCGAAGAGCGACCGGTACCGGAGTTGGACGACTCCCGGCGCAGGTACTACCGGATCACCGATGCCGGGCGCGCCGCCCTGGGAGTCGAGTTGCAGCGGCTGCAGAAGGTCGTCGACCGCGCCGGCAAGGTCGACCTGGGCTGGAGCCCGACGTGACTCCCGAATCGCTCGGGAAGCACCGCCTCGCCTATCGACGTCTTATCGCCCTGTCGCCTCGGTCACACCAGGACCGTTTCGGGGAGGCGCAGGTCACCCTGTTCGGCGACCTCCTCGAGTCTGGCGAGCCCCCGCTGAGGCTGTGGGCGCGGGCGCTGCCCGACCTCTTCAGGGTCTACAAGGAGAACAAGGAGGAAACGGTGGGTCACCTCACCCGTCTCGCCCTCGGGGTCATATCGATCGCCCCGCTGGTCCTCGCCGTCGTGGTCGGTTGGGTCGCAATCGACGAGTTTGGCGATGTTCCTGGCTGGCTGCCGCTGGTGGCGGTGGCCCTGCTGGCCCAGGGTGGCTTCACACTGCTCTGGCTCTCCGGCCGGTTGGGTCGATGGCAGAGGCTGGCCACTGACGGATTCGTGGTCGGTGAGGTGGCGGCCCTGTTGATCGGAGGGCTGGCAGTGGCGATGACAGCGGCCACCCAGAATCCAGCCGATCCTGAATACGGCCCGATCCTGGTCGGCATGGTCGCGGCCACCCACGCCTTGATCGGGCTCCTGGCTCTGCTCGCCTCGGATCGCAGCGTGCCACCGACGACCGACCGATCAGTGCCCCACTGACTTCGGCTCGTCTGACGGATCGGGAAGTCCGGTGCGCGGCACTTCCCGATGTCGGGCCCTGTCGAGCCGCGTTGCGGCCGGGATGAACAGGGCGGCGAAGACGGCCAGGAAGATCCCCGAGTAGATGAGGGTCCGCTGCACCCCGAAGACACCTGCCAGGGCCGGTGCGATGGCCAGTGGGAGGAGGTGGCCGACCTCCGAGTGGATCTGGGTGACGCCGGTGATCCGACCCATGAGCTCGTCGGCGGTGTTCAGCTGGATGAGCGTCCTCAGCAGCGGTGCCATGATCCCGATTAGCAGACCCCAGAGCACCCCCGCCCCGACCACGACGCGCAGCTGATCGGTGCCCACATAGGCGAGCACGCCCACCGAGTTGAGACCCACTATCAACACGAGGGAGCGGGCCGACCGGTACCGAGCCGGGAGTCGTGAGGCGAGCACCGTCCCACAAACGAGACCGAGACCGAAGATCGAGTTCACCCAGCCGAGTGTCTCAGGCTCGACCTTGAGGATGTCCCGATAGAACAGCGGCTCCAGTGCGCTGAAGGTCCCGAAGAGCACCCATACCGAGGATCCGAGCAGTATGTAGAAGCGCAGGCTCTGGCTTCCGTACGCGTAGGAGAATCCTTCGCGGAGCTCCTGAAAGCCCGCGTGCTTCTCCCGCTCACGGGCCAGGTGCCGGGTGGAGACCGGGTAGATCAGGGCTGCTGCCACCGCTGAGGTGACCGCGTCGAGCACGAAGATGCCGTCGAGGTCGATCGACCCGGCGATGATCGCTCCGATGGCGGGACCGACCACGAAGGCGGCCCAGGATGCACCCTCGATCAGGGCATTGATCTTGGAGAGCCGGTCCGGGTCGTCGGTGAGGAATGGGCCGAAGGACGAGATTCCAGTGAAGACAGGGGTCCCGACCAATCCGAGCGCGAACGTCGCCACCACCAGGCCGGGCAAGGTGTTGGCGAAGACCATCCCGATCGCGACCGGGATGAACAGGATCTCGCCGACCAACACCACCCTGCGAGGCCCGAACCGGTCGACCAGGACCCCGGCGACGGCCGACCCGATCAGCGAGGCGACGCCGAGGGCGCCCATGACTGCTGCCAGCCATGCGGCAGTCGCCTCGAGCTCGAACGCGGCCTTGCCCCAGATGCCGACGAAGAACGCTGCCTCGCCACCCACTCGAGAGATGAAGCGGGCGAGAACCACGTGCCTGACATCACGGTCTGCCCACATCATGAGAACGGTAACCAGAGCGCGCCGGGGCGATTCCTAAATTGCTTGCCATGAATGCGTTCATCACCGGTGTGGTCGCCGGGTACGGGATCGCGATACCGGTAGGAGCGATCGCCATCCTGATCATGGACGTCGGCATCCGACGCGGGTTCCGGACCGCCTTCTTCGCCGGCGCCGGCGCGGCGACAGCCGATCTCCTGTACGCAGCGCTGGCCTACCTCGGCGGTGCCGCCCTGGCCGGTGCCATCGGCTCGATCGCAGACCCGCTGCGCATCGTCAGCGGGATCGTCTTGACCATCATCGGGCTCATCGGCCTCTACCGGATCCGCGGGCAGGCCGTCGACGAGGGAGTGACCGTGCGCGCCGGGGGCGACCTCGCCCGGACCTACGCCAGGTTCCTCGGCCTCACCATCATCAACCCGACGACCATCGTCTACTTCGCGGCTGTGATCATCGGTCTCGGTGTCGCCGAGGGGATGACACCCGGTGACGGTGTTCTCTTCGTCACCGGGGCATTCCTCGCCAGTCTCTCCTGGCAGACCCTGATCGCGGGGGGAAGCGCCCTGGCCGGCCATCGTCTCTCGACGGGAGCGAGGACGATCACGTCCATCCTCGGCAACCTCGTGATCATCGTCTTCGGCGTGGCGATACTGGTGAGGTAGCACGTTCTGGACGGACCGGGTTATAGGTTGGCCCGGATGAGAGAGATCTCCACCGAGGAGCGGCGGGCCCGTCTGGCAATCAGGCATCGACTCGCGCTCCCCGCCGACGATGTGGGGCACGCCGCCGAAGCCATGGTCGGGCTGCATTCCTCGGACCCGACCACCGTCTACCTCTCGGCTCGCGCCCGGGTCCCCGGCCTGACCAGGGGCGATGTCGACTCGGCGCTCTACGAGGAACGTTCCGTGGTGAGGATCCTCGCCATGCGGCGGACACTGTTCGTGGTTCCGACAGCAATGGCCCCCTTGCTCCACTACTCGTCGACCGTGGCGCTGATGGCTCCCGAGCGAAAGCGCCTAGTGGACATGGTGGAGAAGGCGGGCATTGCCACCGATGGCCGCGCCTGGGTCGCAAGAGTCACGGAACAGACATTGGAGGCACTGCAGGCAAGGGGCGAGGCGGTGGCGACCGAGCTCACCAAGGACGTCCCCGAGCTGAGCGAGAAGATCACCTTCTACAAGAAGGATGGTTCGGTGCTCACCACCGTCGGGATGTCGACGAGAACGCTCTTCCTCCTCGCAACAGAGGGCAGGATCATCCGGGCGAGGCCGAAGGGGACGTGGGTGAGCAGCCTCTACCGATGGACTCCGTTGGAGGCGTGGCTGGGGTGGCCCATGCCTGAAATGGGCAGGGCCGAGGCCCAGGCGGGTCTCCTCACCAGATGGCGAGAAACCTTCGGCCCGGGCACAGAGGCGGACATGAAGTGGTGGACAGGGTGGCCGGTCA
>JBFYOJ010000158.1:0-4753 GCA_041303885.1 Acidimicrobiia bacterium | reverse complement strand
TGCTCTTCCGATCTCTCGCCTATGACACACTGGAGGCCCCTCCCGGCCTGGATGTCGTCATTGCGGCAGGCGGCGGGGTCGGGCTCCTGCTCATTGCCCTGTCTGCTGCTTCGGCATTCCTCGCCTTCGCCCCGCACCACAGGCTGATATCGACCGGGCGGAAGAGGTTCAACTTCGCCTTCTGGATCGCCCTGGTCCCGGCCGTGGCCGCGGTCTTTCTCGCTATACCGTTCTTCGCCCCCGACGCCGGCAGTGGGGTCATCCCGGCCCTCCCGTTGACTGCCGTCATCTTCCTGGCCACCGTCGCGGCGGCGCCTGGCACCACCACCGTCCAGGGTCCGGAGGACCATCGCGAGACACCGTGGCCCTGGGGTCTCGGAGCCACCCTGGCCGTGATCCTTCTCTTCGAGCAAGTGGTTCTTCGCGGCGGCGTGTCGGTCGATCCGTCACGCTGGGGCTAGTGACCCAAAGAGCGCACGTCATCACCGTCAGCGACGGGGTGAGCGCCGGGGTCAGAGAGGATCGATCGGGCGAGGTTCTCGAGCAGGCACTGAGGGAAGCGGGCTTCGAGGTGGGGCGCAGTGTGGTCCCCGACGAGGAGTCTGCCATCGTCTCGGCCATCCACTCCGTGGTGGGAGAGGCGCGGCTCGTTTTGACGACCGGTGGAACCGGGTTCGGCCCCCGCGACGTGACGCCGGAGGCAACAGCCCTCGTCCTGGAGCGTGACGCCCCCGGTTTGGCACACCTGATGATGGCCAAGGGTCTCGAGGCGACGCCGATGGCCTCCCTCTCCCGTGCCCGGGCAGGGTCTGTCGGCACCGCGCTGGTCGTGAACTTGCCCGGCTCGCCCAAAGGCGCCTTGGAGGGCCTGGAGGCGATTCTCGACGTGATACCGCATGCCCTGGACCTGCTGGCAGGCGACACCGAGCATCGCTAGGTAGCCGGCGCCAAACCACTACCGTTTGCCGGCCCTGGCGGGACTTAGGAGGACCATGAACATCGATCACGAATTCACCGTGGCCCGGCCACCCGAGGTCGTCTGGGAGATGTTCCAGGACATCCCGACGGTCGCACAGTGCCTGCCCGGGGCAGAGCTCTTCGGCCAGGGCGAAGACGGCTCCTACGACGGGAAGCTCTCGGTGAAGCTCGGCCCGATGGCCGCCTCATTCGAGGGCAAGTGCTTCGTGGTGCCCGACCCTTCCTCCCGGAGCGCCACCATCGATGGCAAGGGCGTGGACAAGAGCGGTGGCTCGCGCGGGCAGGTCAAGGTCACCTACTCCGTGGTCCCGGAGGGGACCGGCTCCAAGGTGGCGGTCAACGCCGATGTCTCGCTTGCCGGCCCGGTTGCCCAGTTCGGCCGCACCGGCCTGATCAACGAGATGTCGAAACGGCTCATCGGGGAGTTCGTCGGTTGTCTCGAGGCAAAGATGGCAGCTGAGACGCCGACGGAGGCCGAGAGCATCGAGGCAGGGGAGGTGCGTGGCATCTCACTCTTCTTCGCCTCATTTTGGGCCTGGATCAAGGGCCTGTTCCGAAGGGGAGATCGATAGCTTTGCGCAGACTTCTCATCGGCCTCCTGGGCCTGTTGTTGCTCGCGTCGTGCGGTGGTGGCGAGGAGACCGCCGCGACCAGTGGAGAAGACGTCGTCGTGGACATGTTCGACAACCGCTTTGAGTTCACCGACATCGGGATACCGGTGGGCGGGACGGTGAACTTCGTCGGAGCCGGCCGCAATCCGCACAATGCGGTTGCCGCCGACGGGTCGTGGGCGACCGAAGACGTCTTCGGCAGCCCGGAGCAGTACGAAGGAGACGAGGCGATGCTCACCTTCGACACCGCCGGCACGTACATCTTCTATTGCACTTTCCATGGCAACGCCGAGGGTGAAGGCATGGCCGGCACATTGACGGTGGAGGCTCCCGCCGGATGAGAAGAGGCTGGGTGCTGCTCCTGGCGGGAACGGCCTTCAGCCTCGCTGCATGTGCCGGGCCACCGATTGGAGACCCGTCACCGGCTGCCCTGGGCGACCCGGCCACCGACTCCCCGTCGGAATGGTCTGGGGCGACTCGTTTGGTACCTCAGGACTATCCGACTATCCAGGCCGCCGTCGATGCCGCCGGGCCGGGCGACCTGATCCTGATCGACCGGGGAACCTATCGCGAGGAGGTGCGGGTCACCACTCCCGGTCTGACCCTTCGCGGTGTCGACCGAAACGAGGTCGTCATCGACGGCGAGTTCCAGCGGCCCAACGGGGTCAGCGTCCTCTTCGCCGACGGGGTGGTCGTCGAGAACATGACCGCAGTGAACAACACCGGCAACGGGTTCTTCTGGAGCGGAGTGCGTGGATACCGCGGCTCCTATCTCACCGCGGTGAACAACGCCGTCTACGGGATCTATGCGTTCGACTCCAGCGACGGCCTGTTCGATAACTCCCTCGCCTCGGGCTCGCCCGACGCCGGGTTCTACATCGGCCAATGCGACCCGTGCCAGGCGACCATCACCGATTCGATCTCCGAGTGGAACGGGCTGGGTTACTCGGGGACCAATGCCTCCACCGAGCTGTACATCGTCAACTCGGTGTTCCGGCACAACGTGGCCGGGATCGCGCCCAACACCCTCGACGGCGAGTTGCTCCCGCCATTCCACAACGTGACCATCGTGGGCAACCTGGTCCATGACAACGGGAACGTCGACGCTCCTGCTCTCGCCTTCGAGTGGGCTGCCCAGGGGAATGGGATCCTTCTCGCCGGGGGCGGCGACTCCTACGTGTCGCGTAACCGGGTGTTCAACCACCCGCAGAGCGGGATCGCCATCTTCCCGATGCTCGACGCCAACTTCTACATGTCCTACGACCACCACATCGTGGGCAACGTGGTGGACGGCTCCGGTCTCGCCGACCTCACCCTTGGCGGGCCGGCCGACTCGGGCAACTGCTTCGAGGACAACGAGTTCACCTCGTCGTTGCCTGCCGCTCTCGAGCTGAAGCAGCCTTGTGAGGGTCTTCGCCTGCCGGCGCTGTTCGAGATCGGCTCGACCACCGCTCAGTTGGGACGTCTATTCGAGAGTGGGACCGGCCAGAAGCCAGAGATCGATGTCGCGTCCCTGGCACACCCCGGGCCGCAGGAGAACATGCCTGGCGGGTCGGAGGCGGCAGTCGTCCCCGCAGTCGACGTCTTCGCCGGGTCCAAGCCGGACCTCGACGCCATCGCCACCCCGGATATGCCCTCGGATTTGGAAGTCACACAGCAGAAAGGAATCAACGTCATGGGTGTCAGCTTCGCCTCGGCCGCCGGGGTGTTCTTCGGGCTCTACGCCTACGTCCTGCCCTTGGTCCTGTACACGTCCTGGGTTGTCCTGGCGCTCTGGGACCTGTCCCGGCGGGAGGACCTGAGCCGGGGCAAGGTGATCGGGTGGATGTCCGCGGTGTTGGTCCTTCCCTTCGTCGGCGTGATCGCCTACTACATCTTCGGGAAGAGCTCGATTCCCGCGTGGCAGCGATGGGTCTTCATGGCCGGTGGCATGGCCGTCTACGCCCTCTTCCTCGGTCTCGGCATGGTTGTCGGCGGGATCGTCTGAGAACGCATGGACGAGGGCCTCTCCCGACGTGACCTGCTGAAGAAGGCCGGGCTTGGTGGGGCGGTCTTCCTGGGCGGCTCGGTCCTCGGCCACAGCGTCCAGCATCAGGCGCTGGCAGCCGCAGACGAGGGCTACACCAACCCGGGGACGGTGGGCCACTCGACCCTGCACGAAGGTGGGGCCACCGCGCTCTATGGCGACATCTATTCCCCACCTGCGGCGTTGGGCCCCGATGACCTGGACGGTCAGACGTTCCCCCCGGTAGCGGATCGTCTTCCCGCAGGCTCGACGCGCGAGATCGAAATCGCCGTCGAGGAGCGGCTGATCGAGGTGGGTAACGGCGCCCACGTCGAAGCGTGGACCTACAACGGCTCGGTCCCGGCGCCCATCCTCAGGGCGAAGGAAGGCGACCTGCTCCGGGTCCATTTCGTGAACAGGACCGGCAACCCGCACAACATCCACTTCCACGGCTCCCACCTGCCGGAACAGGACGGGTGGGAGCCGGTCCCACCAGGTGGGGAGACGACCTACTCGATCGAGGCGGGCCCGTCCGGTGTCCACCCATTCCACTGTCACACCGCCCCGCTCGCAGAGCACATCTCGAGGGGGCTGTACGGGATGATGATCGTCGACCCGCCTCGAGGCCGTCCCCCTGCTACCGAGGTGGCGTTGCTGTTGTCCGGGTTCACCATCGACGAGATAGGTCGCAACGGGATCGTGGCCTGGAACGGGGTGGCGGGCTTCTATCACAACCACCCGATCAAGGTCCCGGTCGGAGAGCCGGTTCGAGCTTACGTGGTCAACATGCTGGAGCACGAGCCGCTGGCATCGTTCCACCTCCATGCGGAGACCTTCGACGTCTACCCGGCAGGGTTGGGGGACACCCCGGTCTTTCGCGAGGACACCATCGTGCTGGGGATGGGTCAACGGGCGATGATCGAGTTCACCCTGCCCACGGTGGGCAGATACATGTTCCACCCGCACCAGCACTGGCTGGCGGAGCGTGGGGCGATGGGCTGGTTCGCCGCGGTCTGAGTGGCAGGTCTCCGAAACCCCGTCGCCACTGTCGGTTACCGGTCACCCCACCGCAGTGCCATCAGCGGAGGCGACCGGATAGGGCGGGCGGCCCATGATCGGCGCCCCGGTGTTGCCGATGGAAATCAAAGTACGGGCACGA
>JBFYOJ010000157.1:0-13593 GCA_041303885.1 Acidimicrobiia bacterium | reverse complement strand
GGTGTCGTGCCGATCGCGTTGGTCTCGCCTCACCCGCTCTGTCGCCTCCATCTCGACGGGGTCTTCGTCCCCGCCGACCACATGCTGGGGGAGGTCGACCGCGGGTTCAGGGTGGCCATGGAGACCCTCGACCTGTTTCGCCCCAGCGTCGGGGCTTTCGCAGTCGGGATGGCGGAGGCGGCCCTTCGAGTCGCCGTCGGTCATGCCACCAGCAGGAATGCATTTGGCGCCCCGATCGCCGATTTCCAGGGCATATCCCATCAGCTGGCCAACGTCCGCCTCGACATCGAGGCCGCTGCGCTGCTCGTGTACTCGGGCGCGGCCGCCTATGACCGGGGTGACAGCGACACTTTGACCGGGAAGGCTGCCATGGCCAAGCTCCATGCCACCGAGACGGCTCAGCGGGCGGTGGACACCGCCATCCAGGTGCTCGGTGCCCGGGGGTTGGAGGAGGGGTCGACCCTGGCCCATCTCTACCGGGAGGTCAGGGCACCACGGATCTATGAGGGCACATCTGAGATCCAGCGCAACATCATCGCCAGGGAGCTGTTCAACGGGAGGATCTGAGGGAGCCCGGTTCAGTCACCGCCGGGGCCCCCGCTCCACGGCTGGCTCACAACTACTTCACCACGCTGGCCCGCACCATGATGCAGGCGTGGGCCAGCCACCGGAAGGGACCTGCCTCGAGCTTCTGGATGAGCTCATCGGACTCTGCCCCCGGTTGGAGCCAGATATTGAGTGCCCCTGCCTCATGACACTCGTCGAGGACTGCGAGCCCGCGCCGGGGTGGGACCACGAAGTCGACGATTGTCGGCAGCTCGGGCAGATCCTTGACCGACTTCCAGCAGAGGTCCCCGTCCACCGTCTCCCGATACGGGTTGACCGCAAAGACCTCGTAGCCCTTGCGCTTCAGATCCCTGTAGATGATCCCGCCGTACTTCGACATGTGGTCGGTGGCCCCGATCACGGCGACGGAGGCCCCGGGCCCGGCAAGGAGCGGTGTCAGGTCGGTCATCATCGTCGCTCAACGCTATTCGACCAGCCGGTGTTCCCTGACATCGACTGGGTACCGTGACCGCCATGATCGAAGTGATCGTGGATGGTGGGCCACTGACGCCCGACGAGATGGTCGATGTGGCGCGTCGCCGGGCCCGCGCCCTGCCCGGGCCTGGCCTGGCAGCGCGGATGGACCCTTCGCGAGCCATCGTCGACGCCGCGGTTGAGGCGGGTGAGGTCGTGTACGGGATCACCACCGGATTCGGGGCACTCGCATCGACTCACATCGGGCGGGATGAAGCCGAGACCCTCCAGTACAACCTGATCCGCTCCCACGCCTCCGGTGTCGGCGAGCCTTTGCCCGATGAGCTGGTGCGGGCGATCCTATTGCTGCGAGCGCGGACCCTGGCCCAGGGCTACTCCGGGGTCCGGCCCCTCATCGTGCACCGCTTGCTCGAGATGCTCGATCGAGACATCCTCCCCGTGATCCCCTCCCAGGGCTCGGTGGGCGCCTCCGGAGACCTGGCCCCCTTCGCCCATATGGCCCGATCGATGATCGGCGAGGGAATGGTCAAGGCCGGAGGAAAGGTGATCCCCGCTTCCGAAGCCGGTCTGGAGCCGATGCAGCTCCAAGCGAAGGAGGGCCTGTCCTTGTTGAACGGGACCGAGGGAATGACGGCGATGGGGGCCCTCGCCCTGGTCGACGCCCGTCAACTCCTGATTGCCGCCGACGTCGCCTGCGCCCTCACCGTCGAGGCGATGATGGGTAGCGCCCGACCCTTTCGGGAAGACATCCATCGACTACGCCCCCACCCCGGCCAGATCATTTCGGCGCGGCGCATCGCCGGGCTGCTCGAGGGAAGCTCCATTGGCGCCAGTCATGCCGACGACTTCGACCACGCGGTCCAGGACGCCTATTCGCTGCGGTGCGCCCCACAGGTGCACGGCGCCGTATCGGACACACTCGATCACATGGAGACCGTCCTGGTCAGGGAGATGGGATCGGTGGTAGACAACCCGATCGTGTTTCCCGAGACCGGTGAAGTGGTCTCCGGGGGCAACTTTCATGGGCAGCCGCTTGCCTTTGTCCTCGACTTCGCCGCCATCGCCGCATCGGAGTTGGGCTCGATCTCCGAACGAAGGACCGATCGCCTCCTCGATCCATCCCGGTCCCGGGGATTGCCCGCATTCCTCGCCATGAGCCCTGGTGTCAACTCGGGGTACATGATCGGGCAATACGTCCAGGCTGCCCTGGTCGCCGAGAACAAGGTCCTCTCCCACCCTGCTTCGGTGGACACCATCCCCACCTCGGGCAACCAGGAAGATCATGTCTCGATGGGATGGGGGGCAGGGCGCAAGTTGTCCGAGGTCCTGGCCAATTCCAGGCGGGTGGTCGCGATCGAGCTCCTGTGTGCTGTGCAAGGGATCGAGTACCGAAAGCCTCTCGACCCGGCCCCGGGAACCGCCGGCATCGTCGACTTGATCCGGGGATACGTACCGCCGCTCGACGAGGACCGCTCGCTGAGCGAAGAGATCGAGACCGTCACCGGGTTGATCGCAGACGGCTCGGTCTCCGAGGCAGCGAGGATGTGAGCTCTCTGCTCCTGACCGGGATCGGCCATCTCACCACCAATGACGGTGAGCCCATGACCGACGCAGCGATCCTGATCGAGGACGGTGCGATTGCCTACGCCGGGCCCGCGTCGGGCTCGCCCGATCAGGGAGCCGCCGACCGGGTCGACTGCGATGGGCGGGCCGTTATCCCCGGTTTTGTCGATGCCCACAGTCATCTCGTCTTCGCAGGCGATCGGGCCGAAGAGTTCGCCCGACGGATGGAAGGGGCCACCTACCCGGAGACCGCGGCTGCGGGTGGGGGCATCCTCTCCACTGTGAGGTCCACCAGGGCCACCTCGGAGGAAGCACTCTTCTACGATGCGGCGAGGAGGGCACGGAGGATGATCGCCTCCGGCACCACAGCCGTGGAGATCAAATCGGGCTACGGGTTGGACCTGGAGACCGAGATGCGGTTGTTGCGGGTGGCGCGCCGATTGGGAGAGGAGCTTCCGGTGACAGTGAGGGTGACTTTCCTCGGCGCCCATGCGCTGCCCCCCGAGTTCCGGGACGACCGGGACGGCTATGTCGACCTTCTGATAGCGGAGATGCTCCCTGCTGTCGCCCCGCTCGCCGACTACTGCGACGTCTTCGTCGAAGAGGGTGCATTCACCGTCGACGAGGCAAGGCGGATACTGCTGGCTTCAGCTCGCCATGGTCTCGGGGCGAGGCTCCATGCCGAGCAGTTTTCGCGGTCCGGTGGGGCGGCTCTGGCGGCGGAGATCGGTGCTGCCAGCGCCGACCACCTCGATCACATCACCCCAGACGACGCCGACGCCCTGGCCGGCGCCGGGGTGGTCGCGGTCCTCGTCCCCGGGGCTTCGTACTCGATGCGGTCGACACAGGCTCCGGGCCCGATGCTGCTTGAACATGGCGTGACGGTGGCACTAGCCACCGACTGCAACCCCGGGACCTCATACTTCGAGTCGATGGGCCCGGTGATCAGCCTGGCCGTGGTGCAGATGGGCCTGACAGTGGATCAAGCCGTGTTTGCCGCCACCCGCGGCGGCGCGCTGTCACTCGGCCTCGATCGTCACGGGATCGTCGCCCCAGGGTCGGCCGGAGACCTGGTCGTGCTCGACGCGCCATCCCCGGCTCACATCCCGTACCGCCCAGCCACCAATCTGGCATGGAAGGTTGTGAAAGATGGGACTGTCGTGGCCGGCAAGGTCCGAGGCTGGCGGGGGCGGTTGTGACCACACCGCCCGGCCAGATCACGGGCGACGGCCCACTCACCCATCGTCAGATCCTTGGCGTCTTCGCCGGGCTGATGACTGCGGTGCTGTTGGCCGCTCTCGATCAGACGATCGTGGCCACGGCCCTGCCGACGATCGTCGGCGAATTGGGCGGGCTGAGTCATCTCTCCTGGGTAGTGACGGCCTACCTGCTCGCCTCGACAGTCAGCGTGCCGTTGTGGGGCAAGCTCTCCGACATGTATGGGCGGAAGAATCTCTTCCAGCTCGCAATCGTGCTCTTCATGCTTGGTTCCATCGCCTCGGGCGCCGCCCAAACCATGGGCCAGCTCATCGGCTTCAGGGCGATCCAGGGAGTCGGGGCCGGGGGTCTGATGACCCTGGCGCTGACCATCATCGGCGATGTCGTCTCGCCCCGGGAACGGGGGCGGTACATGGGCTACATCGGGGCGGTGTTCGGCGTCTCGAGTGTGGTCGGGCCCCTGCTCGGTGGTTACTTCGTCGACAACCTGACCTGGCGCTGGATCTTCTTCATAAACGTTCCCTTGGGGCTGGTCGCCCTCGTGGTCACCCAGCGAAACCTGAAACTGCCCTTCACACGGAGAGGGCACCGGATCGACTGGATCGGCGCCGCTCTGATGACCGTCGGGATCAGTCTCCTCCTCCTGGTGACGGTGTGGGGTGGCGAGACCTATCCGTGGCGCTCGCCCCAGATCATCACGATGACGATCATCGGGCTGGCCTCGCTGGTCGGGTTCGTCCTCATCGAGCGACGTGCCGAGGAGCCCATCCTCCCGCTCTCCCTGTTCGGTGACCCGGTGTTCAGCGTGGGGAGCGGCATCGGCTTCATCGTCGGCATCTCGATGTTCGGCTCCATCGTATTCCTCCCGCTCTTCCTGCAGGTCGTACTCGGCGCGTCGGCCACCAGCTCAGGTCTGCTCCTCCTCCCATTGGTGGGAGGACTCCTCGTCGCCAGCATCACATCCGGCCGGCTGATCACCCGCACCGGGCGCTACCGCATCTACCCCATCGTCGGGACAGCGCTGCTCACCTTCGGGATGTGGCTCCTGTCGACCATGGACGTCGACACATCGTTCACAGTGGCGTGTGTCTTCATGGCTGTGGTCGGGCTGGGGATCGGCCTTGTCATGCAGAACACCGTCCTCGCCATCCAGAACAGTGTCCCGCCACAGCATCTGGGCACGGCGACCTCCGCCTCTCAGTTCTTCCGCTCCATCGGGGGCACGGTCGGGGTGACCCTCTTCGGCGCTCTCATGACGGCCCGGCTCACTTCGAACCTGGCCGATGCGGGCGCAGGTGAGTTCCCGGTGCCGCCCGATGCCCTGAGCGCGACACCCGCGGCTCTGAGAGAGTTGCCTCCCGAGGTCCTCTCCGTGCTGCAGGTGGCTTTGGCGGACGCCATCACCTTCGTCTTTCTCGTCGCGGTGCCGGCGGCCCTGATCTCGTTCGCCCTCGCCTGGGCTCTCAAAGAGATACCGTTGCGGACCTGGTCGGGCGCCATGGCATCGGCCGGGATCGAAGGCGGCCCGGACGGGGGGTCAACGGCCGAGATCTTTGACCCCCGAGTTTCCGGGCCCCCCGATTAGGTCGACCAGGATCTGAGGACAGTCATGGACCGAGCCAGAGTCGAAGCCTTTCTCGACACCTTCGTCGGCTTCGCCTCCGGCGCCACCACCATCGGCTTGCTGGCCGTGGCAGACCGCAGCGGGCTATCCGCCCATCTCGGCCAGGTCGGAGGGGGAACGACTGCGGAGCTGGCGGACGGAGCCGATCTGAACGAGCGCTATGTCGGAGAGATCATGGCCGGGCTGGCAAGCGCCGGCGTGGTCGACTACGACCCGCGGACCAAACGGTTCGAGCTCCCGCCCGAGCATGCTCTCTTCATCGCCGGCGAGGCCAGCCCATACTTCATGGGTGGATTCCTCGACATGCTGCCCGAGGCTCTGTCTCACATCGACCGGGTTGCCGAAGCCACGATCCACGGTGGTGGTGTCGCCTTCGAGGAGTTCGGGTCGCGCATGGTGACTGCCATCGACCGCGCCAACTCCCCGTCCCAACGCACGTTCCTGACCACTCGCTGGCTGCCGGGAGTCCCCGGCCTGGTCGATCGGCTCGTGTCGGGGATCCGCGTGGCCGACATCGGATGCGGCTCCGGGACGGTGCCCGTCCTCGTCGCAGGCGCATACCCCAACTGCCAGGTGACCGGCTTCGAGGCCTCGAGGGAGTCGATCACCGTGGCTCGAAGTCGTGGCAGCGGTCTGGAGAATCTCCGATTCCTCGAGTACTCCGCCGAAGCCATCCCCATCGACCCGCCCTTCGACCTGATCACAACGTTCGACGTGATCCACGATCTCGCAGCTCCATTCGAGGCGATGCGCCGTATTCGCGAGGCCCTGGCCGTGGACGGCATGTATCTGATGATGGAGCCCAACGCCGGGTCCGCCCTGGAGGACAACCTGAGCCCGCGCGGGGCGATGTTGTATGGGATCTCCGTGCTGCATTGCATGACACAGTCACTCGCTCGAGGAGGGGAAGGTCTAGGCACGGCTTGGGGCAGGGAGAGAGCCGAGGCTCTGGCCATGGAAGCAGGGTTCGGCTCGTTCCAGCCGCTGGATGGGATCTCTAACCGCTTCTCGGCCTTCTACCTGCTCAAACCATGAGCGGCGGCCCGCGCGACCGGCTACCCGGTGGCTGGGTGCGGGTCAGGCAGAAGTGGGTCAGAGGGTGAGCGTCGGCCGAAGACCGCCCCGAGTCAGAGAGCCAGACGACGCAGCAACCAATTCGGGATGAGGCCGAGAGGATCGTCTGCGGCCGGCGCGCCGGGGCAAGAGGCGATCTCCATCGCGATAGCCTCGGCGGGACCGGCGGCACGGGCATCCACTTGGACCGGGATCCCGCACTCGATCAGGTCGACCCCGACCCAGACGAATTCCCATGGCTCCGGGTTGGGCCCCTGGGCGGAGACGTCGTCCGGGTAGGAGGGGATGAACCCGAATCGCTTGGCGTTGTAGTAATTGTCGGCAGCCAGCCAGGCGTAGTCCGGTGTGGCCCGGAACTCGCCGAAGGTGCCGTCCCGATAGCGAAAGTCGAGGGCATACCCGCTGTGATGCTTCGATGTGCCCGGGATCGAGTACCAGGTGAGCGCCGCGTCAATCGCCTCGTCAGTCGCCCCGCGAAGCTTCGAGTTGAACTGGGTGCGCTGGCTCTCCGGCGATCGGTAGGCCGAGGACACCACGAACTCGTGCCCCTCCGCGCGGGCCGCTGCCTTCAGCCCCTCCCATGCCGCGGCCGCCTGCGGCTGCATTGGCACCCCGTCGGCGCTGCCAAGCCCTTCGCCTGCCACGGGCCGCAGGACATAACCGCGGCCGAGGGCGATCTCCCAGATCCTGTCGTCGAGCTCGACGTCCCCCGTGATCGGAACACGACCGGTGGACGCCCTCAGATTGGGGAGGACGTCTGTCACGGCATGCTCATACAGTGCCTGAAACTCCTCACCCGTGTAGATGGGGAAGTCGGCGGTATCGGCCATTGCCGGCGCCGGCGTCGTGACGAGCAGCAGGGCTCCAAGCAACAGACAGACGACTCTCATCGCGGCGGTCAAGGTATACCGCCGCAAAGCCCTACTGGAGCAATAGCAGTGGTCAGGGTAGTTATGGTGACCGGGTGTCCCGGCGGTTCGTGACGGATGAGTCCCCAGTCCGGTTTGCGACCGCCCTGAGGGCGGTGCGTGCCCGTGGCTACACCACCGGGGACCTGCGCGCCGACGCAGTCGCCGGTGTCACCCTCGGTCTGGTCGCGCTGCCTCTGTCGATGGCATTGGCGATCGCCGCCGGAGCGCCACCCGAGCACGGGATCTTCACTGCCATCGTTGCCGGGATCGTGATCGCGGTCACCGGGGGCTCGATGCACTCGGTCTCGGGCCCCACCGCTGCCTTCGTGGTGCTGTTGGCACCGGTGACCGCCACCTACGGCTTGCAGGGCCTGCTCGTGGCCAGCGCCCTCGCCGGGCTGATCCTGCTCGGCATGGGCTTGCTCCGCCTGGGGCGGCTCATCCAGTTCGTCCCCCACCCGGTCACCACGGGTTTCACCGCCGGCATCGCGGTTGTGATCGCAGTGATTCAGCTCGGCGATTTCCTCGGCATGGGCGCGATCGAGGGAGATGGCGTGTGGGAGAGACTGGTGGCCATCGCCGACAACCTCGACGCCATCCAGTGGGCCGACGTGACAGTCGGACTCATCACGCTGGCCGTCCTCATCGGGCTGCCCCGCCTCACCCGGAAGATCCCCGCTCCACTGGTCGCCCTCGTCGCCGCTGTGGTGGCAGGGGTCGTCCTGGCCCAAATGGGAAGCGAGGTGGCCACGATCAACTCCCGGTTCGGGGGGATTCCGGCCGCCGGGCCAACCCCGGCGCTTCCGTGGGCGGGAGGTGACCTGTCCTGGGATGACGTCCGCCTGCTGCTTCCCACCGCCTTTGCAATCGCCCTCCTGGGCGCCATCGAGTCGTTGCTATGCGCGGTGGTCGCCGACGGGATGGCGGGCGGGCGCCACGACCCGGATGCCGAGCTCGTTGGCTTGGGCATCGGCAACCTCGTCGCGCCGTTCTTTGGCGGGTTCGCCGCCACCGGTGCGATCGCCCGCACCGCCACCGGGATCCGCGCAGGAGGCCGCACACCGATCACCGTCATCATCCACTCGCTCTTCTTGCTGGCCGCCATCCTGCTCCTGGCAGGGCTGCTCGGATACGTGCCCATGGCCGGGATGGCCGCCTTGCTCCTGATCGTCGCCTGGAACATGGCCGATGTGCGTCACTTCACCCGCGTCGCCCGTATAGCCCCGCGCAGCGACGTGGCCGTGTTGCTGGTGTGCTTCGTCCTCACCGTGGCGTTCGACATGGTCGTGGCGGTGGTGGTCGGCGTGGTCCTCGCCGCAATGTTGTTCATGCGACGCATGGTCGAGATCTCCGGCGCCGAGCTGATCGGCGGGGCGGAAGGGCATGCAGTGGCAGGGCTTCCCCCGGGGGTGGTGTTCTACGACGTCGCAGGCCCCCTCTTCTTCGGAGCAGCCGAGAAGGCACTCGAAGCCCTCACCGTGGTCGGGAGCGGGGTCCATACCGTGATCATGGACCTCGAAGACGTGCCTGCCATCGACGCCACCGGTCTCGTCGCACTCGAGACGACCATCGAACGGCTCAACGCCATCGGGATCAACGTCGTCTTGAGCGGGGTCCGGCCCCAACCCCACCGCGCCCTGGCCAAAGCGGGCTTCGAAGACCGACCGGGCACCCTGGAGATAACCGACGACACGACGATCACTCTGGACCGGTTCCTCGGCTGAGTCAGGGATCCGCTACCAGGCGCCTCCTCCACCGCCACCGCCACCGCCACCACCGCCTCCGCCGCCGCCGGAGAAGCCGCCCCCACCGCCGCTCGACGAGGGTGGGCTGAACGCCCCGCTCAGCGCCGAATTGAGCCCGACGAAGGCGTTCTCGGTGTGCCCGCCGGAATAGCCGTAGTTACCGAACCAGTAGATCGATGACGACTGCTCCAACTCGGGCGGGGCGTGGAGACGGGCCTGCTGGAGGACCTCCTCGGCCACCCCGAAGACAATGGCGTAGACGAGAAACTTGTCCCAGAGTTCGAGGGAGATCGGTGGCGCCTCCTCGAGCCGGGAAAAGTCCGACAGATACCGCCGGAAGGCCTCCCATCGCTCGGCTTCGAGGGCGCCTTCCTTGGACCGACGGACCCGCACCTTCCGGAACAACAGAACGACGTACAACGCCAGCGCGCCCAGCACCATGCCGATCACGATGAAGACGGCCATCGTCTGACCACCCGGCCGGCTCGCCAGGATGTCCGGCAGGAAGACGATCGCCCCGAAGACCAGCAACGCCACAGCGATAGCAACGAACCACGCGATGCCGTTCCCCGTCTCGTCGAGCAACCCGGCGCGCTTCACCGCAGCGAGGACCTTCGTCCGGAACCCCTGGTAGGTGGTGGCGTTGGCCGACGCGTCGTCACGTATCCGGTCCCGAAACTCGTGCAGCGGCCGCGGCCCCTCGTCGAGGACCCGGCCCACCACCGTCAGCACCGATTGCTCGTACTCGGTGAAACCCGTTGTCTTGTCGGTCAACTCGAGGACCAGGTCGGTGATGGTCTCGGTGCGGAGCCCACCCCAGGTGCTTCGGTCCACCTGGGCGGGCGTCGCCTTGATCGCCCCCTTCCGGATGAGGTCGAACATAGTGGCGGTGAACTCCTTCTCGGTGACCGCCCCTTGGGTGACGAGGGCGCCGACTTCGGCCGGGGTCATCTCTGTCGGCGGCTCCTGTTCGTACTCCCGGTCGTAGGCGACCTTCGGCTCACGGCCGAACCTGAAGTAAACCAGCCCACCCAGCCCTGCAGAGAGAGCGAGCGCCAGGGCCACTCCCCACCAGAGACCGGACCTCGCCGCGGCTGCTGCGTCGGAGGCCTCCTCGGCGAACTGCTCCTCTTCCTCCAATATCGACTCGAGGCCGTCACCGGCCACGACGGTCGCCCCGTCGGTGGACGACAGAAGGCTGCTCGGGAAGATCACCCTCATCTCCACCCATCGGTACGCGGCCACGTTGCTGGCCTCGAGTGAGGGTGAGATCTGGTCGTCTCCCAGAGAGGTCTGGCCTTCGACACCGTAGGGGTGCCCATAGACCCGCACCTCTCCCGCCTGGGCTCCACCCGGGAGCGACATCCTGGCGGTCAGGTGGTCCAGCCCCACCGACCATTGGTCACCCCACACCTGGAGGTTCACATCGACCACGTCGTCGTAGGCGGTGGTCACCCCGGTCATCACATAGCTGATCTCGAAAGTCCTCAGCTCGCTGACGGAGGAGTGATGCCACACGATTCGGACCAGGTCGGTCTGCTGCTCGACACCGAAGGTCCCGGGTAACGAGAAGCATCCGAGATCTGTGCAGCCACCGGGCTCATAGACCGTCGACTCGTCCCTGACCAAGACCTGGCTGATGGTCTCGCCAGGACCTAGGGGGATGTCCCTGTACGCCCCGGAGAAGTCTCCGTCGAAGTCAAAGGTCAGCCGCTCGGTGACGGATAGTGACCCATCGTCGTTGACGACGACATCCACATCGGCGTCGCTCATCCAAAACGACTTGGCCATCGCCGCAGTGGCCGGCACTGCGACCAGGACAAGGGCAACCAGGGCGCGGACGAGCCGGCGCACCTCAGAAGTCGACGGTTGGGGCCTGATCGGCCTCGGGCCCGGCCTCGAAGAACTCCCGGGTGGTGAACCCGGTCATGCCGGCGACGATATTGGTCGGGATCTGCTGAACCTTGTTGTTGTAGGTCAGCACGGTGTCGTTGTAGATCTGCCTGGAGACGGCGATCCGGTTCTCGGTCTCGGCCAGCTCGTTCTGGAGATTCTGGAAGTTCTCCGAGGCACGCAACTCGGGATAGGCCTCGGCCACGGCGAACAGCTGACGAAGGGCCTGGGTGAGAAAGTTCTCGGCCTGAGCCTGCTCGGCCGGCCCCGATGCCGACTGGGCGGCGCTCCTCGCCTGGGTGACCCGCTCGAAGGTCTCCCTCTCGTGCGAGGCGTAGCCCTTCACCGTCTCGACCAGATTCGGGATCAGGTCGTAGCGACGCTTGAGCTGCACGTCGACCTGGGCCCAGGAATTGTCGACGCGGTTGCGGGACTGGACCAACCCGTTGTAGATCACCACGAAGGCGATCACCAGGACGACCAGAACGGCCAGGATGATGAGGAGAGCGGGTTCCATGGGCAAGGAGTCTAGGGATGGGACCGTGCCGGCGACGGGCCACTTGGCGCGCGTATGGTGTGGCCGGTGACGACGCAGGGGCGCTTCGCTGCATTGATCAACTGCATGGACGGGAGGATCCAGACCCGTGCCATCGATCAGGTCATGACGCGATTCGGAGTGCGTTGGGTGGACAACATCACGATGACCGGTGCCGTGAAACACCTCGATGGCATGGTGACCCCCACTGGGGAAGGCTTGCTCGAGAGTGTCGGTGTATCGATCCAGGCCCATCAGACAGCCCAGTTGGCGATCGCCGCCCATGCCGACTGTGCGGGGAACCGGGTATCAGACGAGAAGCAGAAAGCGCAGCTGAGGAATGCGGCGGTGGTGGTGTCGGCGCGGTATCCGGATCTCGAGGTGATCACCCTGTTCTACGACCCGAGACTCGGCTTCGAGAAGGTCCACTAAGTTCATCTCCAACACCTCACCGGAAAGGACCTACTTGAGCCATACCGCTGCGTCCGCTGCTCTGACCGACCTGCTCGGTCTTGAGCACCCCCCGATCGCCATGACATTCCTCACCGAGATGGCCGACGACGGAGTGGCCCGATTCGACGAGCCGATGTCGGAGCCAACCGATGATGGGCGCTCGGGACGGGCGGCGGCTCCGTGCGTGTTCTGGATGCACGCCCACGAGCGCACGTTCGACACTGTCGCCGAGGATCATGGCAACTGCTCGGTGGGGCGGTTCACCCACGGGTTTGCCGAGGCGGCGGACATCCTCGACAAGAGCGACGTAGGGGCGCTCCTCGATGTTGGATGGGTCACCATGGAAGCCTTCGCCGGAGTCGCTGCCATGGCCAGGCGCCCGAAGGGAGTCCGGTACGGGCCGCTCGCAGAGGCGGGCTCGAACCCGGACCTCGTGCTGTTACGGGTGACACCCCGCCAGATGATGGAGATCAACGACGCGGTGACGGTGGAATGGTCGGGCAAGCCGCAATGTCAGATCCTCCCACGGGCCGCAGAGACCGGGGTGATCGCCGCCTCGATGGGATGTGCCCTCTCCCGAGCCCGGACCGGGATGGGCGACGACGAGCTCACCGTGGCGGTGCCGGGCCATCGAGTCGAAGAGCTCGTAGAGGCTCTGCGCAGGGTCTGTCGCGCCGACGAAGCGGTGGCCGGTTACGCGATGGCAGATCTGACGCGTTTCTAGACGCGATCAGCGCCGGGGCGGCTCGAGCGAGTCCACTGCCTCTGCCCACTTCGCAGGAAGCTCCACCGGAGAAGGCCGGGACATCAACCGAAGATAGATGTCCGACGCCCCGCCCCTGACGGTGGCCTCCGGAGCCCCCGGCCCGTAGACCCAGCTCCGTCCGAGGTCGGTGGCGACGAGCTCGATGGTTGGGACGGGGGTGAGACGAGGCAGCCACATGTCCGCATACTCGTTGAGCCCTGACAAGGCGACGATCTCCATGAGACCGTGCTCTTCGCCGAAGGCCTGGTCCGCGTCCCAGCGGTGGATGCCGGCCTCGATCACCATCCTTCGCTCCCAGAGCCCGATCGACGAATCCGACCAGAATCCCCAGACCGCGGTGTCCGGATCCGACTCCTCGAGCGCCTGAAGCATCTCGGTGAGATTGGCCTCGCACCAATCGACGACATCGACTCCGTGAGGGAGGTGGGGCGCAGACGGGCGTTCGGTCGGCTTCTCTCGGCAGATTGCGGTCGTGCGACCTTGGATCGAGGCGATGTGATTGGCGAGATCGCTCATCGCCCAGCCGGGGTATTGTGGCACCGGCCGGGCAGGATCGCGTCGGGCGAGGTCGACGATGCGAAGTCCCTCCGAGCGGATGGTCCCGAGATACTCAGCCGAGAGCACGGACCATGGCCTCACCCATGTCCGAGGGCGTCTCCGCCAGCTCGATGCCGGCGTCCCTCATCGCCTCGATCTTGGCGGCCGCGGTGCCTCTCCCCCCGGAGACGATGGCCCCGGCATGCCCCATCCTCTTCCCTGAAGGTGCCGTG
>JBFYOJ010000156.1:0-4700 GCA_041303885.1 Acidimicrobiia bacterium | reverse complement strand
GAAGATCTGCCAGTCCGATCTCGACTCCCATGCCGGCGGCACAGCCGCCTGCATCGGGTTGATGAACGAATGAAGGTCGGTGGTGTTCAGATCGTCCTTCTCGTACCAGGTGGCGGCCGGGAGGACGATGTCGGAGTAAAGGGCGCTGGTGTCCATCCGGAAGTTCAGATCGACCACGAGATCCATCTTCCCGATCGGGGCATCGGGTGGCACAGTGACCTCGGCAACCCCGTGATCCTCCGGCTCGCCGGCTATGGCAGTCGAGTGCGTCCCCAAATAGTGACGCATGAAGTACTCATGGCCCTTCGCCGATGTCCCTATGGCGTTGCCCCGCCAGATGAACCAGGTGCGCGGCCAGTTCTCCGGAGCATCGGGGTTGTCGATCGAAAGCTCGACCTCACCTGTCTCGAGCCCTTCGACCACGCGATCCACCACGTCGGGCTCTCCGACCACCCCCTCACGACGGTATCCCTTGACCAGGTCGAGAGGGTTCTGGGTGAACTGAGGGAAGAAGGGCAGCCACCCCATCCGTACCGCACGCGCCTGATGGTCGATCGTGTGGTCGAAGCGGCCCTCCGAGGTGGCTGCGGGCAACGAGTCGTACTCGCGGTAGCCCCGCTCATAGCGCCATTGATCGGAGTGCACGTAATGGAAGGAAGGGGTGTTCTGATGTCGTGGCGGCATTCCCCAGTCGAGACCGAAGGCAATCGAGCTCCACGATGCTTGATTGACCAGTTTCTCCTGGCCGACGTAGTGGGCGAGACCGCCACCATTGACCCCGACCGAACCGGTGAGCATGAGAGCGACGATGGCCGACCGATAGAGCAGGTTGTTGTGGTACCAGTGGTTGGCCCCGGCCCCGATGATGACCAGGTTCTTCCCGTTGGTCAGCTCGCCGTTGCGACCCCACTCCCGGGCGAAGGAGACCACTGTGTCCCGATGGATGCCGGTGTACTGCTCCTGCCAGGCCGGGGTGTACGGGACATCGGCGTCGTCGTAGCCATGAGCGTCGTAGCCGCCGAGACCGCGATCGACGCCAAAGCGTGCCATGACCAGGTCGAAAACGGTGGTCACCGCGATACGGCCCTCTGCGGTCTCCAGATACCGGATGGGGAGCCTTCGCCGCACCCCGCCGAGCCCGCCGAAGTCGTCGAAGTCGACCTGGACGACCGCATCGTGGCCATCCACGAAGCTCAACCGGGGCTTGATCTTGTCACCGACCACCGTGTCGGACAGCTCGAGATTCCACAGGCCCTTCGCTTCGTCGGCCCATCGGTAGCCGATGGTCCCGTTCGGCATCCGAGGCTCGTCGGCCTCCTCGTCCCACATGAGCAGCTTCCATTCGCCATGCTCGACACCCGAGTACCGGTCGAGCCGGTCCGCCCGGACCATGCGGCCCGGGCCGTCCTCACCGACCTCGACCAGGAAGGGCAGGTCCGTGTACTGCCGCACGTAGTCCTCGAAGTAGGGGACCTCGCGGTCGCGATAGAACTCGGTGAGCAGCACGTGGTCGACCGCAAGCCAGAAGGCGGTGTCCTGGCCGGGGTTGGACGGGATCCACCAGTCGGCGTACTTGGCGACCTGTGAGAAGTCGGGGCTGAATACGGTCAGCTTGGCGCCGGCGTGACGCACCTCCGAGATGAAATGAGTGTCGGGGGTCCGGGTCATGTTCAGGTTGGAGCCCATCACCGCAACGAAGCGCGCGTTGTACCAATCGGCAGATTCGTGGACGTCGGTCTGCTCGCCCCAGATCTCCGGGGAGGCGGGGGGCAGGTCGCAGTACCAGTCGTAGAAGCTCATGATGACGCCACCGAGCAGGCTCATGAACCGGCTCCCCGCGGCGTAGCTGATCTGGGACATCGCCGGGATCGGCGAGAATCCGGCCACCCGATCGGGCCCGTGGGTCTTGACCGTGTGGATCACCGAGGCCGCTGCCATCTCCAGGGCCTCGTCCCAGCTGACCCGTCGAAAGCCGCCCTTGCCCCGGGCCTCCTGATAGCGCCGGCGCCAATTGGGGTTCTCCTGGATGAGCCGCCACGCCTCCACCGGATCACCGAGGGCCTCGGACCTGGCCTGGCGCCACATGTCCACGAGGACTCCCCTGGCGTAGGGATACTTGACCCGGATCGGGCTGTACAGATACCAGGAGTAGCTGATCCCGCGCTGGCAGCCCCGCGGCTCGTAGGGGGGAAGACCCTCCTCCAGTTGCGGATAGTCGGTGGCCTGGAGCTCCCAGGTGACGATGCCGTCCTTGACGAAGACCTCCCATGAGCAGCTCCCCGTGCAGTTCACGCCATGAGTGGTCCGCACCCGCTTGTCGTGCTGGAACCGATTCCGGTACATCTCCTCCCACCGGCGGGCTCCCGGGTCGACGACCTCGGATATCCAGTTCTCGTTCATCGTCGTCTCCTCAGGCGATCGGCGTAGGTGAGGCGTTTTCCGGGGGCAAGCACGGCTACAACAGCCAGCAGGACCACAAGACCGGTGAGACCGCCCAAAACCAACCAGTCCGGACCGGTCTGGGGAGCAGCACCCTGGTTCTCGGAAAAGAAAGCGGTGAGATCGGTGATCTCGGCCTCGGTGAGCGGGCTGCCGGCGAACTGGGACTGCATGTTCGGGGTCGCCGGGCTGACGAGCCAGGCGGAGAGACCGGCGGGCCCGCCGAGGCGGTCGACCACGTCGGTCAAGTCAGGGCCGAGACTCCCGCCCTGGGTGACCGGCCCGGCGACATGACAGGCCACGCATGCCGTCCCACCCGCGGCGAGGGGCGTGGTGCCGTCGAAGAGGCTCTCGCCGTTGGCTGCATCGCCGGCCACAGGACCGGGCGGGGCGGTGGTGGTCGTCGTCGACCCGTCGGTGGGCGGGGCGCCAAGCGCTTGCACATATGCGGTGAGAGCGGCGATCTGGGTGTCGGACAACTGTGGGAAGGCAGGCATGACACCGTCGAAGGCCACACCGTTGACCTCGATCGGGCCGCTGAGACCGTTGCGGACCACATCCTCGACATGGGCGGTGTCGTCGACATTGGGGTTGTCGGCCAGTGGTGGGAAGGCTCCTTCGACACCGGTGCCGCCAGGCTGATGACAGGACTGGCAGTTCTCCTCGTAGAGGGCGCGTCCTTCCTCCTCGGTCTGGGCCGGAGCAGGCAGTTGCGTCCCCAGGACGATGACGATGGTGAGCAGGCTCAGCTGCAGCCGACGACGGTCTCGACTGGCGTGGTTGCCAGGCTCTGCCTGATGGCGTCGCGAGCCGGAAGCCAGGCGTCGTGGAGGGCGCACAGCTGGTCCGACGGGCAGGGCCCATCCCTCAGCACGCATCGTCCGCTGACCGTTGGTCCTTCGATCGTCTCGATGACGTCGAGGATGGAGAGAGTGCCCAATGACACCGAGAGCTCGTAGCCACCGGTCGGTCCCGGATCGGAGGAGACCCAGCCTTGCCTGACCATCGGGCCCATGACCTGGGACATGAAAGCCTGGGTCGACCCGATCCTCTCGGCCAGTTCCGCCGACTTCATTCGCCCCGACCGCCACAGGCTGCAGAGAGCCCTCACGGCCAGGTCGCTCTTTCTGGTGATTTCCAGTCTCATGATGTGCGATCTCCATCCCACTGTTCAGCACGGCTTCTCCGCCCCTTTCCTGGTGTAGAACCACCAGTTGATGAGGACGTTGACGGCATAGAAGACAGCCGTCCCGATGAAGAAGACAGTTGGGGCCCCGGTGGCGGCGATCGCTGCTCCGATCAGCGCCGAGAAGACGAATGGCCCGTAGGCGGCGATGGCCGCCGTCCATCCGATCACGCCGCCGGCCTGACGCGGCGGAAAGATCATCGGTATCTGCTTGAAGGTCGACGCGTTGCCGATCCCGGTGAAGAGGAAGATGGCGAGCATGAACCCGACGAACCAGGGGAACTCGGATAGGGAGTCGGGGCGAAGGAAGAAGATGACGCCCACAGTCGAGACCAGCAGGCCCACCGCTGACACCTGGGTGACCCGCGCACCCCCGAACCGGTCAGAGACCGGGCCTGCCGCCACCCGGGCGGCCGAGCCGACCAAGGGGCCGATGAAGGCGTAGGTGAGGGGATCGGGGGCGTTCTCGAAGGACCCGTACAACTCGCGGATGAGCAAGGGAAACGCAGCCGAGAACCCAGCAAAGGAACCGAAGGTCATCACATACAGCGAGGTCATCACCCAGGTGTGCTTCTCCCGGAAGATGTCCATCTGCTCTCTCACATTGGCCCGAACCGGGACGCTCCTCAGGATGAACCAGGCCGCCACCGAGAGCACCGCCACGATCGGAATCCAGACCGCGGCTGCGTTCTGCAGCCAGATGTCTTGTGAGACGTCGTCCTTGGTGTAGGTCTGGGGATCGCCTGCGAGGGCACCGAAGGCGGCGAATCCGATGATCCAGGGGGTGATGAACTGGACGAGGCTGACGCCGAAGTTGCCGATTCCTGCTTGGAGACCGAGTGCGGTTCCCTGCAGGCGTTTCGGGAAGAACAAGCTGGTGCTCGGCATGAACGAGGAGAAGTTCCCGCCTCCGAGGCCGGCCAGGAAGGCGAGCAACATCAGAACCCAGAACGGGGTGGTCGGGTCCTTCACCGCGATGAACAGACCGATCAGCGGGACGAGCAACAGGAGGCTGGACAGGCTCACCACCTTGCGAGTGCCGAACAGCGGCACCAGGAAGGTATGGAGGATCCGG
>JBFYOJ010000155.1:0-3114 GCA_041303885.1 Acidimicrobiia bacterium | reverse complement strand
CTATCTCGCCCACCGCGCCCGTACCGTGATCGGGGCCGGTGTGGATCGGTCCAGGATCGCACTCGATCCGGGCATCGGCTTCGGCAAGCGTGTGGAGCACAGTCTCCAACTGATCGCCGGTATCGGGGACTTGGCCACGCTCGGGTACCCGGTGGTGTTGGGAACCTCCCGCAAGACGTTCATCGGGAAGCTCACCGGGATCGAAGACCCGGCCGGGCGCGACCCGGCCACAGCCGTCACCACGGCCCTCGGTTTTGAGCGTGGAGCACGGGTTTTTCGGGTTCACGATGTTGTCTCGTCGTGGGCTGCCCTGCGCATCGCCGCCGCTATCGTGACCCCGGAGCAATGGGACGAATGGTCGCCGGACTAAAGCCCCGGGGTTTCACCTGGGTAATCGCAGACCGTCTGGCCGTCTCCGAGCGAGTTGGGGGTTCCGGTTTCCAGCACCGTCGGGTACGGCGGGAGGAGGAGATCACCTGGCTGGTGGAGGAGGCCGGGATCAACACCGTGGTTTCGATGCTGCCCGGCAATCAGAACCTGCTCGCCTATCGAGAGGCGGGGATCGCCACGTATTCGGTCCCGATCGGGCCCGATCTCGGCAGCCGAGATGTCGAGCAGTTCTTTCAGACGCTGACCACGGCCACCACGAAGAGCCAGGCCAAAGTCCTCGTCCACCGGGAGGCGATCGACGACACCGTCGGCGGGCTCCTCGGCGGGTTCCTCGTCGCATCAGGTCTCGTCAACGACCCGATACTCGCCCTCGCTGTGATCCAGCAGATCCTGGGAAGGGCACTCGGACCGGAGGGCCGGTCGCTCATCCCTGCATCCACCGCTTCGTGAACGATCGCATCGAGCTGCGCGGGATCGAGGTCATTGCCCGTCATGGGGTGCTGGATGAGGAGAAGATCGAGCCGCAGGTCTTTCGGGTGGATCTCACCGTCTTCCTCGACCTGAGCGTCGCTGGAGGCTCCGATGACCTGGCCGACACGGTCGACTACGGGCGCCTGGCTCAACAGGTGCATGATCTCGTGGCCGCCGAAAGCCATCAACTGATCGAAACCGTGGCCGAGCGCGTGGCCCGGCAGGTCCTCGCCACTCACGGAGCCGAGCGTGTCCTGGTCACCATCCACAAGCCGGGCGCACCGATCCCGCTCGTCTTCGAGGATGTCTCGGTGACTGTCGACCGCTCCCGATGACCAGGTATGCCATCGCCCTCGGCTCCAATGTCGGGGACCGAATTGGCCATCTCCGCTCTGCCGTCGACGAGATCGGCGGGCTGGGAGACGGGCTCACCGTGTCAGGGCTGTATGAGACCGCCCCGGTCGGCGGGCCGGAACAGGGCCCGTATCTGAACACTGTGGTGACGCTGGAGACCGCGCTCTCGCCCGCGGAGATGTTGGAGCGATTGCAGGCGATCGAGGGCGATCACGACCGGGAGCGGGTCGTGCGCTGGGGCCCCCGCACCTTGGATCTCGACATCGTGTCGATGGACCCGGGAGAGGTGCACACCCCGATGCTCGAGATCCCCCATCCGCGGGCGCCGGAGCGCCGATTCGTGCTCGAGCCTCTATGCGAAGTCTGGCCCGATGCGGCGGTTGGAGGCGGGCTCACTGCTGCCGAGGCGAGAGAACTCGTACCCGCTCAGGATGTGGACCTCCTGGCAACGCGCTGGGTGGTCGATGGCCGGAAACCCGGGCGCTACTGGGTCGGGGCGCAAGTCCTTTTGTTCTTGGCCATCGCTGTCGCCCTGGTCATGGACGGGTCGCTCCCCTGGGCAGAATACCCGGAAGTCGAACTGGCATTCGGGAGGACGATCTACGGCTGGCGGATCGCTGGAGTGGTTCTCCTGGCCATAGGCGCCGTGGGGCTGGTCGGCTCTGCTCGCTCCCTGGGACCGGCCCTCACTGCCCTGCCCGAACCGGTGGAGGGGGCCGAACTGGTCGAGACCGGTCTGTTCGCGCATGCACGGCACCCGATCTACGGCTCGGTTTGCCTCATGATGCTCGGCGCCGCGCTAATGGTGGCGAGCACAGCGGCCGCCCTGCTCAGCCTCCTTCTCCCCATGTTCTTCTGGGCCAAGTCGAGTTACGAGGAGAAGCAACTGCGAATCAGATATCCCGGCTACGCCGCGTACGCCAAGAGGGTGCGCCACCGTCTCATCCCCTTCATTCTGTGATCGGTCTGGTACCCAATCTTCGGGTCTATCGGCCCTGGCACAGATCTCGGGAGTCGTGCTAGCTTCGCAACATGGGAAGAGGCCGTGGCCCTCCTTCGAGTTCCTGACCATTTTCGAGTAGCGCGTCCAGGACAGGAGGAACGATCCAAATGGCCAAGCGGTCACGAGAGCATCGCCAGGAAATCCCCGGATACAACGACGGCCGACCCACACGCGAAGAGCGCAAGCAGCAACACCGTTCGGTGAGACATCACACCCATCAGATGCTGCATACGGCCGAAGACCCGGATGAGATTGTCGTGCCTGAGGTCAAGGGTGTAGGGGACATTCACGAAGCTCTGCCCAGCGAGCCACGAGACGCGAAGCAGCGTCGATTCCGGGTGTGGAAGACGAAGTTCTGGAAGCGGCGGGACGACTACCACACCATGAAATCGGAGATCGACTCCAACTGGCCGGTGATCACACCAAACCAAATCGGAGAAGAACAGGCCTGACGGGTACCCTCGCCGCATGTCGGCGGAGGGTGAATCGTGAAGCTGATCATCGTTGGCCCCGGGCGCGCCGGAGGCTCCCTTTCCCTCGCCGCCTCCCGCTCCGGGCATGAGATCGTCGGCGTCATGTCCCGATCTGCCGGCGGAGCCGACTTTGGGCCGCCCCTGAGCTGGGACTCCACGCTCCCGGCGGCTGACCTCCTCATCATCGCCGTGAGGGACGATGCCATCGAGGAGGTCGCTGACCATCTCGCCACCCGGGCCGGCGCGGTCCCGGTGGCCGCTCATGTGTCCGGCTTCACTCCCGTCTCGGCCTTGCACTCCCTGGCATCGAAAGGCATTGCCACCGGGGGGTTCCACCCGTTGCAGACGCTTCCCGACCCGGAGCGGGGTGCCGCGGCGCTGGCTGGCGCCTATGTGGGGATCGGCGGGGACCCTCGAGCACGT
>JBFYOJ010000154.1:0-9289 GCA_041303885.1 Acidimicrobiia bacterium | reverse complement strand
CGTGTGCTCTTCCGATCTGGAAGGCCGCCATCTGACCCCGGGTCACGTTGTTCCCCGGACAGAACCGGTCGTTGGCCGGCGGGTTGCAACCCACCGTGATCCCGGCCTGGGCCAGCCGCTCGATGGCTCCCTCGAAGACACTGTTGTTGTCATCGCGGAACAGGTCTGGTCCGCTGTAGGCGGGCAGGTCGAACGCCCGAACCAGGAACGCCGCCATCTGACCCCTGGTCACGTTGCCGGTGGGGCAGAACCGATTGTTGGTTGGCGGGTTGCACCCGACGGTGATCCCGGCTTCGGCCAGACGCTCGATTGCCCCTTCGAACACGCTGTTGTTGTCGTCGACGAACCGATCTGGCCCGTTGTACTGGGGCAGCGGGGTCTGTCCTGGCCGGTTGAAGGCTCGGACAAGGAATGCCGCCATCTGACCGCGGCTGATCGGGTCGGTGGGGCAGAACCGGTTGTTGGTCGGCGGGTTACAGCCCTGGGTGATTCCCTCCGCCGCCAACCACTCGATGGCGTTCTCGAAGACACTTCCGTCGTCGTCGATGAAGGGGTTGTCCGGCGTGCCGCCGCCACCGCCACCGCCGCCACCGGAGCCGATCGTGATGGTGATGTTGGGCGAGGACACCGAGTTCTGACCATCGGTGACGTTGGCCACGATGGTGTGGGTGCCCGTGCTCAGGTCGGACCTTACGAAGAACCCGCCGAAGCCGATCACCCCGTCCCGACTCGAGGTCCACACGATGGCCTTGGAGATGTTGGCCCCGGAATCGGTGGCGGTGGCCTGGAAGGTCACCGGCGCACCGGGCGCGTACACGTCACCGTTCTTCGGGTTCTGCACCGCAAGCGACGGCGGGGCGTTGACTAGGGAACTGACCGTGACCACCACGTCGTCGCTGTTGCTCAGCGGATTGGTGCCCGTTTCGGCTGTGGTCAGGCGAAGCACGTAGGTCCCCAATCCGCCGGCAAAGGCGGCCGTTGTCGGAAGTTGACAGATGTCGATGGAGCATTGGCCGGTCCGATTGGTGAAATTGACACCGGCTCCTGGACCCGCCGGCCCGGAGATCACATTCCAGGCCCAATTGACCGGTCCGCCCAAACCGTCGTTTGTGATCACGCCTCCTAGATTGGTGGCCGGGCTGGCGGACACCCTCTTATCCGCGCCGGCGAAGGCACCCGGCGCCTGGTTCCCACTGTTGGGAAGCAGGGTCTGCCACACGGTGTTGTCGTCGCCGGCGGTGAGCCAGGCCCAGTCGACCAGGACGGGGAGACCCGTGGCCGTGGTCGTGGGCTCGCGGGGGGCGATGTTGTTGCGGTGGTACTCGAATTCGGTGTTGAACAGCGGCTTCGGGTTCGACCACTCGGCCCCGACATTCCCGAATGGGATGCCGGTTAGGGGCAGGACCCAGTAGACGCTCTTGGTTTGCGGGTTGTCGATGGCGATCACGTAGATATTGCCCTCATGAATCGCCACCACCGGGCGCTTCCAGTCCTCGGTGTTGGATGGCTGGTCCAGCGCCACGGTACTCTGCGCCCAGGCGCCGCCCAGGGCCCGCCGGAACAGGACCACCTGGGGATCGTCTCGGACGCCCTGCTGGACCCCGCTGCGCTGGGTCTCGCTGGCGATGTAGACCACGTGGTTGTGGGTGACCAGGCTCATCTCGTCATCGGCGTGGACGATGGCGTTCGCCGTCGAGGTGGTCTGTTGGATGTTGATCGGCTCCCTGGACCACGGGGAGGAGCCGCCCGACAACGATGTCGCCCCCCCTCCAAACTCATTGCCGATGGCTGCCATGGTTTCGGCAAGCGCGACACCCGCTCCAGTCTCCGCCGAGTCTCTTGCGGTGAGAGTCGCGGTCACTCCGGCGAAGTCGCTGATCGTCACCTCGTCGTGAGGAATCGTTGTCGAGCCGTATTGAGTGCCAGCGGTTCCCGTGCCGTTGATGGCTGCGACCAGGTTGTTCCGGGCGCTGGTCGCGGTTCCCCCGATCAGGACGTGGCCCGGAGCGTCGGTCAGGACGGTCTGGAATGTATAGGTGCGGTCGCCGATGGTGATGGTCTCGGTGTCTCCCGGCATGGCGGGGATGTTCAGGGTCGCCGTGGCTCGAGTCACGGAGGCGAAATTGGCCGCGCTGCTCAGCGGCAGTTTGTAGAACAGGTACTGTGAGAGCCGGCCGTTCTCATCTTCGACCTGACCCTCCTCGGTCCCGGCCACGGCGACATACTCGACCCCGTCGGAGAACGAGGTGAGCTGGGTCTGGCCCTCGCCCACGGTGACGTTGAGGTTGACCGGGGTGGCCCAGGTCGCCCCGTCATCGATGGATCTGGAGACGAGGAATACGCCCTCGTCCAGCACCGAGGCCCACAGATCGCCGTTGGAAGTCTTGTAGATGGCGGCCCGGGATTCGGGCGAGTCCATCCCGCCCACGGTGACCGGGCCTGCCTCCAGTGTGTATGCGTCGGCGGAGTACTGGTAGCGGTAGAGCTGGGTGTTAGCCCCTCCGCTCATCAGCACGTAGAGCTGATCGGTGGCCTCGTCCCAGTACACATCGGGGCGATCTCCACTACCGGTGCTCACCACCGGCCCGTAGACCGGGGAGGCGTTGAAGGTCTCGGGGATGGCGCCTCTGGCGATCTGCCACCCGCCGGTGGTGGGGAGGACGGCATCCCAACGGGTTTGGGTGGCGTTCCACCAGATCCGGTGCTGGTTCTTGGTCTCCCACTGGCCCCCGGACAGCCCCGCGGTGCTCGCGCCCGGTATCGGGGCCGGGCCGTTCTCCCCGGCGATGGCCTGGGCGGCAGGCGCCGCCGCCACGACCTGGACCAGTGAGGCCACCAGCGCCAACGCCAGCAGCACGAGTGAAATACGCTTGCCCCCATCCGGAGCGATCCGGTTACCCATCGATTGTCTCCCTGCCCGTTAAGAGAAGCCCCACTGCTTCTGCCCGCCGATACTAAATGCTGTCGGTGACCACGCAAAGTGGTTATCTGACTAATTTCCGTGACCGGCCGCTGCCCCGGAGTCCCAGCCGATCACGGACTCAACGTAGCAGCGATCTGAACTACCGAATCCGGGGCCGGGGTAGACCCATCGACCCATATCACTGCGATCCCGGATCGCTCGAGCTGCTCAACCACCTGTTTCACCACATCCAGTGTCCGGGTCAGGAAGTGGTGGCGGTCCCCGGCGCCGAGCCCTTCGAGTCGCTCCGACCAGCCCCGCTCGTTGAGTCTGGCCTCGCAGATCTCGACCGGGGTGTCGACCACGACGACTGTGTCCGGGCGTGGGATCGATCCCACGTACCTGTCGAGAAGGGGGACGTCCTCCGCCGAGAACCCATATCCGAACAATGCCACCGAGCGCTGGCAGAAGCCCTCGTCGACGATCAGCCAATCACGTGCGCCTAGATGTTCCGATGCAAGCTGGAACCCGGACATGAGGTTGAGCAGCCACCCCAGAGCCTGGTCCTGACCGCGGTCCCGATCTCGTCGGGCCTCCTGAGCGGCGAGAGCCGATTCGAGCGTTGCGGGGCTCGAGGCGAGGAACCGGATCAGCGCCGAGGAGCGATCGGCGGACCGGGCATAGGCACGTCTCCACGCCCGGTTCCAACTGCGACGGCTAAGTCGGGCGATGGCTCTCGTCACCCGGTCCTCGCCGTGCGCTCGCACCGAGGCGAGCACGGCATCGTTCAGCCCCATCGCTGCCGGCGCGGCCTCGATCACAGCCTCGCAGAGAGTGGTCTTGCCGGATCCGGGGATCCCGAGAAACTCAATGTGTCTCAGAGAGTGCCTCCCAGACGGCGCGTTTGGCCTCGAGCAGTACCTTCTCGTAGGGCTCGCCCGCGTCGATGATCACCCGTCCCGCAGCGGGCTCCAGTTGGGCCACCGCCTCCACCTTGGCGAGGTGCTCCTCGACGGTGAGGTCGATCTTGCGGTCACGCAGGGTCTGCAGATCGGTGCGGAGAACCAGGACCAGGTCCGGTCGCGAGATGGCCCGATACTGTCTCATCTCCATCCGGGCCAGGGTGCCGGACCGTGTTTGCAGTCTCGGCCCATCCATGGGGGCGACCATTGGAAGGAAGTCCTCGAGGGGGTATCGCTCGGCGATCACAACCACTCCGGACCCGCTCGATCTACGAGCGCCCGAGGCGAGTCTGCGCCGGCGCATGGCCAGCATCAACCACTTGGCGTCGTCTGCGACCCGGACCAAGCGGCCGAAGAGGCCGGGGGGCGGGTAAACGTCCGGGCTGCGATGACGGGCGATGCTGCCCGGCTTGTTCAGTGCCTTGAATACGACGCCCCCCTTGGGTTGTCCGAAGTAGACATGGCGGACGGCCAGCTTCCAGGCGAGCCAGGTCTCGAGGTCGCGGCTCAGCCTCGTCTTCCCCGATCCGTCGGCGCCGACGGCGGCTATGACCGGTGCGGGCCCGGCCAGGTTGCGGGGCGCTATGCCGAACCCGAGACGGCGGGCAAACGGCTTCGACCTCGTGCGCAGCCAGATCCTCTTGGTCAGCGCTCGATAGCGGGGGAGTCGCTCGTGCTTGCGAAGTCGCGAACGGAGTGACCTCTTGCGATCACGCACGTAAGCCCACCCGAGATCGCCCCGGACCGACCGGTCGTAGAACTCGACCAACTCGTCGCCTTCGATGTCGAGACCGCCCGATCGGGCGGTCTCGGGCAGGCGGTCCCGATCGGTGCGATCCGCCAGCCAGACCGTCTCCTTCTGGATCCGCTCTGGAAGGGGCGATCCCCCCTTGACGATCGAGCGGACAAGTTGCCGGTTGGTCGTCTTCAGCATCGACCTGATATAGAGCAGGAGGAATTCCCGTTCGGGTTGGGGGACGTGGACGCCTTCCAACTCGGAGGCATCCGAGAGGAGCCAGTCCTCCACAGGGAGATGGTGATTCTTGATCAGTTGCTCGCCGAGGACCAGTCGGTAGTGGACGTCGAGGTGGACCAGACCGCCGGTGGCTTCGTCGAAGCCAAGATGGCTCTCGATACCGGGGATGGCACGCGCCTCCGGCGGCAGCATCGGGATGAACCGATGGGCTTCGAGCACGCGGCTGAAGCCAGAGTGATGGTGGGGGTCGACCAAAAGGTCGAGATCGGTCTGACCCCGCAGGGCCGCCGGAAGGTGCTCGTTGCTCTTCCAATGGACATAGGAGACCCCCTCCTCGTCGAGGGCGGCAAAGAGCGATCGCACGATCGGAAGCTGATCTGATGACACGGAGTCAGTCAGGCTATTCCGACGAGGGGCCTCGTCAGCAATTACTAGCGCAACAGAAATCCGTCGCCCAACCGGTCCTCAGGGTCGATCCACAACTCGCTGCGCCCGGTGATGTGGGCTGTTCCGGTCACTTCGGGGATGATGGCCTGCACCCCTCCGAACTCGATGCTGCCCACCACGCGGCCGGTGAAGGTGCTGCCCACGATGCTCTCGATGGTCAACTCCTCGCCCAGGCCGACCTCCTCCCGCGCCCTGTGGATGGCGAGGCGTCCGCTGACCCCGGTCCCGGTTGGGGAGCGGTCGACCTCGCCGTCGGCGAAGATGCACACGTTGCGGGAGTGATTGGCCGGGTCCCGGGCGGGCCCGACGAAGATCACCCCGTACAGAAACCCGAGATCCGGCTCGGTGGGATGGGGGATGGTGCGCGAGGCGACGATGGCTCTCTTGATGACCCTCCCCGTCTCGATGAGCCGCGCGCTGTCATCGGGGCTGATGGACAAGCCGAGATCTTGGGCATCGACGTAGGCGTAGAAGGCGCCGCCGAAGGCCAGGTCGTAGCGCACCCGCCCCACCCCGGGCACGTCGACGGCGTTGTCGAGATCGACGACGAACGAAGGGACATTGCGAAAGCTCACCTTCGCGACACTCCCGTTCGACACGGCGGCCGTGGCCTCGATCGGGCCGGCCGGGGTGTCGATCCGGATCACTGTCTCGGGCTCGTCGGCGGGGAGGATGCCGGTGTCGAGCACCACCTTGGTGAGGGCGATGATGCCGTGGCCACACATCGTGGAGAATCCCTCGTTGTGCAGGAACAGGACCGAGAGGTCACTGGTCGGAGAGGTCGGCGGGCCGATGAACCCGCCGTACATGTCGGCGTGGCCGCGAGGCTCCCACATCAGGGCCCGGCGCAAGTCGTCGAGGTGCTCCTGGGCGAAGCGGCGGCGCTCCAGCATGGTGGCGCCCTCGATCATCGGGCCGCCGTCGACCACCAGTCTGAACGGCTCACCCCCCGTGTGGGACTCAACCGCCGTCACCCGTTGCCAATTGGCCGGCGGTGCCCAACCCAGGGGGGCGTCGAGGTTCACGGAAGGGGAGGATAGAGGCCTCCGCCTTCCCCGCCTGCGGCGCTGCCGCCGCGCAAAGTGCCGGCCCTTCCTAGCATCCACTCGTGGCCACAGTCGCCGGCATCGTCACCGCCATGGCAGAGCGGACCCGTCCCGAATCAGCCGCGTCGTGGGACCCGGTCGGGCTGCAACTCGGAGACCCCGCTGCGAGAGTCGAGTCGGTCGGGGTGTGTCACGAGGTCACCGAGGCGGTGGTCTCCGCAATCGAGGAGACGCCGGTCGACCTTCTGGTCACCTATCACCCTCTGCTGTTCGAACCGGTCAACCGCATCCTGGCCGGGCGATCGCCATCGGCCCGGGCCTATCGGCTCCTCGGTGCCAGGGTCAATCTGGTGGTTACCCACACCGACTTCGACGCGGCGCCGGGCGGTACCGCCGATGCGCTCGCCGCGGCGTTGAAGCTCCATGACATCTTCCCGTTCGGTGCCGACGAGGTCGAGGGGATCCCGGCCATCGGAAGGATCGGGGGCTTCGAGGGCACGCTCGAGGCGCTCGAGGTCAGAGTCGCCGACGCTTGTGGTTCCGACGGCCTGCGTGTCTCCGGTGACCGTGATCGGCGTCTGGAGCGGGTGGCGGTGGTGCCGGGCTCGGGAGCCGGTTTCATCGACCCGGCCGCCTCGCTGGCCGATGCCCTGGTCACCGGCGACGTGTCCCATCACCGCGTGGTGAGAGCCCTCGATCAGGGCCTTGCCGTCATCGACCCGGGTCATGTCGCCACGGAGCGGCCAGGGATGGTCGCCCTGGTGGGCCTGGTCGCCGACGTTGTGGGCGGGCGGGTGGTCGACCTGACCCATATCGACCCGGAAACATGGGGCTGAGGCACCGCTAGCCTCCGGCGTTGCATGGAGATTACGAGCCTCGCCGATCTTCTCGACGTCCAGGATCTCGATCTTCAGATCGACCGTCTCCTGGAGAGAAGGCAGTCCCTTCCCGAGCTCGAGGCCTACAAGCAGGCTCACCAGCACGAGCAGGAGCTGAACGCCGAGATGGAGACCGCAGCGGCCGAATTGAAGACGCTCGAGCTCGACTTCGACAAGTCCGAGGGAGAGCTCCAGATCCTCGAGCTCAAGCTCCACGAGCATGAGACCAGGCTCTACGCCGGGGGGATGAGTGCTCGCGAGACCGAGCACATGCGACTCGAGGTTCAGGGTCTCAAGGCCCAGCGCGAGGCTCTCGAAGAGCGGGTGCTGGTGATGCTCGAGCAGGTCGACCCGGCACGCAGCACGGTCACCGATCTCCGGTCTCGGCTCGACGCCCTGGGGGCGGAGAAGGCAGCGCTTGAGTCAGCGATAAAGGCGGAGTGGAAGCAGATCGACGCTGAGCTGGCTCGCAAGGAGGAGCGAAAGAGGGAGGCACTCATCCCCGTGCCTGCCGACCTGGTCGAGATGTACGAGAAGCTCCGCCATATGAAAGAGGGCGTGGCCATCGGTCGCTTCGATCACGGGGTATGCGGTGGCTGCCATATGGCCCTCTCACCCACCGAGCAAGCCGAGGCGCTCTCGGCGGACATTCCCCGATGCGTGCACTGCCGGCGAATCCTCGTCGCCTGAGAGATGCTGTTCTGGCACCTGGGCGCCAGTCTTTGGCTGTTCCGGTGGATCTTCAGGGACCCGAAGGTGGACGTGCGGTTCCTCTTCCTGGGAGTGATCCTGCTCGATCTCGTCGACCTGACCATCGGCACGGTTTTGTTCCCCGAGCGTTTCTCGACCGGAGAGCTCTGGTTCCACTCGCTCACCGTCGCCTCGGCATATACGGCGTTGGTGTTGGTCCTGACCAGAAGAGGCCGCCGACGCCGCGCCTTCATGGCGTTGGGAGTCGGTTGGCTGTTCCATCTCCTGCTCGATGGCATGTGGGCCAAGCCCGAGATCTTCTTCTGGCCGTTCTTCGGGTGGGACATGCCGTTCGGCGCGGCGCCGTTCTGGCCGCTCGCTTGGGAGAGGGCGATGTCGGACCCGTGGAGATGGGTGCTCGAATCGATTGGGCTCGTCTACCTGGCCTGGCTTTGGCGGAGATCGGGCCTCAACCGCCGGGAAAGCCGTTCCGCACTGGCACGCACGGGGCGCCTCCCGGAATCGATGGCCGATGATGCGTAGGGCGGCGCTGCCGGCCTTGCTCGTGGCCGTCCTGGCATGTGGAGAAGGCGGCGGGTCGACGACCACGATCACTCTCGCGAACGGGGCGGACCAGCCAGTGGCGGCCATCGAGGAGCTCCGCACACACCTTGCTGTCGGGGACTTCGCTGCCGCGGGGTCGCTGGCCGTCCCCGATCAGGCGGCTCTTGCCTCCCTCGCCGAGGGGGCCACGTCGGGGGAGGTCGCCGATGCCCTCGAGACCGGCGACGTCGACGTCGCGGCCAACTTCTGGGCCGGGTTCGCCCAGGGGGCAGGGGATGCTTTCAGCGACCCGGTCGAAATCGAGGAACTGGGCACCACCACCGAGGACGGTGTGGATTTCTTCCTGGTCGGGGTCACTCCTCAGGAAGGGGTCGAGCAGGTGATCATCACCAGGGACGTCGACGGTCAGCGCGTCGACCTGTTTGCCTCCTTCGGCGCCGGGCTCGCCAAGGACATGATGTCGCCGGTGGAGACGTTGCTCGGATCGTCCACCGGAGACGCCGCGGTGATCCTCCGCGCCCTCCAGGACGTGGTGCCCTCGCTCCTCGTGGCCGCCGCCGACGAGTCGCTGTCACCCGAAGCGACCCAAGAGATCCTGCAACTCGTGGAGTTGATCACCCGCGTGGGCTAGATGCGGGAATGCCGGCCAGGGCTTCCGCCTCGTCATCGACCGCCGGGAATCAGCGGGCGCGTAGCGCGGGCAGCACCTCGTCACCCAGCATCTGGATCAGGCCCGGCTGATCCAACGACGCCATCTGGAAGGTGACGATGTCGGCTCCGACCTCCTCGACCAGAGGTCGATAGGTCTCCACAATGTCCTGTGC
>JBFYOJ010000153.1:0-22633 GCA_041303885.1 Acidimicrobiia bacterium | reverse complement strand
GCCCGCCATCGACCCACTGCTCTGCCTGTTGGAGTCGAGCCTCGACGCCCTCCAGATCGCCGCTGACAAGTCGTGACCCCACCCATCCGATCGCCAGTACCGGCCTCGTCTCGTACAGGTTGTCCGGGATGGCATCGAGCCAGTCCCGCATCGTATGTTCCTGCCGCTCCCGGGCAAGGTCCGGTATGGCCAGTTCGACCAAGTCGGCGGCTCGGTTGTAGTCCTCGCCTTCGAGCGCGTGGCGCAGGGCGTCAGCTCGTTCTCCGTTTCGTTCCCACCAGGCGCTTGCCCGCCGGTGCAGATCGTGGACGAGCTGTGGGTGCTCGTCGAGCAGACGCACTTGGAGGACGTCGCCGAAGAGGTGGTGGTAGCGGTACCACTGCCGGTGATCGTCGAGTGGGATTGTGAAGAGGTTGGCTCGGTCGAGCCTCTCCAGCATTGCTTTGCCACCCTCATGACCGGTCACCGCGTCACAGAGCTCTCCGCTCAGCCGGCCCAAGATCGAGGTCTGCAGCAGGAAGCGCTTGACTTCGTCGGGCTGAGCTTCCAGGACCTCCTCGACGAGGTAGTCGACGATATATCGGTCACTACCGGCGAACCCATCGATGAACCCGGAGACGTCCTCGCGACCCTGCATCGAGAGCGCTGCTAGCTGCAGCGCCGCTATCCAGCCTTCGGTGCGCTCCTCGAGCACCGCAAGCTCACTTCCGGTCAGCTCGAGACCTGTCTCGTGGATATATGCGGTGGCTTCGTCCAACGTGAAACGCAGATCCGCGTCGCGTATCTCCACAACCTCCCGCCGTCCCCGCAGACGCGCCAGTGGGAGAGGGGGGTCCGAACGAGTGGCGATCACGAGGGCGACCTGCTCCGGCAAGTGCTCCAGGAAGAACACCATTCCGGCCTGAACCTCCGGGGAGTGGATGACGTGGTAATCGTCCAAAACCAGCGTCACTCTTTCGGACATGCCGCTCAGATCGTTGATCAGCGATGTGAGGGCGGCTTCGGGGGCTATCAGCTGGTCTTCATCTAAGAGAGCGAGAGCGCCTTTCCCCACCTCTGGAGCTCTTCTCTGGAGGGCGGCGATTACGTATCCCCAGAAGGTTGTCGGCTCATTGTCAGTTGCGTCCAAGGACAGCCAAGCCACCGAGTCGTGGACCTGGGCCGAAGTCGAAGCCCATTCGGCGAGAAGGGTTGTCTTTCCCGACCCTGCCGGGGCCGAGATCAAGGTCAGCCTGGCTTGTAGCCCGAGCCGCAGTCGTTCAACCAGTCGTGTACGTACGACCAGCTCTGGCCTGACACTGGGAATATGCAGCTTTGTTTCAAGCAGTGCAGCCGCCACGTCAGTCCCGCATCACGAACGGGTGGCGATGAGCGTCACCGGATCCCCTTCACGACGATTCACCTGATGCCAGATCGACAAGTACTTCATCTCTCACCCGAACCCTGCAAAGGGTGCCCGCTGCTCCTCCTGGCGTCAGCAACGCCAGAGGTCGACAGGATCTCGACGTAGTTGGGGTTGCCAGCCCTCTGCAATCTCGGAGGAATCCTATTCGTGACGTCGTCGATTCATACATAGGAGTGTGTCGCGGGTGAGCGCCGCCGAGCCAGCCTACTGCGTCAACAAATGTTGACGCAGTAGGTTCTTCGTGGCTATCGTGGTGTTGTGGACATCGAGGCGAGTGCACGCAAACACGGTGTCCCGGACGAAGACATGATTCACGCACTGCGACATCATTGGCGAGCTTTCGAAACCGACGATCCAGAGGTGACCATGTTCATCGGACCATCTCGCACAGGAGAGCCTCTAGAGGTTGGTGTTGTCTCCGACGAGGATGGGACGGCAGTCATCCACGCCATGGACGCTCGCCGGAAGTTCTTGGAGGTCTGGTGGACCAAGTGAGCAAGTCGAGGGCGGAACGGGCCAAGGCGCTGGAGGAGTGGGCTGAGCGTGTCGAATCCTCGGATCTGGAGGAGGCTGACACCAAGGCTCTCCGCACCATCGCTGAGTTGGCGGAGCGACGCGAGGTAGTTGAAGAGGAGCTGACTGAGGCGGTGCGTTCGGCGCGTCAGGCTCACCGCAGTTGGTCGGAGATCGGGACGATGCTCGGTGTCTCGAAGCAGGCAGCGCAGCGAAAGTACGGGTCGAAGGTCAACGCGTAGACATAAATCCGGGCCGATGACGGCTCCCCGTGGCACCGATCACCCGTTGCTGGGACCCGGCAGGGCCCTGGCTAAAGAAGCGCGGTTCTCACCCCGTCTCACGCCGTCTCACCACGCTCGCCCCACAGCAGCTCCACACAGCGCGCAGCTGACGCCAAAACCCCTGGTCAGAGCTTCTTGACCACATCTTTCGCAACGAGGGGGTCACGGGTTCAAATCCCGTCAGCTCCACTAAACGCCCTGGTCAGAGCGATTTCGACGACCCTCGAACTTCGCCGCTTGTAGGGCCTCTTCATCGGTGGCTCCACGAGCGGCCCACAGGATTCGCGCCGTGAAGCACCTCTCAGTAGACGAGATGCTCCGAGAGATCCGAACATCTTCTCATCAAGTCTCACGTCTGGATCTGAAACAGCCCACGTGATTGGCGCCAGGGCCGACGTTGGCAGGCCTGGCTTGATCAGGATGACAGTTGTCACATCGAGATCGTGATCGATCTCACTACCGCTCGCACCGGTCGTTCCGCATGATCGGTGTCGAAGGAGGTAGTAGATGGAACATGTGCTCGAAGTACGAGGTCTCGTTCACCGATACGGTGACCTCACGGCTCTCGCCGGAGTCGATCTGACTGTCAAGGCGGGGGAGTGTGTCGCACTTCTTGGCCCAAATGGGGCCGGTAAGACGACCCTCGTCCGCAATGTGATCGGGTTGATCGAAGGCAACTCCGATCTCATCGAGGTGGCAGGTGGCAACCCTCGTAGCGCCGAAACCCGGCGCAGGCTCGGTGTCGTCCAACAGGCGGTCGGCTTTCCGCGCTCACTCACCGTCGGTGAGATCGTCGGAGGTGCGGCCGCCCGCCGGGGTTGTCCCCCGGAAGCAGCCAAACAAGCCATCGCCGAGATGGGCCTGACCGGCCTGGAGAAACGGCGGGCGGCCAAGCTCTCCGGCGGACAGCAGCAGCGGTTGCAGCTCGCGATGGGGCTGGTGGCGGATCCGGTTCTGCTGGTACTGGACGAGCCCACCGAAGGACTCGATGTGGAGGCACGGCGCCGGTTCTGGAACACGATTCGGCGACGTCTCGACAACGGAGCCGGTGTGCTCATTACTACGCATCTCGTGGACGAGGCGGCCGCGGTCGCCGATCGGGTCGTTGTGGTTGATCGCGGACGAGTAGTCGCGGAAGGGACGCCAGACGAGCTGCGTCGGACGCTCCCCGACCGTCGGATCGAAGTCCGGACGAAGGTACCGGTGAGTGTGATCAGAGCGCTCGACTCGGTGCACTCGGTGGAGCTTCGTGACGGCCGCACCGTGATCGCAGCGACCGACAGTGAGCAGGTCGTCAGCACGCTGCTCGACCTCGACCCCGAGGCAAACGATCTGACCGTGGCGACGGCGAGCCTCGAGGAGGTCCTCGTTGCACTGACCAACCATGAGGAGGTGGCAGCATGAACACGCGGATCTTTCGCACAGAGGTGCGAGACGAGCTCCTGGGAATCGTCAGGGAGCCGACCGCTCTCTTCTTCTCGGTGCTTATGCCAGTGGCATTCTTTGCACTGTTCGCAACGATGTTCGGCGATGAGGGAGACGGCTTCGGCGTTGGGTCGTTGGCCACGTACGGGGCGTTTGGAGTGCTGGCCGTGGTTCTGGTGAACCCGGGTGTCGGCCTCGCTGACGCCAGAGAGCGAGGCTGGCTCCGCGTCAAGCGGGCGGACGGCACGCCGCTTGGCGTGACGCTGTCCGCCAAGGTCACGGCAGCACTGCCGTATGCGATCGTCACCCTGGCAGGGATAACCCTGGTCGCCCGTCTCACCTCTGGACCGCTGGACGTGCTTCAGGTCCTGCGTGTTAGTGGTGTCCTGGTGCTCGGAGCCTTGCCATTCAGCCTGTTCTCCCTGGCTGTTGGGGCGAGGTTCAGCCCCAGCGCCGCAATATCGGTGCTCAACGCGATGCTCATTCCTTCGGTGATTCTGTCAGGCCTCTGGTTTCCGCTCGAGATGCTCCCGACGTGGCTCGGGGAAGTCGCGGTGTACCTCCCGCCCTATCATCTGGCACAACTGGCGCTGGCGCAGGTCGAAGGCGGAGCAGTGTGGGGACACGTCGCCTATCTCGTGGCAACAACGATCGTGGGAGCGATCGCAGCAGCGTTGGCGTACCGTTCCGCGGAAGTGTGAACGACACGACTATCAGACTCGGGAACTCGGAACGCTTCGACACGAGGCGTTCCGGTTTCTCGCGTTGGGCACCCCTGGTCTTCTTCGCATTCATCCTCATCGGACCGATCTTCTCCCCCGACGCCGGTCCCGAGGATTGGGTCTTCGCTGTCGGAGTGGTTGCCGTCGCCCTCCCCACCTTTGTCGTCTCGGAAATACGAGGTTGGGATATCGGGGGAGCAACCGTCCTGATGCTGCTGGCACTGGCGACAGCACCCTTCGACTCGACGGCAATCATGGCGCTGCCCATCTACGCCGCCGCGCTCGTTGCCAGGTCGGCCAGTCAGGAATCGCTCCGACTCAGACTGTCGGTGATCACGATCCTCACACTGACCGGCTTCTTCTTGAGTTCGATCCCCTGGCCGTTTCGGGTCTTCATACTCATCCCGGTGATCATGATCTGGGTCATTGGATCCGCCGTCTTCCATGATGTGTCACGGGACCATCACGCGGTTGCGCTCCAGGCTGAGAACCGCCGAGTCGCTCATCTCGCCACCATCGCCGAGCGGGAACGGATCGCTCGCGACGTCCACGACATCGCAGGCCAGGACCTCACCGCCATCATCGTGCGAAGCCAACTCGTCCAAAGACTGGCCACGTCGGACCAGCGTCGCGCCACAGAGGAAGCCGATGAGGTGGAACGCATAGCTCGCGATGCACTCTCTTCGATCAGGAAAAGCGTTGCCGGATGGCATCAGACGTCGCTGGCCGACGAGCTAGCCGTTGCCCGCAAAGCGCTCGCAGCCGCAGGCATCGAGTTGGAGACGCTCGGAGACTTGGAGGTCGATCTGGCACCATCGGTCGAGAACGTTCTGGCGTTGGGACTTCGCGAGGCGGTCACCAATGTTCTGCGCCATGCCAAGGCACGCAAGGTGGAGGTCCGAATCGACAGCCAGGACGGGGGAGTATCACTAACGGTGACTGACGACGGGATCGGACCCACCAAGGGAACCGGCTCGGGAATTCAGGGGATGCGCGAACGTGTGATCGCCGCAGGGGGAACCCTCACGTTCGGACCCGGAGTGACTGGCGGGACAATGCTACGGATCGACATGCCATTCGGTGGAAGTTCTTCATGATCCGCGTCGTCCTCGCCGAAGACCAGGCAATGGTGCGAGGAGCCTTTGCGGGACTCCTCGACCTCGAATCGGACATCGAGGTAGTCGCTGTCGCCGAAGATGGCGAGCAGGGTTTGGCAGCTGTCGCAGAGCATGAGCCGGACATCCTTCTCACCGACATCGAAATGCCAGGAATGACGGGACTCGAGCTGGCTTCTCGTCTCAAGGACCATCCGACGGTCCGAGTCGTAATCGTGACCACCTTCGCCCGAAGTGGCTATCTGCGGCGGGCGCTCGATGCCGGGGTGTCTGGATACGTCCTCAAAGACTCACCCATCGAAGATCTAGCCGACACCCTCAGGCGGGTGGCAGCAGGCAACCGTGTGATCGCCCCGGAGCTCGCAGTGTCCGCATGGGCTGGCAGCGACCCACTCACTGACCGGGAGCGAGAGGTCCTCCGAGAGGTCGGTGAAGGACATCCCAACATCGAAATCGCGCAAAGGCTCCACCTCGCCGAAGGAACCGTGCGCAACTACCTGTCATCTGCCATCGTCAAGCTCGGGGCCAGAAACCGTACCGAGGCGTTCGCCAAGGCCCAGGAAATGGGTTACTTGTAGCGCAGGGCGGGCTCCTGGAACCGTGCGCCCGACCTCGCCGACGCCCTGCCTGTCTGGGGGTCGGCTTGGTCGGCCGATCGCGCGGGATTCAACGGCCGCGCGGTCCGCGTGGTACCTCGGTCCATCAGGTGCTTCGGAGGCGGTAGTCGAGCAGAACGGAGCCGTCGTCGAAACGACGTGTCGTGTTGAGAGCGAGGTCGACCCGCGCTGCGTTGGGGAGGGCAGAGGTGCCTCCACCCACGATCGTTGGGACCAAGCGCAGTAGATACCGGTCGACCAGGCCTGCCCGGATGGCCTCAGCTGCGAGGCCGGGGCCAGCGATGGCCAGGTCGCGTTCGGCGTCGTCTTTCATGGTCTGTACCACGTCGGGGTCGAAGGTCCGCTCCAGTCGAGTCCGCGGTTCGGGCACGGCGTCCAGCGTGGACGAGTAGACGATCTTGTCGGATGCTCGCCACACCTCGGCGAACTCGCGTTCTAGCTCGGACAGGTCGTCGAGTAGGAGTGTGTCCCACACCCTCATCGTCTCATACATGCGACGGCCGTAAAGCGAGGTGCCCACCGATCGTTGGAGGTCGTTGAAGAAGGCATGCACCTCTTCAGATGGATGTCCCCAGTCGAAGTTGCCGTTCTCGTCGGCGATGTAGCCGTCGAGTGATGCGTTGATTGCGTAGATGAGGTTGGCCATGGAATCCTCCGATTCTTCTTACCTATTCAAATATGGACGACCACCCCCGGACGGTCCAATCGCGATTCACCGACCCCACGGTGGGATCGCTACCAGTATCCGGACTCGATTCGAAGCATCCGACCCGGGTGATGGGAGGGGGCTCGTGGGAAGTCAGGACTCACCCCCTTGCGTCTGGTGCATGATCGCCTGGCTTTCGGCGTGGGGGTCGGGGCCCGGATCGATCCCCATGGCCGCCTGGCTGAGTCGGCCGAGATAGTGAGTCCATCCGTGGGTGTGACGGGTGTCTTCCCCGGGAGGAAGATCGCTGTGGATCAGTCGCACCACTGTGCCCCCATCCTTCGCCTCGAAGAAGAACGTCACGGTGCTCGACCCGGGCGGGACGAGCTCCGAGCCCTCCCAACCCCATGTGAAGACGACCCTCTCCGGAGGCTCCACCGCAAGGAAGGAACCCCGGGCGCGGTTGTCGCCGATGTCTACGGCGAAACGGCCACCGTTTTGGGCTTCGAGGACGGCGTGCCCGCCCATCCACCGCCGCATCAGGCGAGGATCGACGAAGAACTCGAACACCGTCTCGGGCGGCGCTTCGATCATGATCTCGAGGGTGACCGGCTCACTGTTTGCCACGTTTGTGTCGCTCCTCCTTTTCGGACTGGCGTTTGAGCTCCTGCAATCGGCCCAACCAGAACGATTGCAGGTGCTGAATGACGTCGTCGACGGTCTCCGGATTCGTCTGATAGATGCGCGTCCTTCCCTCCCGACGAGGTCGCCGGTTACTCGATCCTCCAGGCCGCAGACATCGACAGCGCGGTGGCACTGCTCGATGGCCATCCCCACCTGCAGATGCCAGGATCGTCGATCGAAGTCCACGAGACGTTGGAGATTGCAGGGATGTAGCCGAGGGCACCTTTTCGGGGAGGGGGCTCGCCTGGTGCGATGGAGAACCGCCGAGCCCTTCAGCCGGCCTCGGGACGTTGCTCCGAACGTAGGACACCTAGCAAGATCCGCAGCAGGAGAAGCGTCGCGAAGACTGCGGTCGCCCAACCCAACAGCTCGAATACTCGGACCTGGATTCCGGCCACCTCGGGCCCGCCCTCGGAGGTGAGAAGCGCCACCGACACTCCTCCGAGACCGATCGTCAGGAGCGTCAGCACCACTCTGTTGAGGAGCCGCTCGAGTGTCCTGACTTCTTCCGGAAAGGCGAACAGCCGAACCCGGCCCGTGAGTTGGCCGTTTTCGGCCAGACGTGCGATGCGGTCGAGATGACGCGGGGCCCGACGTAGAGGTGGCCCCAGCTCTGCCCATTCCTGCATGACGAACTCGCCCACCGAGGAGGGTTGCAAACGCTCCTTTAGCTCGGCGCCTCCGATGTCCGCAACGACCTCGAAGATCGGGTATCGGGGCGAAAGGGTCTCAAGGGTTCCGGCCAGGGTGGCAAGGGCGCGGAACATCGTCGTGGTCGAGGGTGGGAGACGCATTCCCAGCCTGGCGGTGACGCGCAGAAGGTCGGTGAGAGCTTCCGGGCCGGGGAACCCGGGTCCGGTGAGTGAGCTCAGGAACTGGGCCAATTCTCTTTCGACTTCGGTGGGATCGTGCTCGGCCCTGATGGCACCTACGGTCATGAGAGCGTCGTACAGCAGCGCGGGCTGCTCCATTCGCATGGCCAGGAGAGTCTCGAACACAGCAGCTCGCTCGTAGGCGTCGAGCCGACCCGTGATCCCGAAATCGACGAGACCCAACGATCCTTCGTCCAGGACCAGGACGTTCCCGGGATGAGGGTCTCCGTGGAATCTCCGCCCATTCAACATCGCTGAGACCTGCGATCGGCATAGAGCATCCGCGAGACGTCTCCCCTGAGTCGGCTCTCCCGCTACGGCCGCAGATTTGGAGAGCGGGGTCCCGAACAAGCGCTCCATCACCATCATCCTGTCGGTGGTCAACGACTCGACGACGGCGGGGATGCGGATGTGTGGATCATGCGCACAAGCCTTTGCCATCTCGATGGCGTACCTGGCCTCGACTCCGAAGCGGAGCTCGGCGCGGAGGGCGCGAGAGAACTCGGCGGCCAGGTCGGTGACGCCATACGCCTTCCCCCAACTCGTGCGGCGCTCGGCGATATCGGCCAGCCATCTGACGATGGCCAGATCGGTATCCACCTGTTCCTCCAGGCCGGGTCGACGGACCTTGACCACGACTTCGCGTCCGTCGAGAAGACGGGCCCCGTGGGCTTGACCGATGGATGCCGAGCCGAGAGGCTCCCAGGTGATATCGGCGAAGACCTCCTCCACGGGTCTTCCCATCTCCTCGAGGATGATCGCCTTCACCTGCGCCTCAGGTATTGGCGTGACCTCCGCATGAAGGAGGCCGAGCTCCGCCAGTGCCTCAGGGGGGAGCAGGTCTGGCCTGGTCACCAGGAGTTGTCCGAGTTTCACGAACATCCCGCCGGCCTCCTCGAGGGACAACCGGGTACGCCGGGCTATCTCGACCGGGGTCCGAGCCGATACCTCTCCACGCCGCAATCCGAGCAGCGGGGCCACTCCGTGATGTGCGGCGATGCGGGTCACCTGGATGGCCCGGAGCCACATGCGAAACCATCTCTTCAGCGTGCGGAATGGCCGGAACCTCTTCTGAGAGGAGCCACGCTCCGGACTGGCGAACAGCAACTCGAGGAAGACCATCACTGCCATGGTCGCCGGGAGGGCGAGAAGGACCACCAGGAGGTAGAACTCGGTCCTGATCGACTCGAACGCATCGAAGGTGTCGAGGTTGGGCACAAGGAGCGCAGCTGCGCCAATGGTTCCGAGAAGAAGCCCCAGGAGAGCGCTGACGATGGTTCTGCGCCAGGTCAGCTCACGAGCCCCGAGGAGCGATCGTGCCAGCCAGGCGAAGGCGAGCACGATCGCGAGGTTCCGTACGAGGTCAGCCATTGGGCTCGGACCATGGTCTCAGGTCCGGTGCGACTCTTTTGGCATTCACGGGTGAAGCCGTGCTATCGACTGGAATCGGTTGCTCGGAGCGGCTGCGGGCTCCTGGTGGTCGATACCTCAAGGAGGTAGATGGGCGTGCGATCGAGCAGGGCAAGACTCGACCAGACCTCTCAGAACTCCTCGCGGTTGAAGCGCCAGATGCCCACGGCGCCGAAGACGAGGATCGCGACGGTTGTTGCCACCAGTGGGACCACCCGGTCGAACACGGGCAGCTGCTGCATCGCAAACGAGGCGGCAACTTCCCCGAGCAACCATGGAGTAGCCACGACGATCGGCTCCGGGAGCATCCCTTTGAAGAACTGGCCGACCAGGATGAACCCGATTCCGATCCCTGCGATCGGTCCCCGTCCCTTGAAGATGCACCCGAGCGCCAGGGTCAGGGTCACATAGAAGAGCACGTTCAACGCCATCACTGCCGTGCCGAGCGCAAAGGGGCCGAACGGGACGGGCTCAGGCAAGATGAACGACGCCGACACGAGGAACACCGCCGATGGGATGATGATCGTGGTGATGGCGAAGCCCGTGAAATGGGCGATCAGCTTGCTGACCACGAAGGAGGCCCGAGACGCCGGCTTGGACATCACCCATGCCGCGGTGCCCAGTTCCTTCTCACCGACGATGGACCCCTGCAGAGTGAGCACAATCCCTATTCCAACGGCGGTGGCTGCCACGAGGAAAAAGGTCTGGACCGCTTCGTTCACAAGCTCTGCCGGGGTCATCCCCGAGCTGTCGAGCATGATCACGGTGGTAACACCGTTGAGGAGGACCAGCCAGATCAGGGTCTGGATCCACCACAGTCTTGTGGTCCACCACTGGCCGAACTCCTTGCGCAGCAAGTTGCCCAGCCCGATTCGCCACCCGGAGCCTCTGACCGGTATCAGATCGACATTGGCCGTGCTTGCTCTCGCCGTCATGACTCTCTTCCCTCCACCAGTTGGAGGAACACGTCCTCCAGGTTGTAGTGCTTGCGCCCGAAGGCGGTGACGATGACGTCGTCGTCCTGGAGGATCGAACGCAGCAGGTGGGCATCCGCTGTCTCCTGATCGGTGACCGTCACCGTGAGGTGATGACCGTCGGCGTTCGTGGTGGTCGCGACGTCGCTCACCCAGGACCGACTGCGGAGTGAGGCGCCGGCCGCCGCGACATCGCCCCGAAGCGCCAACTCATAGGTACAGCCGCCATCGAGAAGCTGAGACGTGCTGGCGTCGGCAACCTTGCGACCGTGGTCGAGTATCACCACATGGTCGCTGACACGTTGCACGTCGTCGAGGATGTGGGTCGAGTAGAAGATCGTCGTGTGCTCCCGCAGCCGCTCCATGACTGCGAGCACGTCCCGCCGCCCCAGTGGGTCGAGTGCCGCCGCCGGCTCATCGAGGACGAGCAGGTCTGGGTGATTCACCTGCGCCTGTGCTATCCCCAGGCGCTGCCGCTCGCCACCGGAGAACCCTTTGGTGGGGCGGTCGGCCTTGTCGGCGAGGCCGACCAACTCGAGGGTCTCGTCGATGCGATCACGTAGGGCCTCCTTCGGCCCCCGAAAGAAGAACCGGGTGGTGAACTCCAGCGTTTCCCGGGCGGTCAGATGCGTGTAGAACCGGGGCTCCTGGGCGAGGAATCCGACACGGGCCCGGATGGCCGTGCTGTCTTCCACGGCGTCGAGGCCGAAAACCGATGCTTTGCCCGATGTCGGGCGGCTCAGACCGAGCAATAGCTTGATGGCGGTGGTCTTGCCGGCTCCGTTCGGACCGAGGAAGCCAACGATCGAGTGATGCGGGACGTTCAGGTCGAGGTCTGTCAGTGCCTCGATGGCACCGAACGTCTTGGTGAGCCCGCTGGTGGTGATGACGTCGGAGCCGTCCCGTTCCCCTCGCATGACGCTCTTCTGGAGAAGGTCGCTGCTGGTCGATGTCGAACCGGTGTCCATCGGCCCATCATGGGCCGGGAGCGAAGCAACGACATCGGGGCCTCACCCTGATCCTGCACCCTTACTTCTCGGGCCCGGGGGCAACACCGTTGTGTACCTTTCGAACCCTTATGGGCCGGGTACATGACCCGATTCTCGGCCGCCAGACCGAGATCGACCTTCTCCGCAACGAGCTGATCGAGGCAGAGGCAGGTCGGCCCCGGTTCGTGGTCGTCTCAGGCGAGGCAGGCATCGGGAAGACGCGTCTTCTCGACGAGCTGGTGGCGATCGCAGACGAGGACGGTTTTCTGACACTGCGGGGGCGGGGCTCCGAATTCGACACCGAGCGCCCGTTTGGACTCTATGCAGACGCTCTCGACGCTTATCTGGCATCCCTCCAGTCGTCGGCGCTCGAGCGCCTCGAGACCGATCGCCTCGGCGCTTTGGCCGCTGTCTTTCCATCCCTGCACAGGCTCGATCAGGCAGTCGAGTACCCGGCCACCGTCAACGAGCGTTTCCGGGCATATCAGGCGGTGCGGGACCTCCTCGAGCGTCTCGCTGCCCGTCGCCCCCTTCTTCTCGTCCTCGACGACATGCATTGGGCTGACGGCGCCTCCCTCGAGTTGACCTCGTATCTGCTGCGGAAACCTCCGCAGGGGGAGGTTCTCGTGGCGATGGCGCTGAGACTCGGGCAGGGGGGCCCGCCAGTGTCGGCGGCGATCGGGCCCTACTACGGGATGCCTCACGTGCAATCTCTCGATCTCAGGCCTCTCGATCTGGAAGCCGTCAAGGAGTTGGTGATCGGTGCCGGGAACATCGATCTCGGCGAGTTGCTTCGCCTGAGCGGTGGCAACCCCTTCTACGCCCTCCAGCTGGCACGTTCCGGTCTCGGGCACGCCGCAGTCGAAGAGCGAGGTCTCGAGGTCCCCGCCCCGGTTGCCACCGCCATCGCCGTCGAGTTGGCCGGACTTTCGCCAATGGAGCTCGGCGTTGCTCAAGCAGCTGCGATCGCCGGTGACCCGTTCGACCTCGACCTGGCGGTGGCTGCGTCCGATCGTCCCGAGGAAGAGGTGCTGGAGGCGATAGACGTCCTGTTGTCCCGGGACCTGATTCGGGAGACCGACTTCCCCAGGAGGTTCCAGTTCCGCCACCCAATCGTTCATCGTGCCGTCTATGGGTCGTGCCCTCCCAGCGTCAAGGTGTCCTGCCACCGACGCGTCGTCGAGGCATTGGGAAGGAGGGGAGCATCGGCTATCGCGCATGCCACACATGTCGAGCAGTCGGCGCGGTATGGCGACAGGAGCGCTGTTGAGATCCTGAGCCAGGCTGCCGAAGAGGCGGCGGCAAACGCGCCGATGAGCTCGGTCCGGTGGCTCATAGCCGCCTTGCGGATACTCCCCGCCGACGCACCCGTGGCGGAGAGAGCCACGCTCCTGACCCACCTGGCAGCTTCCCAGGGTGCCCTGGGCCACTTCACGGATGCCCACGACACCCTCGAGGAGTGCCTGGCCCTGAATGGCGAGACCGACGACGCTCCCGGAGTGGAAACAGTCGTCAGATGCGCGGAAATGGAGCAGCTCCTGGGACGCCACGGCGAGTCGAGAGCGAGACTGGAGAAGGCCTATTCCGGCCTCAGCGACCCGGGGTCGAAGGCAGGTGTGTCATTGCTCATCGCCCTGACCACCGCCAGCCTCTATCTCTCCGACCACGACCGTATGCTCGAATGGGGGGAGCGTGCAGTCGACGCCGCGAAGTCACTGAACGATGCGGCCCTGGTCGCGGCCGCCTCGGCCGCGCACACCATGGGAGCAGCCTTCGCGGGACGAGTCGGATTGGGTCTCGAGCTCCATGAGCGTTGCACTCTGCTGATCGACTCGCTGTCCGATGACATCATCGTTTCTCGACTCGACGCTCTGAGCAACCTCGCGGCAGCCGAGACGTATCTCGATCATCATGTCCAGGGATGCGAGCACGGCGAACGGGCCCTCAGGCTGGCCCGTGCCACCGGCCAGAGTCACCTTCTTCCGATCCTCACTCCGATTCTGGGCACATCGTTGGCCCTTACCGGGCGGATGGAGCGTTCAGCGGAGGTCCTGGACGATGCGATTGAAGCTGCTCGTCTCGTGGGCGATGCTCAAGGGCTGTCGATGAACCTGTTCAATCGAGCATTGGCTGCTTCGATGGCGGGGGATCTAGAAACCGCGCTTCGGACGGGGGCGGAGAGTGTTGAGCTCGCCTCTTCCATCGACAACGGAGTCATAACAGCCTTCGCCGGAGCGATCCACGCCCAGACTCTCCTCGAGGTCGGCGACGCTTCCAACGCCAGAGACCTCCTTCTCGAAAGCGTCGGAGGAGACGAGATCCCGCTTCTCGCCGGGGGGTGGAAGGCTCATTTCTTCGAAGTCCTGACTCGGTGCAATCTTGCTATTGGTGACCTGGAGGGCGCTCGCCTGGCTGCCGAGCGAGTGAAGAGCGAGGCCGCCGAGCATGGTCTCGTGCTGACCAAGTTGATGGCGAACCGGGCCGAGGGCGAGGTCGCCCTCGTGGACGGAGACGCCGACAGAGCCGTCAGGCTGGCCCGATCTGCCGTGGCGGGAGCCGAGGAGATCGGAGCGAGTGCCCATGTAGCTCCGTCACGGGCTCTGCTCGGCCGGGCGCTGATAGCAGCAGGCCGTGTCGAGGAGGCAGCAGCCGAGTTGGAGGAGGCTGCCGGCGAGTTCGATGCGCTCGGGGCCTCCCCGTATCGCCTCCAGGTCGAGTCACAGCTCCGCCAGTTGGGCAGAACGATTCATCGACGCACCAGGCCGGGGGACTCAGGCGCGGTCGGAATAGCCGCTTTGACCGGGAGGGAACTCGAGGTGACCGAGCTCGTGCTGGACCGCCGCACCAACCGGGAGATCGCCGAAGAGCTGTTCCTCAGCACGAAGACGGTGGAGACGCATATGCGCAATATCTTCAACAAACTCGGTGTGTCGTCGCGTGTGGAGGTGGCTCGGGCTCTGGTCAAGGCTCGTCAGACGACCTAGGCGATGGGCCCGGGAAGACGGGTCTCGCCCCGATTCAGGGTGACGAATCAGGGTGCCTCCCCGATGTGAGATTCCGGGGGGCGACACATATTCCCTGCATGCCGTGGTTCATGCTCCACCATCGTCATGACCCTGAGGAGTGCCCCTCTGCCTATGCGGCTTGGAAGGGGTTCGAAAGCCCGCTCCGTGGCCAGCAGACGCTGTCATCGTGCCGACTCGGCGGGCACGAGATCTGGTGGGAGGTCGATGCCGCCGACGAGGCTGCCGCCCTCGATCGACTTCCCGAATTCCTCGGGGAGAGAACCGTCGCCATTCGTGTCAACAAGGTGGATATCCCATGATCAGGGATTTCACGAACCGCTACCCGCTGGGTGTCTTCATAGTCCTTGCCTGCGCGCTGTCTTGGTGGCTGGTGCCGGTGGGCGGCTTTCCGCTCGGTTCCGGCCCCTTTCTGGCCGCGGTCATAGTCCTGTGGTCCACGCGGGGTCGGGACGGCCTGGTAGGTCTGCTGCGACAGATGGCCAAATGGCGGGTGGGGTGGAATTGGTACGCCCTCGCCCTCCTCCTGCCGACCGTCGCCGCCGTGGTCGCCGCAGTGGCAACGGTTCAACTGGGGGCGCCGTCTCCCTCGAGCGCCGAAATAGCCGCTTGGACCGAGATTCCGCTGACGTTCCTGCTCATCATGGTGGTTCCAGCCTTCGGACCCTGGGAGGAGCCCGGCTTCCGCGGCTTTGCCCTCTCCAAGACGATGCAGAATTGGTCAGCTCTCGTTGCGGGTCTCATCGTGGGGGTGATCCACGTCTTCTGGCACCTGCCTCTGTTCTTCACCGGTGACATCCCGACGGCCGATGTGATCTACATCCTCGCCGCCAGCGTCGTGTTCGCCTGGCTGGTGACGGGGAGCGGTGGGAGCGTGCTCATGGCGATGTTGATGCACGCCGCCAGCAACGCAGTCTCCGGCGAGTACATCTCGCCGATGTTCTCCGGGAGCGACGCTGACACCCTGGGTTGGATCAGGGCGGGCATCTGGGTCCTGTATGCCGTCGCCGCGGTAGTCGTTGCCGACCGCAGCTTCAGGAGCAACCCCTCGTCTGAGCCGGCGCCGGCTCCGGCGGTAGCGAGATGAGCGAGCCCAACCAACAAGTGCAACGCACTCGATCGAAGGAGGAGACATGACATCGATCACTCCAACCCCCGGAGTGGGATCTCAGACACCTGCGTCGCCTGCTCGTCGACGTGTCTGGCCGTGGGTCTTGCTGGCTTTGGTCGTGGTACTGGGCGGGTTCGCCCTGTTCGCCTGGCTGCTCCCGGTCTCGACCACGACTCAGAACGAGACGTTCGAAGGTGGCGTCGACCAATTGGTGATAGAAGTGGTGGGCGACGTCTCCCTCGTTGCCGGTGACCGCACCCAGTTGACGATCACCAAGGAGTGGGCTCTCACCGGAGAGCCGACGGTGGACGTCGAGTACGCCGGTGGAGTCGGCCGGGTTACGAGCTACTGCGGGGTGTTCCAGTTCAAATGCGTCACCAGCGTCAGCGGGACAGTGGATGCCGGCGCGAACATCGAGGTGGTCACCTCGGCAGGCAACGTCGAAGTGAGCGGCACCACCAACGGCGTGGACCTGACTACGTCCGCAGGCTCGGTGACCGCAGACGACGTCATCGGGTCGGCCCGACTTCGCAGCTCGGCGGGCGCCATCCGCGGGACCATCACCGACGGCGACGTCGACGCCGAGACCTCGGCAGGTTTGATCGACCTCACCGTGCTCGGAGACTTCACCTCGATCTCGGCCATCACCAGTGCCGGGAGTGTGGCTCTGACCGTCACCGATGACGTCTACAACGTGCAGGCCGATAGCTCTGCAGGCTCGGTGAACACCTCGGTGAGAACCGATCCAACCGCAGCACGGGAGATCATCGCCGAGTCCAGTGCGGGGAGCATCACCATCCGACCGGCCGGGTGACCCCGAGCCGTCCGTCGGGTCTACGCGCCGGCGCCGGCCCAGGCAGGTTCAATCATCTCCATGCGCTCGATCCGGAAGGCAGCAGCGACTCCCGCACATCCGTCATGAGCTCGACGAATCGCCCCGGTGCCTCGAACAGGTTCAGATGGCCTACGCCCTCGACGAGCTCGAGGCGCTTGACCGGGGCATCGAGAGCATCGAACCAGCTGCGGACCTGCTCGAGGCTCGTGATCCGATCCACACTGCCGGCGAACAGATGCACCGGGATGCCGAGAGCGGTCACGTCCCGGGCGAAGTCGATCCGGCTCCCCAACTCGGGCCAGATCGCGTCCATCGAGCGCCTCAGGCCCTTGGTGAAACGAAGCTTGGCCCGAAGCGGGTAATCGCGAGCGAACAGAATCGTCATGGTCCAGCGTGTGAGGAATGCCGGGTCGCCCGAAACGCCGCCCAGAGCGCCCAACCAACGCCGTTGCACCTCGACGGACGGGGTCCCACCCCGATAGCAACCCTCATTGGGAGGGCCGATCGCCTCCAGCGCCTCGAGCGCCTTGCTGTTTCCCGATCGCGCCGCCGTGGCCGACGCCCAGTCGTACGACCGGCGCTCCTGCACAGCCCAGTTCACGACCTGTGAAGCCCCGACGTAGGCAGCAATCCTGTCCGGGGCGCGTTGGGCCATCATCACCCCGAGGACAGTCCCGAAAGAGTGCCCGGCCAGGACCACCTGCTTCTCGGGTGCCTCGGCGCGCAGAAGATCGACGAGGGCGAGGCCGTCGGCGACGAGTTGGTCGACCGAGAGGTCCTTTGCCATCTCATCACCGCGAAACGACCGTCCTGCGCCGCGCTGGTCCCAGTCGACCACTCGCCAGCTCTCTTCGAGATCCCCCAAGTAATGCCTTCTCGGCCCGTACTCCGCCCCACCCGGCCCGCCATGGAGAAACACCAGAAACGGCCCGGCCCGATCGCCGCGGATCGAAACCCACTGGAGGGCACCGTTGAGCTCGACCTCGTTCCACCCTTCCTTCATTGGGCTGCTCCTGATCGTCGTGTCGCGACGATTGTCAGCCCGAGCCGCGTCGGATGCATAGGGCCGAACGTCCTCGCTGTCCTGGAAGTCAGGGAATCCAGGAGCGAGCCGCCGGCGGCTGAGCGCGCATTCGTTCCGACCCGGAGCATGCACCTGAGCGAAGGCCCCGCTGCCACCCGAACGCGCCGCGTCGTTCGCGACTAGAAATGGCCCGCCCGCCCGGCGATCCTGATCTCCGATGCGGCCCAGCGATCGAGGAGAGAAGAGAAATTGAGCCCCACGCCACCGATGGCCAGCGACCTCGACATCGCGCGTGCCGCCAAGCTGAAACCGATAGCCGAGGTCGCCCGGGACCTGGGATTGGAGGAGACCGAGGTCATCCCCTTCGGCACCACCAAGGCCAAGGTCCATCTCGATGCGCTGCGGCGCGTCGCGGCCTTCCCCCTGGGCAAGTATGTGGATGTCACCGCGATCACCCCCACCCCGCTCGGGGAGGGCAAGACGACGACGGTGATCGGTCTGGTCCAGGGACTCGGTGTGCTCGGGCACACCTCGATCGCCTGTATCCGCCAGCCCAGCATGGGGCCTACTTTCGGGATCAAGGGGGGCGCGGCCGGAGGCGGGCATAGCCAGGTCGTACCCATGGACGAGTTCAACCTCCATCTAACCGGGGACATGCACGCCATCTCGGTCGCCCACAACCTGGTCGCCGCCGCCATCGACGCCCGCTGGTACCACGAAGGCCGGCTCACCGACGACGAGCTGACCGGGTTGGGCTTGAAGCGGCTCGCCATCGACCCGAATCGTGTCAGCTGGCGCCGCGTGGTCGATGTCAACGACCGGTCATTGCGCAATGTCGTGATCGGCCTGGGCGGGGCCGCCGACGGCCGCCCGCGGGAGAGCGGGTACGACATCACAGTGGCCAGTGAGTTGATGGCGATTCTCGCCCTTGCCGACGGGGCGGATTACGCCTCGGCTCTACGCAACCTGCGAGAGCGGGTCGGCAGGGTCGTGTTCGGCCTTTCCAAGGACGGCAACCCCATCACCCTCGACGACCTCGGAGTGGGAGGGGCGGTGACGGTGCTGATGAAGGACGCCCTGCATCCCAACCTGATGCAGACCCTGGAAGGCCAGGCCGCGTTCGTCCATGCCGGGCCGTTTGCCAACATCGCCCATGGCAACTCTTCGATCCTGGCCGATCGGCTGGCGCTCCACCTAGGTGACTACGTGGTCACCGAGTCCGGTTTCGGGGCGGACATGGGCATGGAGAAGTTCTTCGACATCAAGTGCCGGGTGTCGGGTCTGCGGCCCGACTGCGTCGTCCTGGTAGCGACCGTGCGCGCCCTAAAGACTCACGGGGGCGGTCCCAAGGTGGTAGCGGGGCGGCCGCTCGACCCTGCCTACACCGAGGAGAACCTGCCACTTCTTCGGGCGGGCATGGCGAATCTCGAAGCTCATCTGGAGACGGTGGCCCGGTTCGGGGTGCCGGTGGTGGTGGCGATCAACCGTTTTCCCACGGACAGCCGGCACGAGCTCGAGCTGGTCAGGCATTCGGCGATGGAGGCCGGGGCGGGGGCCGCGGTGACCACCGACCATCACGCCCACGGTGGCGAGGGGGCCCGGGAACTGGCCATGGCGGTGGTCGAGGCGAGTGAGCAGCCCAGCCGGTTCGACTTCCTCTACCCGCTCGATCGCCCGATCAAGGAGAAGATCGAGACCATCGCAACCAAGGTCTATCGCGCCGCCAACGTGGAGTACTCCTCCCAGGCGGAGAGCCAGATCGCAGACTTCGAGAAGGCAGGGTTCGGATACCTGCCCATCTGCATGGCCAAGACACATCTCTCCATAAGCGACGATCCCGCCATCAAAGGGGCTCCCAAGGATTACACCGTGACGGTCCGGGAGGTGCGCGCCTCGGTCGGGGCGGGATTCATCTACCCGCTGCTGGGCGAGATGAGGACGATGCCGGGGCTGGGGGCGACCCCGGGGTTCATGAAGGTCGATGTCAATGAAGACGGCGAGGTCGTGGGTCTGACCTAGTCGAGATCGGATATCCGGTCGGCCCCCGTGTAGAGCGTGAACCCGCCGTCGCGGAGAAAGCCGATCACGGTCATCCCGAACTCCTCGGCGAGCTCGACGGCGAGGCTGGAGGCGGCGGAGACACCGCAGACCAGGCCGATCCCGGCCACCGCCGATTTCTGTGCGATCTCGAAGGAGACCCGCCCCGAGACGAGCAGTCCGAGCTCACCGATGGGCCAGCGTGTGGAGGCGAGATGGCCGACCAGTTTGTCCACCGCGTTGTGTCTCCCCACGTCCTCCCGAACCGCCAGCAAGGTCCCATCCGGCTCGAAGACGGCAGCAGCATGGAGCCCTCCGGTAGTGAGGAACGCCTTCTGTTCGGCGAGCAGCCGCCCGGGCAGGTCGATCACGAGGTCGCGGGAGACTCTCGGGCCGGGCGGAGGTGCCGAACCGGCAACCCGGATCGCATCGATCGAGGCCTTCCCGCAAACCCCACACGAAGAGGTGGCATAGAAGTTGCGTTGGAACTGGCTCGGGTCGACCGCCACCGATCCGGCGAGTCGCAGGTCCCAGCGCCCGTCACCGAGGAAGTCGACCGACGCCACCTGGGATGGCCCCGACACGATTCCTTCGGTGATGGCGAAGCCGAGTGCCAACTCGGCGTCATGCCCCGGCGTGCGCATGACCACCGCCAGCGGCGTCCCCTCGAGCCTGATCTCCATCGGCTCCTCGACAACCATGTCGTCCTCGACCAAGTCGACGCCGCCCCGAACCCGGATGACGGGTCTTTTCCCAACGGCTTCATTCATCGCCGGAACTGACGACGTATTGCCAACCGAAGCGCCCCTTCACACACAGGTTCCCCAGGGTCACATCGTGGTCGTGGGGTGAGGTCACGTTGACGATCCTCCCATCCTGGGTGTGCAGGTCGAGGTTGCACCCCACTCCGCAGTAGGAGCAGACGGTGCGGGTCACCTCCTGCCGGCTCTCGTCCCAGGTGCCGGCGACCCGCATGTCGAACTCGATCTTCCCGACCAAGGCCCCGGTCGGGCACACGGCGATGCAGTTGCCGCAGTAGACGCATGCCGAGTCGGGCAGTGCCACGTCGAATTCGGTCGAGATCCGGGAGTCGAACCCCCGCCCGGCGACCGCGATCGCGAAGGTGTTCTGATGCTCGACCCCACATGCGTCGACGCACCGGTAGCAGAGAATGCAGCTTGTGTAGTCCCGCACGTAGAGGTCGTCTTCGATCTTCACTGGCTCGGCGACGGTGGCTGCGACCGTGGGATCGACCGGGTGATGATGCCCGGGAAGGGGCGCGTGCCTCGGTGATTCCGATCCGGGTAGCCCGAACCGCTCCGGCCTGGCCCCGGCATCCGTCATCCAATCATCGAGCTGCTTGCCGGCCCGTCCCAACTCGGAAGCCGACCCCAACAGCTCCATCACCAGTCTCCTGCTGTGTAGGACGCGATCGGAGCTGGTGCGTATCTGCATCCCCTCTTCGAGCTTCCGGGAGCAGGACGGGACGAGCGTGCGGGAGCCTTCCACCTCGACGACACAGACCCGGCACGCATTGGCTGCGGTCATGGTCGGGCCGTAGCAGAGGGTCGGGATGTCGGCTCCGACCTGCCGGCAGGCGTCGAGCACTGTCGATCCTGCTGCCAGTTCCACGTCGATCTCGTCGACCCGGGCCGAGATGATGGTGACTTCCCTGGCCGGCGCTGTCATGCGATGACCCCGGGGAGTTGGAGGCGGAGGGCGGACTGCACGGCCGAGGCCGCGGTCTGGCCGAGCCCGCAGATCGAGGCGTCCGTCATGACCCTGGCGAGGTCATCGAGCCGTATTCGTTCTTGTTCGCTGCTCCCCAATGGCCTGCCCGCCCCGATGCGCGCGAGAGCCTCCTCCTGGCGCACCGTCCCGATCCGGCAAGGCACGCATTGCCCGCACGATTCGTCCCGGAAGAAGCGTGCGATGCGGTGGAGGACCGGCCCGAAGTCGGTGTGATCGTCGAAGACGACCACCGCACCGGAGCCGAGGCCAGCCTGTACAGCGGCGGCCCCCTCGAAGCTGAGCTCCATGTCCAGCGAGCTTGCATCGACGAAGCTGCCCGCGGCCCCGCCGACCAGAACCGCCCCGATCCTTCCACCCCCGGAGACCTCCCCAGCCAGCGAGATCAGTCGGCGGAGTGTCGTGCCGAACGGAACCTCATAGAGACCGGGCCGGGCAACAGCTCCGGAGATACAGAAGAGCTTCGGCCCTTTCGAGCCCTTGGTCCCGATGCCGGCGAAGACTTCGGCACCCATGTCGAGGACGGCGAGGACCGTTATGAGAGTCTCGATGTTGTTGATCGATGTCGGTTTCCCAAAGACTCCCCGCTCGACGGGAAAAGGGGGCTTCTGCCGTGGCTCGCCACGGTGCCCCTCGATCGAGGCGAACAAGGCCGTTTCCTCCCCACAGATGTACGCGCCGGCGCCCCGCCGCACCTCGATGTCGAAGGAGAACCCTGCCCCGGCGATGTTCCCCCCGAGCAGTCCTTCGCCTCGGGCCTGTGCGACGGCGCCCCGGAGACGACGTTCTGCCACCGGGTACTCACCCCGGACGTAGACGTAGCCCATGGTGGCTCCGGTGGCGTATCCGGCGATCGTCATCGCCTCCACCACTGCGAAGGGGTCGCCCTCCATCAGGATCCGATCCTTGAACGTCCCTGGCTCCGACTCGTCACCATTTGCGATGATGTACTTCTCGTCACCAGGAGCGGCCGCCACCCCGCGCCACTTGAGCCCGATGGGGAAGGCTGCGCCACCCCGTCCCCGCAACTCGGACCTCACCAACTCGTCGATCACGCCATCGCGGCCCATCCCGATGGCCGCTTGCAGGACCTGGTAGCCACCCGCCGCCCGGTAGGCGTCGAGACGGGTCGGGTCTACGACCCCGATCCGGAGGAGGAGTTGGAGTCCAGACCGGTCCTGATGGATGGGCCCCACGG
>JBFYOJ010000152.1:0-8327 GCA_041303885.1 Acidimicrobiia bacterium | reverse complement strand
ACGTGTCACCGTCCTGCAACATCGTGTCATCGACCTGGTGATGGTCGATGACCGTGTCGCCGGTGTCATCACCGCAAATGGGAAGGATCGCGAGGTCCTGCTCGGGCCGGCCGTGGTCCTGGCTACCGGGGGTGCCGGTCGGTTGTACTCACGCACCACCAACCCGGCCGGGGTGACCGGCGACGGCATCGTCATGGCAGGCAGAGCGGGTGCCAGGCTTGCCGACCTCGAGTTCGTCCAGTTCCACCCGACAGCTCTCCACGCCGGGAAGGACCCCATGCCTCTGTTGACCGAGGCCCTCCGCGGCGATGGGGCGATCCTCGTGGATGCCCATGGCCGGCGCTTCATGGACCAATACCACCCGATGGCCGAGCTGGCTCCGCGGGACATAGTGGCCCGGGCCATCTTCTGGCAGTACGACAAGGGTCTCGGCGCCTATCTCGACGCCCGGTCCATCATGAACTTTGCCGACCGGTACCCGACAGTGAACGCACATGCGCACTCGGTCGATCTCGATCCGACCCGGGACCTGCTCCCTGTCTCTCCTGCGGCCCATTACTACATGGGCGGGATCGACGCCGATGTGAACGGGCGGACCTCGGTTCCGGGTCTCTGGGCGGTGGGTGAGTGCAGCTCGACCGGGGCGCACGGCGCCAATCGGCTCGCATCCAACTCGCTGCTCGAAGGCCTCGTCTTCGGGGCCACGGCGTCCGCAGACGTCGCGACGAATCTCATCGAGCCATCCGGCGAGCCGGTGGCGCCGAAGGAGGCTTTCGACCTCCCCCTCGTCGCAGGACCAGCGCTCGAGGATCTTCGCCAGATCATGTGGGACAGGGTCGGGTTGGTCCGCACCGGTGACGGGCTCTGGGAAGCGCGGAACCACATCCTCGAGCTCGAGGGGGTTCTGCGCAGAACCATCGCCGGCCGGGTGGCGGTCGAGTTGTCTCTCATGGTGGTGCTCGCCGCCCTGCGCCGCTCCGAGTCGAGGGGTGGCCATTACCGGGCCGACTACCCCGAGCCAGACCCGATGCAGGAGCATCGGACCCTGATCGACCCAACCCGGGCCGACATGGTCGCCGTAGGTTGATGGATCGCTCGGGCTACTCGGAGGTGGTCGAGCGGGCCCTGGCCGAGGATCTCGACCAGAAGGGTGACATCACTTCGGAGGCCTGTGTCCCCTTCGATGCGAAGAGCAGTGCCCTTGTCGTTGCCCGGGCAGGCGGAGTGCTCGCCGGCATCGAGGTGGCGGCCTACGTGTTCGAGATATTGGATCACTCGATCGCGTTCGATCCGATGGTCGCCGACGGGGATCCGGTCGTCCGGGGTAGCCAGATCGCATCTGTCCGCGGCCGATCACGCGCCATCCTGAGCGGGGAGAGGACGGCGCTCAACCTCCTGGGGAGGATGTCCGGTGTGGCAACGGCAACGGCCGATCTGGTCAAGGCGGTGGCCGGCACCCGTGCCCGGATCTCGGACACGCGCAAGACCATGCCGGGTCTGCGGGCATTGGACCGATACGCCGTGCTGGTGGGCGGCGGGATGAACCACCGCTTTGGCCTCTACGACGCGGTCCTGATCAAGGACAACCACCTCGTGGCGGCGGGAGGCATCGCGGAAGCGATCTCGGCCGCCAGAGCCCGCGTCGGTCACGATGTGATGGTCGAAGTCGAGGTGGAGAGCTTGGAGCAACTGGCCGAGGTCCTGGACACGGATGTCGACCGGGTGCTTCTCGACAACATGGGCCCGGAGATGCTGAGACGGGCCGTGGAGATGGTGGGTGGGCGGTTCACGACGGAGGCGTCGGGAGGGGTGACCGTCGAGAACATCCGCGGATTGGCCGAGACGGGGGTGGACATCATCTCGGTGGGATGGATAACCCATTCGGCGCCACAGCTCGACATCGCCCTGGATTTCATCCGGTGAATGGGATGCATAATCCCCGGGATATGACACACAAAGCAGTACGTGTTGCGGTCACCGGCGCAGCCGGCCAGATCGGTTACAGCATCCTTTTCCGCATCGCCTCAGGCCAAATGCTCGGGGAGGATCAACCGGTGATCTTGCAGATGCTGGAGATCCCAACGGCGATCGGGGCTCTCGAAGGGGTCGCGATGGAGCTCGACGATTGTGCCTTCCCCCTCCTCGAGGGGATGGTGACGACCGACGACCCGGAGACGGGGTTCGCCGATGCCGACGTGGCCCTCCTGGTCGGCGCAATGCCTCGCAAGGCCGGGATGGAGCGGGCCGATCTGCTCACCGCCAACGGCGCCATCTTCACCACCCAAGGGCGGGCACTCGCCTCAGCGGCCGATCCGGGGGTCAGGGTCCTCGTGGTGGGCAATCCGGCCAACACCAACGCGCTGATAGCGATGAACAACGCGACGGGGATGGACCCGGCCAACTTCACGGCAATGACCCGCCTCGACCACAACCGGGCGATCAGCCAGCTCGCCACCCGGGTCGGTCGGCCGGTGACCGCGGTGAAGAAGATGACGATATGGGGAAATCACTCCACCACCCTGTACCCGGACCTGTTCCATTGCGAGGTCGATGGCCATCCCGCCCACGCGCTGGTGGACGATCAGGACTGGGTCGACCAGGTGTTCATCCCGACGGTGGCCAAACGTGGGGCAGCGATCATCGAGGCTCGAGGGGCCTCATCGGCTGCCTCGGCTGCCAACGCTGCCATCAGCCATGTGCGCGACTGGTGGCAGGGGACGCCAGAAGGTGATTGGGTCTCGGTTGGGTTGCGCTCTGACGGCTCCTACGACGTGCCAGAAGGGCTGATCTCGTCATTCCCGTGCATCGCCCGCAAGGGGCGGTGGGAGATCGTCCAGGGGTTGGAGATCGACGATTACTCGAGGCCGAAGATCGCCGTCTCAGCGGCTGAGCTGGCCGACGAGCGGCAGGCCGTCACCGAGTTGGGCCTCATCTGACGAGATCAGGCCCGCGGTAGGGGTCGAGGGCTCAGTACTCGACGTCGAGACCGGAGACCGCGGCGCCCCACTGCTGGATGGCGCCCTGGTGCATCATCAGCTTTGCGAGGTTGCCCGACACCTTGAGCTTCCCGGTCATGAAGGCGGTCTGGGTGTTCAGCTCGCCCTTCGAGACGGCGGTTGCGGTGTCGTAGGTCTGCTTGACCGTCACGTCGGCGCCCTCCAGGGTCCCGAGGCCCATCGTCGCGCTACCGCCACCGGCGTGCAGGTAGTAGTCGACTTCCCCTTCGGGACTGTCCGACACGTTGAACTGGATCGCCAGATCGGCGGTGCCGATTGCGTTCCTGAAGCCTTCATGGGCGTTGAGGGCGGCGGTTACATCCGAGGCCCACTCCTCGGTGAGAAACTTGGACACGGGTCTCACTCCTTAGGTGTCGACGAGACCACGAATGGTACTAGCCGCACGAACTTTGAGTAGTTGATCAAACTTGCGACGTCAGATGAGTTTGGCGATCGAGGTCTCGGCACCGTGGGAGAGACGGGCAAGGGGCTCTCTGGGATGTCCCGGCTCGAGTCCCGCTGCCTTCGCGGCCGCCTTGACTCCCGGGATCCCGTGCGCCTCCACGTAGGCGCTGACCTCACTCAGCTGTCTCTGCAGCTTCCGTGCCCTGGCCGGGCCCTCCTTGGCGGCGGCCAGGGTCTTGAGGACCAGGGCCGGCACGTAGTTGCCCGATCCCGTGATGGCCCCGTGACAGCCGATCGCGATCGCCGCAGTCAGCGCCCGAGACGAGCCGCAGTAGATGATGAACTCGGCCGGGGTGGCGTCGATGATCGACTGGAGCCGCACGACGTCCCCGCTCGAGTCCTTCATGCCCACGATGTTCTCGTGTTTGGCCAGCTTCGAGACCAACTCGACCGGAAGGCTGTAGGCGGTCACGTTCGGCACCGAGTAGAGGAAGACCGGGAGTGGGGAGAAATCGGCGATGGCCCGATAGAACCGCAGCATCGCCTCGTCGCGACCCCGGCTCAGGGTGGTCGGCGTGAGCACAAGGATGGTGTCGGCGCCGCCATCGGCAGCTTCTTTCACCTGGTTGAGGGCGACGCGTGTCGATTCGGCGGCGATCCCGACCATGAAATGCGCCTTGCGCCGGCGACCCGCCTTGACCAGGCGCTGTCGTTCGCCTGGTTCGAGATAAGGCCCCTCGCCGTTGGAGCCTCCGATGACGAAACCCTCGATTCCGGTGTCAGCCAGGGCCCCAAGGTTGGCGGTGTGTGCCTCGAGGTCGATGTCGCCCGCCCTGGTGAACGGGGTGATCAGGGCCGGCATGTAGTCAGGCGGTGGGAGCATCGACCCAGGATAGGAGGAGGCGCGGTGCCGCTAAGCAGGAGCCGGTGGCTCCATCCGGAAGACGGCGTCGTCGGTGAAGTCGACAGATCCGGTCCACCAGAGGAAATTGGTGAACCACTCGTGCGCGAAGACGACCCGAACCCCGGTCCAGTGAACGCCTGCGGCGCCCACCCGGTCGGCCGGGTCCCAGCCCGAGCCCAGGTGCTCGGCGTTCCAGGACGACCCGTTGCACACCACCAGAGAAGGATCTCCCGGGGTGAATGGTGAGTATCGCCTTGTCAGTGAGGAGGTGGACCCGGGGTAGCTGCCGGTGGCGTCTGATCGGTAGATCTGGACTTCTTCCACTTGACCTGAGGTCAGCGACTGAAGTGCACCCGTGGCGGCCTCCAGGATCACGCAGTCGGCGTCGCCATAGTTGGCCGCCGAGGCGGCGACACGGCCACCCTCGCGAGCCGAGATGGTGACCGACAGCCAGTCGCGGAATGCCATGCCGTACTCGAATGCGCCCAGGGCGAGCATCACCAGGAAGCCGAAGACCAGGGCGAACTCCACCATGGTGGCACCCTTGTCCGAGCGCTCCGTCTTGCGGAATCGCCCGAGTCTCATTCGTTCGGCACCAGGTGCACAGGGTTGCCGATGATCCGGGCCGCCCATGTGGTGCGGTCGTGGGGCTGGCCGTTCTGGATCTCCATCTTCCACCAGCAGTTGGTGGTGCAGGTGTAGCTGTCCGGTATGTCGACCTGGGCCGTCACCCAGAGCCCGTTGAAGAACGAATTTCCATCCGAGGTCTGGATGCGGCAGTTGCCCGAACCGGAGCGAACCGTGGTCCCGGCTTCGTTCTTGGCCACCCAGGTACAGGTGGCCGTGCTCCCACCCGGGTTCTTCACGGTCATGTATGCGTTGGCGTCGTCCTCACCCGGGTCGTAGAAGCTCAGTTCCAGGGTCTTGCCCCGGTGCGCCGGTGCCACCTCGGCCACGTTGAGGGTGGAGGTCCCGGACTGGTTGGTGAAGATCGAGATGTCGTTGATCCCGTAAACCCTGGCATTGGCCGTGCTGGTGGTGTTTGCCCGGACCGCATACTGGTTGGTGCCACCGAGGTCTCCTGTTGTCGACACCCGGACCACGTAGATCCCGGGGGCGACCGAGCCAGAGAGGGTGCACAGGGTTCTCCACTGGTTCCTGTAGGTGCCCGAAGAGGCTCCGGAGTTGATGCTGAAGGCCCCGGTCCCACTGGAGCACCCCGTGATAGCCACGTTGTCGGTCGGGTCGAGCGGGGTGGAATCGAACCGGTACATCTGGAACTGGGTGTTGGCCCCGCCGTTGGAGTCCTGCTGCCGGTCGCCAGTCTCCAAATTGAAATCCCCGCGATCGTAGAACCCGGCGTCGTACACGGCCACGGTCAGACCGGTCACGCCGGTTGGGACGTCGATGGCCAGGTAGTAGCCGTTGGCCCGGTATTGGGTATTCGTAGACTCCTGGTTCCAGGTGCTGTCGTTGTCCCAGAAGCGGGTGGCACGGGCGTCGCCGTTCCACTTGTTGGTCAGCGGTCCCGAAATGGCGGCCCAGAACCGTTGCGCAGTGGCCGGGTTGCAGTCTCCGCCGTTGAGGCTGGTGTTACCGATCCCGAAACAGGGATCCGGGCTGCCGATGGGCACAGGCTTGACGTACTCGGCGGTGGCGATTCTCGACACGGTGAAGTCGTCGATCCCCAGCACCTTGAGGAAGAAGGTGGGGATGGTGGTGGAGAGGGTGACCTCGAGCTTGTTGTCGGCCAACGATCTCCAGTCGAGATCGTCCGGGCCACCACCGGCGACGGGGTTCCCATTCACGGACCCGATGTCCCATCCGTTGGCGTTGGCGCCGTCCACGGCCTTGGACACCACGTTGGTGATGTCACCGGGGAGGAAGACCACACCGGCGAGGGCCGAGGAGTCGGCCGCCCTCTGCAGACGGGCCCCGTTCAGGTAGAGCCAGCCGAGGTCGACAGCGAAAGCTGCGATGCCGATGAGCAAGACGAGGATTGCAGCCACAAATGGGAGAGCCGCCCCCTTCTCCTCTGAGTCGGAGCGGCGGATGCCACGTGCGAGATCTCTGAGTCTTCTCATTCGAATGCCTTTGGTTCCAATCTGGTCAGGGTGGTCTCGTCGACCTGGAACGTGCCGCGGAAGGGGGGAAAGCCGGTGACCCAGCTGCGGGTCATGATCACCCTCACCCCGATGATGTCGAGCGCGTCGCTTCCCACGGTGGTCTGGCGCGAGGTCGGGCTCCAGTTCACCGGGTTGATGTCCCATCCGTCGGCGGGGGTCGACGGGACGTTGCAGACGGTCGGGTCGTTGCCCGGCACATATGTGGCGGTGTTGGTGAGACCCTGGTTCCCGGATCCCTCGTCGGCCTTGAAGATCTGGATCTCGTCGATGCGGGCCAGGTCGCCGGAGGTGGCGAGGCCGCCGATGCCGCGCAGGATGGCGCAGTCGGCGGCGGGGTCGTCGCCTGCCAGGGCACCGAGACGCGCTCCTTCCCGGGAGATGTAGGAGACGGTCAGGTAGTCCTTGAAGGCGAGGCCGATCTCGAGGGTCCCCATGATGATGAGAATGAGAATCGGAAAGACGAGGGCAGCCTCCACCAGGGTGGCCCCTCTCTCCTTGGCACGTCTCAACGCAGGCAGCCTCGACATCCAGGCTTTATCGGCCGATGGGTGCCTCCGGCTTGAGCCATAGCGCATAGGTCGGAATGCTCATTTCCCGACCCGTCGCTGACGATCGACAGTGTCGATCAGGGTGGGGGAGCCGAGCCGTAGTTGACCGGCTCGAGACGCATGACCGAGCGGTTCGACCACTCGACAGACCCACTCCACCAGAGAAAACCGGTGATCCAGTTGTGCTGGTAGGTGACCTCGACCCCGAGCCAGTCACGGTCGGTGCCCGTATTGTCGCGACTGGTCTCGACCCACGGGGTCGACGGTGTCAGGACCCAGCTCGTGCAGCGCAGGATTTCACCTGCATCTGGATCGACCGGCCCCCCGCTCAGAGGGCGGTACGCGGAGAAGGCTCCATCGGTGCCGGCCGCTGCATTGTGCTCGAAGATCTTGACTCTTATGACCCTATTGCTCGACGTGGAAGACAGAGCAGCGGCCGAGGCCTCGAGGACGGCGCAGTCGGCTCCGTCTATCGGCCCAACAGATGCTCCGACTCTGGCTCCTTCCCTCGAAGCGGCCGACAAACCAAACCAACTACGGAAAGCCATCCCGTACTCGAAGGCACCCATGACGATGAGGATGAGCAGACCCGTGATCATGGCGGTTTCGATGGCCACTGCCCCGGAGTCGTCGCGTCGTCGCCGCATCATCAGTCCACCAGGCTGACCGGATCGCCGGATATTCGTGCAGTCCAGGTGGTGCGGTCATGGGCTTGACCGCTGGACTGGATATGGGCGGTCCACCAGCAGCCATTGCCGGCCGGCGTGCAGGTATAACCGTCGAGCTGGATATCGATGTTCAGCCAGCGTGCGTTGTAACGCTGGTTGGAGATGTCGATATCACAGGTCGAGCTGAAGTTCGAACCGCCGCCAGGGGTCGAATAGGTGCAACCCCAGGTTCCTGATGGAGGGAGGATCTGTATCGATGCGCTTCCGTCGTTGTCACCCAGGTCCCAGATGTCCAGCTCGAAGAGCTTGCCCTCGTGCTCGGGTCTGACCTCCGCCAGGTAGGGCTCGGCGCTGCCACCGTTGAAGTTGACATAGATCGACATATCGAGGATGCCGTACATCTTTGGCGAAGCCCCCGACCCGACCGTGGCTCGCATCCCGAACTTGGTCGACCCTTCGTAGAGCGGGGCCGGAAGCTGCAATACCCACACTCCCTCGGTCAGGTCACCGCCGACGAAGCAGTTGTTGGGACCATTCCAAGTATCGAGATGGCCGAAGTTGAGATCGTCGTCGACAGGGAAGATCCCTGAGCACTGGAGGTTGCTGTTGTCGGTGGGATCGGTGGGTGTGGTGTCAGGAGCGAACAGGTTGTACTCGAGGTAGACCCCGCGCTGACCTTC
>JBFYOJ010000151.1:0-5641 GCA_041303885.1 Acidimicrobiia bacterium | reverse complement strand
GGGTGGTCGTGATCACCGACGGGGTGTTCTCCATGCGTGGCGACTTCGCTGATCTCTCGGCCCTGATGGAGCTGGCGCGCCGACACGATGGGGACTTCGACGAGGGCGTTGCGGTGGTCGTCGACGACTCGCATGGCGTCGGTGCCTTCGGGGCGACCGGCCGTGGGACGGAAGAGGTCACCGGGTCCGGAAAGGTCGACGTGCTCATCGGGACATTGGGTAAGGCATTCGGCGTCAACGGTGGGTACGTCACCGGGACCAGGGCACTCATCGACTATCTCCGGGAGAAGGCGCCGATGTACATCTACTCCAACCCGATCACTGTTGGGGAGGCCGCCGCGGCAGCGGCGGCGGTATCCGTGGCCGATTCGGGTGAGGGCCTGGCCCTGCTCACCCACCTGGCGGCGATGACTGCGAAGTTCGAGTCGGGGCTGATGGACCTGGGCTTCGAGACCATTCCCGGACCTCATCCCGTGGTCCCGCTCATGGTCCGGGACACGGAGACCACCTCAGCCCTGGTCAAGCACCTGTTCGACAACGGGGTGCTCGCCACCGGGCTCAACTATCCGGTCGTGCCCAAGGGGGACGAGGAGATCAGGTTTCAGGTCAACGCCGACCACACCGAAGCCGATATCGACCATGTGTTGGAGGTCCTGGCAGGCTTTCCGGGAACCGGAAGGGACCGCCCAGCGTCCTAAACACGTCGAAAGGAGGAAGCCGATCAGATCCGTCGGACTGATCCTCTCCATTGCGTTGCTCGCAGCCTGCGCCGAGGGCCTCGGTGACGGCTCCGCGACGACCACCGCTCCTGACGGCGAACCGACTTCCACCACGGGATCACCCCCCGTCCCGCTCTGTGACGACACGGGATATCCGGCCGCGCCCGACGACTGGTACCGGGACACACCCATCTACGTCGGCAACGAGATGCCGACCGAGGAGATCCAGACGTTCGCCTCGACCCTAGAGGGATACGAGACGATCTGGATCGACCGCGACCATCACGGCTGGGTGTCCGTAGGCTTCGTCGATCGCGACGTGCGGGCCTATCAGGAGATGCTGGAGACTGAGTTCCCCGGAGTGGGGGTGGTCGCGGTCGAGATGGAGCGCACCGAGGGAGAACTGGAGCAGATCGCACAGCTGATCGGATCCCGGTTGCCTGCAGGAATGGAGGTGTGGGATGTATACGGGGCCCGGGGCGTGGTCGAGGTCTTCGTCGGCCTTCTCACCCCTGAACGAATCGCCATGGCTGAGGCAGCCATTGGCGGCGAGCCGGCCTGTCTGGTCGGGCAGGACCCGGCTACGACACCGTTGCCTGGTCCCCAGCCGGCAGGGGGTGACGGCTGGGCGTATCTCGGTGAAGCGGAGTTCTTCGTGGCCGAGCACCCGGTCGTGGTCACGGATGACTCTGTCCTGACCGATATGTGGCAGAAAGCGGGCATCACATCCGGGGCACCGGAGGTGGATTTCACCAAGCAAGTGGTCCTGGCCCTGCGGATACTCCACAGCAGCTCGTGCCCCGTGACCCGTCTCGATGAGATCGTCTTCCTGAAGGACGCGGTCGATGTGCTGATAGTGGACATCAACGACGGCAGGGCATGCACCGCAGACGGGGTCACCCGGACTTACTTCGCCGCCGTGAACCGCGATCAGCTGCCGTCGCCACCGTTTCGGATCTCGAATTCCTCCGGTTACGACGCCATGGTCGAGGTCGATCTGCGTGATCCGGCGGCCGTGGTCGGGCCCGATGACATCACACCAGTCCCACCAGAGACAGAACGGGTCGCCATGGTCCCGGACTTCGTCGACGTTGGATTCCCCTGGCCTGCCACGTTGGATCCCTCCTGTGGGACCGAGTACCTCGGTGAGATCAGCGGGGTCAGCTGGTATCGATCAGACGGCCTGAATGACCTCCCGCCCGAGTGGGACGCTGCCACCGTCGACGGTCTTCTCGATGTCGAGATGGTGATGACCGAGGGCCCGGAGCCGACTCTGACCGTTACCGCGGCCGGCGTGGGCATCCTCTATCTGCCCGGAGCCGACGAGGGACCGGCATGTGAGTGAGCCCTCCACCCGGCCTCAGGCGGCAGCCTCCAGCCAATCCTCCACACTCCGTCTGGTGATCTGGAGCCCGGCCAGTGCCTTTGACCCGGCCGAGCGCTCATCTCGAAGGATGGCGAGGAGGATGTGCTCGGTCCTGATTTGCCGATCACCCACCCTGATCGCCTCACGCAGCGCCAGCTCGAGCACCTTCTTGGAGTCGTCACCGAACGGGATGTGACCTCGCCGCCCACCTTCCCTGCCGGGCGCCATGGCGCCCCGGGCGGCGACACGAACTTCGCCCAGTGACACATCGAGCCCGACGATGGCCCGTGCCGCCAGGCACTCCCCGTCATCGATCAGACCGAGGAGGAGATGCAGGGTCCCGATCTCTCCCTGCCCACCCTGTTGGGCGTGGGCCACGGCCCGTTTCACCACCTCTCGTGCCGGAGCATCAAAGCGGGTGAAGAGGCCCTTGCCCCTGGCGCCCCGCCTGGCTCCAGACACGAACCGTTTCTGCGCCGCCTGCTTGGTCACCCCGAGACTTGCGCCGACCTCGGCCCAGGAGGCCCCGCCCTCGCGCGCCAGGGCCACGAAGTGACCGACCAGATCGTCGGCGAGCTCACCGAGTTGATCGGAGACGAGAACGGATTCGGTCAAATATGCGAGGGGATCTCCGCCTGGCTGTCTTCTCTCGACGAGGTCGATCAGGTCCTGAAACGGTATTGGCGCGTCCATGCGTCAACCCTAGGTTGACGATCTCAAGCTGTCAACCTAAGGTTGACGAACTGGAGTGCTCGGCCACGACCACAAGGACTGCGCCAGCTTCGACCTGATCCCCGGCCACGCAGTCCACCTCGATCACGGTGCCGGAGTGCGGAGCTCGAAGAGTGTGCTCCATCTTCATCGCCTCGAGAACGATCATCACCTCGCCCGCGCCGACCTCGTCCCCCGGGACAACTTCGACCCTGATCACCTTCCCTGGCATCGGTGCATGCAGGGAGCCAGGGCTCTCACCCAGCTCGGTGGACGGGAAGCGGGGAATTGCCACCAGATGCACCGGCGCCTCCGGGGAGTCGAGGTGGCGCACGTCGCCGTAGCGGGCAACCTCGAAGCGGGTCGTGACGCCGGCAATAGCGAACTCGACCAGGTTGGGGGTGCATTCGATCACTTCGACCCCGACGAGACCCTCGACCCGGTAACCGTCGGATGCCGTGTATTCGATGACGTGGGTGGCGTGGGCGCCCTGGTAGGCCCTTTGCTGGGGCCGGCCAGGGCTGTTGCGCCATCCGGAGGGAATCGAGGCAAGGACCTTCGATCGGCTGCGGTCGAATGCCTGATCGGAGAGGGCGGCGGCCACTGCACCAAGTCGCTCCTCGTCCTCGTTTGCCAGCGGACGAGCCAGGTCGGCGGGGTCGTGACGCTCCAGGAAATGCGTGTCGATCTCCCCGGCGAGGAACTGAGGATGCTCGAGGATGCGAACCAGAAGGGCCCGATTGGTGATGGATCCGTGGATCGACGCCTGCCGCAGCGCCGCAGCGAGGGCGGCGGCAGCCTCCCTTCTGGTCGGGGCGTGGGCGATGACCTTGGCCAGCAAGGGGTCGTAGAAGACAGAGACTTGAGAGCCATCCTCGACGCCGGACTCGATCCTGAGGCCTTCCGCATCCGGGAAGGCGAATCGGTGGAGTGTCCCGGTCACCGGGAGGAAGTCGTTCAAAGGGTCTTCGGCGTACAACCTGGCCTCGATGGCGTGACCTGACAGGACAGGATCGAGGTCGATGGCTGCCCCGTCGGCCACCTCGATCTGAAGCCGGACTAGGTCGAGCCCGGTGATCATCTCGGTGACCGTGTGCTCCACTTGGAGACGGGTGTTCATCTCGAGGAAGAAGAACTCCCCATCCTGGAACATGAACTCGACCGTCCCAGCCCCCACGTATCGGACCATTTCTGCCACCCGGATCGCCGCATCTCCCATCTGCAGGCGCAGGGCCTGATCCAGCACGGGGGACGGTGCCTCCTCGATGATCTTCTGATGACGGCGCTGGATCGAGCACTCCCGCTCGAACAGGGAGATCACCTTGCCGTGAGTGTCGCCGAAGACCTGGATCTCGATGTGGCGAGGACCCTCCAGGTACTTCTCGAGAAATACCGTGCTGTCGCCGAACGCCGAGCCGGCCTCTCGTCGGGCGCCCTCGACCGCCGCTTCGAGGTCACCCGGGTCGCGAACTATGCGCATTCCCTTGCCTCCACCTCCGGCGGAAGCCTTGACCAGAACCGGATAGCCGATGTCGGTTGCTGCCTCCACTGCTCTGGGAGCGGAGACCCCGCTGAGATCGACGGCGGGCAGGGTGGGAACCCCCAACGCGCCGACCAGATGCTTGGAAGCGAGCTTGGAGCCCATGGTCTCCATGGCTTCGGGCGATGGGCCGATCCAGGTCAGGCCATCGGACAGGACACGCCGGGCGAACTCGGGGTTCTCGGACAGGAACCCGTAGCCGGGATGGATGGCGTCGGCCCCCGATTGCTTGGCGGCGCCCAGCACCGCGTCGATGTCGAGGTAGGTCTCCGCGGCGGTAGAACCGGGGATGGCCACGGCGAAATCCGCCTCGATGACATGGGGCTCGGACGTGTCCGGCCTCGAGTAGATCGCAACCGTTTCTATCCTCATCTCTCGACACGTGCGGAACACGCGGCGGGCGATTTCCCCGCGGTTGGCGACCAGGACTCTTCGGATCATCGGCCCGATGAGGGTACCGACGGAAACTATTTCGGGATCCGCGACGTCGAACTAGCTGTCGTCTTGAAATAGAGGAGAGGATCGCATCCCAATGAGCGACACACAGATGATGGAACGAGAAGTTGAGACCGCTGAACAGCTGCAACCGGCACCGCGGCGGCGAAGGTGGGGCATAGTCCCCATCGCCATCGCCCTCGGGGTGATTGCCCTGTTCGTCGTCGTCGGGATGAACATCGTCTCGGCGATCCGGGGCGTGGTCGACTCGGTTCCCACCCCTTCCGATCTGGCGGCCGTCTTCGAGCCTGAGCCCTACGAGGAGATCGGCCCGGTGGTGATCAGCTCGATCCGTGATCTGGCCAACCTGACCACGATCGAGGCGGTCGAGTACACCATCGTGGAGAAGGGCACCGATCAGGGCTGGTTGTCCTGGGCCAGGGGAGACAGCCTGCAGCTCTTCGCCGTAGCCAAGATCGGCGCCGGGGTGGACCTGCACCAGATCACGGTGCGCGATGTCACCCTCGGCGAGGACGGGGTGGTGGAGCTGACCGTGCCCGCTGCCACCATCCAGTACGTGTCGGTCGACAACGAGGCCACTCAGATCCTCGACCGGGAGACCGGCTTGTTTACCAAGGGTGATCCCCAGCTCGAAACAGACGCCCGACAGATCGCCGACGAGGTGCTGGTCATGGGCGCCCTCGACGACGGCCTGCTCGCCGAGGCCGAGGCCAATGCAAGCGAAGTCCTCACCGACTTCCTGCTCGGGCTCGGCTATCGCGATGTCATCGTGGAGTTCGCCGGCTAGAAGCGCAGGAAAGGCTCGGCGTACTCGAAGGATCCTCTTATATCGGGGCGGTAACTCGCCAG
>JBFYOJ010000150.1:0-7336 GCA_041303885.1 Acidimicrobiia bacterium | reverse complement strand
GCCCTGGCAATCGGGTATTCCTCCATGTATCCCCAGCCCCCGAACAGCTGGAGACACCGGTCGATCACCCGCTTCTCCAGCTCGGTGACCCACCATTTGGCCTTCGCCGCCTCATCGGCGGTCAGCTCACCCCGGTTCAGGGTGATGATCTGCCGATCGACGTAGGTGCGGGCGACGTCGAGCTCGGTCCTCATCTCCGCCATGAGGTGCTTCACCGTCTGGAAGCCCCCGATGGGTTGGCCGAACGCCTGACGTCCCTTTATGTAGTCGAGGGTCCACCCAAAAGCGACTTCGGCATGGGTCATCGCAGCCGCGGCGAGGCCGAGGCGCTCCTGGGGCAGGTTCTGCATCAGGTAGGCAAAGCCCATGCCTTCCTCGCCGAGGCGATTGGCCACCGGGACGCGCACATCGTCGAAGAACAACTCGGCGGTGTCCTGGGCATGAAGGCCGATCTTGTCCAGGTTCCGGCCCCTGGTGAACCCCGACATGCCCTCTTCGATCACGATCAGGCTCATACCGGCGTGCCGCTCCGAGGGATTGGTCTTCACCGCGGTGACCACGACATCCGAGTTGATCCCGTTCGTGATGAAGGTCTTCGACCCGTTGACCACGTAGTCGTCCCCGTCACGGATGGCCGTGGTCTTTATCCCGGCGAGATCAGACCCGGCGCCCGGCTCGGTCATGGCGATCGCGGACATGAGGTCGCCCGAAGCCAGCCCAGGCAGCCATTTCGCCCTCTGTGCCTCATCCGTGAGGTGGAGGAAATAGGGAAGACAGACGTCGTTGTGGAGCGTGATACACATGCCGGAGGCGATCGCGTCACCCCTGATCAGCTCCTCGCCGATGATGACGTTGAATCGGAAGTCCCCGACCCCGCCGCCGCCGTACTTCTCCGGGATGGCCATGCCCAGGAATCCGGCCCGGCCGGCTTTTCGGAACATCTCCTTGTCGACCTTCCCGGCCGCCTCCCACCTGGCGACGTTGGGGCTGACTTCCCTCTTGACGAACTCCCGCACCGACTGGCGGAAGATGTCGTGATCTGCCTCGAAGAGATCTCTCTGCATGTCCCCCCGTTTGCCCGGCTCAGACTCCTACGTAGAGGTCGTCGATCTCCCCCGCATACTTGTCGAGCACGACCTTGCGCTTCAGCTTGAGCGATGGGGTCACTTCGCCCGAATCGGGTGTCCAGTCATCGGGCACGACGATCCACTTCTTGATCTGCTCCACCGGCGAGACACCCTGGTTGGCCTCTCTGACCGCCCGTTCCACCTCGTCTCTGATCTGAGGAAGCTCGGAGAAGCTGGCCAGGTCGTGATAGTCGAGACCGTTGGCGGCTGCCCAGGCTGGAGCCTCTTCGCCATCGAGGGCGATGATCATCGAGATGAACTTCTTCCCGTCGCCGACCATGCACGCCTTGGAGATCAGAGGGTGATTGCCCAGAACGGTCTCCAGCTTGGCCGGGGCGATGTTCTTGCCGCCGGCGGTGATGATGATCTCCTTCTTCCTGCCGATGATCCACACGTAACCGTCGTCGTCGATGCGGGCCAGGTCGCCCGAGTGGAGCCAGCCTTCCGAATCGAAGGTGTCCCGGGTGTCCTCGGGAAGCTTGTAGTAACCCTGCGTGATCACTCCGCCACGTATCAGCAGCTCGTCGTCCTCCGCAAGCTCCAGCTCGACGCCGGGCAAAGCCCTGCCCACCGATCCGACCCTGAACGAACCCGGCACGTTGGTGCTGGCAGGGCCTGTCGTCTCGGACAGCCCGTACAGCTCGAAGAGCGGGATGCCGAGGGTTTGGAAGAAAAGGACCAGATCCGGGTTGATCGGGGCCGCGGCGGTGATGGCTATCTCCACCTGGTCCATGCCCAGACCCTCCCGGACCTTGGACAAGACGATCGAGTCGAGGATTCCGGCCGTCATCGGGCCGGACTTGCCCTCCTGCTCGGCCAGAACCCGCTTCCTGTTCGCGGAGAGGGCCGCGTCCAACAGCCGCTTCTTCACCCCATGCGCCTCCTCGAAGCGGGAGACGAGACGGGCGTGGAACTTCTCGTAGACGCGGGGGACCCCGACGAAGAGCGTGGGCCTCGCCGCCTGGATGTACTCGAGGACTCCGCCGAGATTGGGGCAGTACCAGACCTGGCCGGCCATGTAGGTCGCCAGGTAGTGGGTCGCGAGACGCTCGGCGATGTGAGCCAGGGGCAGGTAGGAGACCATGCGGGGACCGAGGTCGATGTCGGCTGCCCGTCTCAGGCACTCCGCTGTCCACACCACATTGCGGTGGCTGATCATCACGCCCTTCGGGGTCCCTGTGGTGCCCGATGTGTAGATCAGCGTGGCCAGGGTCTCGGGCTTGATGTCCGCCACCATCCTCGTGACCGCATCAGGGTCCGAACCGAGGCGATGCTTGCCCCGGGCGAGCAACTCATCCCAGCCCAGCACCCACTCGGTGGTCTCGTAGTTCTCCGCACCCGACATGAGGACCACGTAGCGAAGGTTGGGCAACTCGGAGCGGATCTCGTCCCAGCGCTTCATGAACTCGAGGTCCTCGAGGATGGCCACGGTCGCCTTGCAGTTGTCGGCTATGTATTGGATCTGATTGGCGGCGAGGGTCGAGTAGATGGTCACGGCGGTCGCCCCGGCGTGGATGGCCGCGTAGTCGGAGATGGCGTGCTCGGGCCGGTTCCCGGCCATGATGGCAACGAACTCCCCTTCCCCTACTCCCAGGTCCTGAAGACCGGCAGCCGCCTCGTGAACTGCCTGGCGGTACTGCCGCCAGGTCAGGCTCTTCCAATCGCCGTCCTTGTAGTGGATGGCCGGTTGATCCCCGTAGCGGTCGGCATTCCGATCGATGTAGTCGACAATCGTCTTGCCCTCGACCTCGGCATCGATTGCTGCTCGCTCTGCCAACACCGCTTCCTGGGTCATCGCTCCTCCGGGTTCAGGCCACTGCTCCGACGCGGCGGAGTCTAATTGCCTGGTCCTGGCTAAAGCCCAGGGCCTCTAGCACCCAATCGGTGTCCTGACCCGGGAACGAAGGGCTCCCCGGCCGGGCGTTGGGGGTGACGGAGAACCTGGGGCCGGGGCCGGGCTGGTTCACCCCTTCGACGTCGATGAACGTCCCGCGGTATCGGTTGTGAGGATGATGAGGAGCCTCGTCGAGGGAGAGAACCGGGGCTACACATGCATCCACTCCGGCAAACCGCTCGACCCATTCGTCCCGAGAGCGCTCGAGGAAGCGGGAGGCGAAGACCGCTCGCATCTCGGGCCAACCCTCACGGTCACTCTGAGCGCCCAGCGAGTCGGCGGCGATCTCGAGGCCCGCGAGCAACGCAGCGTAGAACTGCGGCTCCAGGGCCCCGACGGCGACGTGACGTCTGTCCGCCGTCTCATACACCGAGTAGAACGGTGCCCCGCCGTCGAGGAGGTTCGCCGACCGCTCCGTGGTCCAAGAGCCCTCTGCCATGTACCCGTGGACGGCGGTGGTGAGCAGAGCCGACCCATCGACCATGGCGGCATCCACCACCTGGCCCATCCCGGTGGTGCGAGCACTGATCAAGGCGGCGAGCAGTCCGACGGCGAGGAGCATGCCGCCTCCTCCGTAGTCCCCGACGAGATTCAGTGGAGGTACCGGGGTGTCCTTCGTCCCGATCGATCCCAGCGCCCCCGAAAGGGCGATGTAATCGATGTCGTGGCCGGCCACCTGTGCCAGGGGGCCGTCCTGACCCCAGCCGGTCATTCGCCCGTAGACGAGGGCAGGATTGCGGGCAAGGCAGTCGGCCGGGCCGATGCCGAGTCTCTCCGTCACGCCAGGCCGGTAGCCCTCGAGGAACAGCTCGGCGGTCCCGACCAGGCGCAGCACGACCTCGACCGCCTCCGCCTTCTTGAGATCGACGCCGATCGACAGCTTGCCGCGATTGTGCAGGTCGTGCCTCGTCGAGGAGGTATGCCCGCCAACCACCTGGTCGGCCCGGTCGACACGGATCACCTGCGCCCCGAGGTCGGCCAGGACCATCCCGCAGAACGGGGCCGGGCCGAGCCCAGCCAACTCAACTGCCCTGACTCCCTCGAGAGGCCCCATGACTCGAGAAAGATAACGACCGTTAGGTCTTGATCTCCAGAGGGGCGGCGAAGTGACATGCCACGACGTGCCCGAACTGCTCGACGAGCGGCGGGGTCTCCTCGGTGCAGATCGGCTGAGCCTTCCAACAACGCGTCCTGAACACACAACCGGACGGAGGGTTGGCCGGGTTGGGGACGTCACCACGCAGCACTATTCGCTCACGCTGGTCCCGCCCACGAGGCTCGGGCACGGGAACAGCAGACAGGAGCGCCTGGGTATATGGGTGAACCGGGTTCTCGAAGATCTCCTGCCTGGTTCCCATTTCGACGATGTGCCCGAGATACATGACGCCGAGACGATGCGAGATGTGGCGCACCACCGACAGGTCGTGGGCGATGAACAGGAAGGATAGCTCGAGCTCCTCCTGGATCTCGATGAGGAGGTTGATCACCTGCGCTTGGATCGAGACGTCGAGCGCGGAAACCGGCTCATCCAGGAGGAGCATGCGCGGGTTGAGGGCGAGAGCGCGTGCCACTCCGATCCGCTGTCGCTGCCCGCCGGAGAACTCATGCGGGAAACGGTTGCCGTGCTCCGGTGAGAGCTGAACCAACCTCAGCAACTCGGCGACCCGATCCTCGCCGCCCTCCTCGTAGAGATCGTGGATCCTCAATGGCTCCGCCACGATCTCGCGCACCGTCATCCTCGGGTTGAGCGAGGCGTAGGGATCCTGAAACACGATCTGGATATCACGGCGCACCGGCCGCAAGTCCTTGCGGGAGAGAGTCGTTATGTCATTGCCGAGGAAGGTGACCTTCCCATCGGTCGGGTCGAGCAGCCGGATGATGGCCCGAGCGGTCGTCGACTTCCCACATCCCGACTCACCCACCAGTCCCAGGGTCTCGCTATGACCCACCTCGAAGGAGACACCGTCGACCGCGTACACGAAACCGACGATCCGGCGGCGGAGGCCCTCCTTGATGGGGAAATGGACCTTGAGGTCTTCGACCTGGAGGACCGGGCGTTCAGGGTCGGTGTCGCGGCCGTTGTAGCTGATCGCCTCTTCAGCCAAGTGCGCCCCCGTGTGCCTGGATCCCGGTCGCCTCCGCCTCCCGGGCCAGTTCCTCGGCGACCTCGTCCCAGAAGTGACAGGCACTCAGGTGCCCGTGGTCGACGTCGGCCAGGGTAGGGACCGAGGTCCGGCACAACTCCCTGCCCTCGGACATACGACAACGGGGATGAAAGGAGCAGCCGGGCGGCCGACTGATGAGGGACGGAGGGTTCCCCGGGATTGGGAGGAGACGCTTGATCTCACCGGTGATGCGAGGAAGGCTCATCATCAAGCCCAGCGTGTAGGGATGACGGGGGGTGTGGTAGATCTCATCCACCGCGCCCATCTCGACGACCTTGCCTCCGTACATCACCGCGATCCGATCGGCCATCTCGGCGATCACGCCGAGATCATGGGTGATCATGATCGTGGCTGCGCCGGTCTCCTCGGCCGCCAGCTTCATCACTTCGAGCACCTGTGCCTGGATGGTGACGTCCAGTGCGGTGGTGGGCTCGTCTGCGATCAGGACCGATGGCTTGTTGGCCATGGCCATGGCGATCATGGCCCGCTGGCGCATCCCACCCGAGTACTCGTGGGGGTACTGGTCATAACGCCGGTCGGGGTTGGGAACGCCGACCATCTCGAGGAGGCCTATCGTCTCGTCCCTCGCCCGATCGTCCGACATCTTCTCGTTGTGGGCAAGCAGGGCCTCGGCGATCTGGTCACCCACGGTGAACACCGGGTTGAGCGAGGTCATCGGATCCTGAAAGATCATGGCGATCTCCTTGTTGCGGATCTCCCTCATCTCGTCGATGGGCAACCCGATGATGTCGCGCCCCTTGTAGATGACCTCGCCTCTCACGATCCTGCCCGGTGGTGTCTGGATCAGGCCAAGGGCGGACATGACGGTCACGCTCTTCCCCGAACCGGACTCGCCCACGACACCGAGCGTCTCACCCGGGTAGACCTCGTAGCTGACACCGTCGACCGCATGGACGACGCCGTCTGGCGTGTCGAACTCGACGACGAGGTCGCGAATCGCGAGGACTGGCTCTGTCACTTGATACGTTGCTTGGGATCGAGGGCGTCGCGCAGGCCGTCACCGATGAAGTTGATGCACAGGGCGATGGTCACGATCGTCAGCCCCGGGAACACGGCCAGCCACCATTGGGTGGTGAGGGCGTCCTGACCGTCGGCGATCAGCTTCCCGAGGGCCGGGAAGGGCGGTTGGATGCCAAAGCCCAGGAAGCTGAGTGCCGCCTCCACCAGGATGGCGGTGGCCACGATCAGAGTTGCGTTGACGATGATCGGCCCCACCGTGTTGGGGAGAATGTGGCGGAAGATGATGCGCCGGTCCGAGGCGCCGAGGACCTCGGCTGCTTCGACGAACTCCTTTTCCCTCAGACCGAGGAATTCGCCCCTGACTATTCGGGCGAGACTGGTCCAGAAGAGAAAGGCCAGGATGAAGGCCACTCTCACCGGGTTGCCGGCGCCGAGGAAGGAGGAAAGGACGAGGAGGATGGCAAGGAACGGCAGGGTGAGGAACAGGTCGGTGATCCTCATCAGCGCGTTGTCGACCTTCCCTCCGTAATAGCCGGCGACGCCGCCCACGATGATCCCGATGATGGTGGACACGCTGGCGACGATGAAGGCTACGTAGATCGAGGTCCGGGTCCCGAAGAGGGTCCGGGAGAAGTAGTCGCGCCCGATCTTGTCGGTCCCGAAGATGTGAAAGCCCTCAAGGGTCGGGGGCAGTGAACGGTCCGGCACATTGGGGGCATCGAACGGATACGGGGCTATGTAATCGGCGAACAAGGCCGCGAGGATGATGATGGTGAGGACCACAAGTGAAGTCATCGCCAGCCGATGCTGGAAGAACTTCTTCCGTGCCAGTTGCCACTGTGTGTATGACTTGACCTCGAGACCCTCCAGGTGGACCGATTCGAGGGCGGCGCGGGTTGCCTCGGTCTCCAGCGCCTCGTCTGGGTGCACCTGCTGGTCAGTCATACCTGATCCTGGGGTCGAGCCAGCCGTAGATGATGTCGGCCATGAGATTCATCGCGATGACCGCCACCGAGGTGACCATGAGCCACGCCATCAGGGTGTATATCTCCCCCCTCACCAGCGAGTCGATGAAGAACTTCCCCATCCCGGGCCAGGCGAAGATTGTCTCGGTGATCACAGCACCGCCGAGGACCGCACCGAAGTTGAGCGCGGCGACTGTCACGACG
>JBFYOJ010000149.1:0-10918 GCA_041303885.1 Acidimicrobiia bacterium | reverse complement strand
AGGAGATGCCTCGAGGTCTGAATGCGGTGACCAAGAAGATCGGCGCCATCATCGAGGAGCCCGGGTTGATCCGCGCATTGAGCGGGAGGGTCAATCTGAAGGTCGCGGCCGACCAGCTCGGGTTCGGGCACGAGCGCATCGAGGGTCTCCTTGGCTTCGTTGGACTGCAGGATGATGCGAACCGGAAGGTCGACGAGTACTCCAAGGGAATGCGCCAGCGTCTCGCCCTGGCGGCGGCGCTGATCGGGGATCCGCAGCTGCTGCTCCTCGATGAGCCATTGGACGGGCTCGACCCGGCCGGGCAGATGGCGTTCCGATCCCGTCTTCGCGACATCGCCAACAGCGGGCAGACAGTAGTGGTCTCGAGCCACGACCTGGCGGACATCGAGGCTCTTGCCGACTACGTCATCGTGCTGAATCACGGCAAGCTGGTGACCCAGGGCAGCCTCGAGGAGATGCTCGCCGGGGGCGCAACCCGGGTGGTCACGGACCGGGCGTCGGAGGCGCAGTCCGCTCTCGAGTCTGCGGGAATCGCGGTGCACGGCGACGGCGACGCCCTCATCGTCCAGGAGGACGACGGAAGCAAGATCATCCGCCTGCTCGGCGGGGCCGGTATCTATCCGCGCGAGGTCAGACCGGCACGTTCGACCCTCGAGTCGGTGTTCCTCGGGATGACCGGGGAGGAGGGAGAGTGAGCCTGCTCCACGCCGAGTACCTCAAGCTGAGCCGCCGCCGGCTCTATCTGGTGATGATCATGATCCTTGCTGCCCTGGTTGGCCTGCTCGCAGCGCTATTCCTCGTCTTTCCCCAGGTCGCCCCCGAGCTCGCCGCGGAGGGGGATCTGCCTGTCATCGACAAGCCCGCGGCCTACCTGTTCGGTGCCCAACAGGTGGCCGGTCAGACCTGGTTCCCCCTGATCCTCGCCGTGGTCATGTTGGGCAGTGAGTTCGGTAGCACCGTATGGGCCACCGCATTGACCAGGGACTCGCGCCGCGTCCCACAGCTCTCGGCCCGCTTCGCGGTTCTCGCCGTCGCCTCGTGGCTCGCGGTAGTCCTCGGCATCGCGGGCTGGGCCGTGGTCACCGCCCTGGTCGCATCGGGGGAAGGCGGCCCCAGCACCGCGGATTGGCTCGGCCTCCTTTGGAAGGTCGGGCTCATCGAACTGGCCTGGACCGCCATAGGTCTCGGTGCGGTGGCGATGCTCCGCTCGGTTGGTCCGGCCATCGGCGCCGCCCTGGCTTTCTACTTCGTCGACTCGATTCTCATCCTGTGGCGCCCATATCAGAACATCTCGCTGTCGTCGGCGACCAGCGCCATGTTCCAGATCAGCATTCCCGGCGATTTCGGCGAGATCTTCGGTGGGATCGGCCTCTCGCTCGGCCACGCCGTGGTGGTCATGGTTGGTTGGACCGTCATCGGCCTATTCCTCACCTGGTGGGGTCTTCAGCGCCGAGACGCCTGAGCCGCCCCGAACCGGCGTCGCATCTCCTTGTGCCAACATCCGTGATGCCAGTGCCGGCGCAGGTCCGGCTCATCATCGGGAACGACGACGAGATGGAACACTCCGGGGACGATGCTCAGCTCACATCCGGGGCAGGTGTATTCCTTGCGTGCCGCGTATGGCTGCACCGGCGTGACGGTCACCCCGAGAAGATCGCCCATGCCAGGACCGCTACTATCGCCACGAGCGCGATGACCATCGCAGCGATGTCGGCCGTGCTCTTCTCGTGGTCTCGGAAAGGGTTGAAGCCCACGGTCGCACGGTAACCGGGTCGCGTTCGGTCTACCGTCATCGCGGTGACATGGCTTCACAGCGATGACCGCGAGCGGGTGCGCTGGCTGACCATCGACCGGCCGGAGCGGAAGAACGCCATCCCCTTCGAAGGATGGGAGGAGCTCCAAGCCGCACTCGAGGACTTCGAGAGCTCGCCCCAACGGGTCCTGGTCGTCACCGGTGCCGGTGGCGAGTTTTGCGCCGGGGCGGATCTGGATCCCTCCCGGATAGATCGGCTCCAGGCAGTCGAAGATCGGCATGCCCGCATGAAGATGGTCGGGGCAGCGGCATTGACGCTGCACCGTCTGACCAAGCCGACTATCGCCGCGGTGGACGGTGTCGCGGTCGGAGCCGGGATGAACCTGGCCCTCGGCTGCGATGTGGTGGTGGCCACGGAGAGGGCGCGGTTCTCCGAAATCTTCGTCAAGCGTGGCCTCACGGTGGACTTCGGCGGCTCCTGGCTGCTCCCCAGGATCGTCGGGCTGCAACGAGCAAAGGATCTCGCGTTGTCCGGCCGGATGGTCGACGCGACAGAGGCACACCGGATCGGGTTGGTCACGGAGCTGGTCGAAGTGAAGGATCTCGAGTCCCGGGTGAACGAGATCGCCGCCGGGTTCCTGGTCGGAGCCCCGGTGGCCCAGATGTTCGCCAAGCAGACCATCAACGCCGCCTTTCAGATGAGTCTGGCCGATGCCCTCGCCTGGGAGGGAGAGGCCCAGTCGATCGCCCTTGGCACCGAGGACGCGACAGAGGGTGTGCTCTCCTTCCTGGAGAAGCGTGATCCGGAGTGGAAAGGGAAGTAGCGGAGGTTCAGACCCCGATGTCCTCGTTCCACAGCTCGGGCCGGGCCTCGATGAACCCGGTCATCAGGTCGACACACCGCGGGTCGTCGACGACGATCACCTCCACCCCATTGGACCGAAGCAGGTCCTCGGCGCCCATGAAAGTGCGGTTCTCGCCGACGACGACTCTGGGGATCCCATACAGCAGGACGGCTCCCGAGCACATGTGACAGGGGGATAGGGTCGTGTAGATCACGGCCCTCCGGTACTCGGAGGCGAGCAGGCGGCCTGCATTCTCGAGGGCGTCCATCTCACCATGAAGGATGGGGCTTCCCTTCTGCACCCTGCGGTTGTGGCCCCGACCCACGATGCGGTCGCCCACAACCAGCACCGACCCGATCGGGATGCCGCCCTCGGCGAGACCGACACTGGCCTCGTCGATGGCGGCATCGAGGTACGGGTTGGACATCCGCCGCAACCTACCGGCTCAGCCTCCCATCTCGGCGACGAACTCGTCGGTGTACTGCTCGAAGAGAGCCGTCGCAACCTCGTCGAGCAACGGCTGCCGGTTGAACTCGTTGACCATCCGCCGCATGTCGTCCGGATGGCTCTCTTCCAGCCAGGCGAAAAAGGCATCGCCTGCGGCGTCTATCGTTTCCTGGGTCACCAGGTTGTCCGTCACGGCGCTGATCTGCGCCTGATCGATGAGGAAGATGTAAAAGCCCTCGTCTGGCGGGAGTCGAAGGGCTCGAGCCCAGGCGTTCCCCGACAGATACGAGCAGTGCACCAACGTTCCACCAGGACCCGTCGACTGCTTCTCACAGTCTTGGGTCACCCACTCCCATCCGACCGCTCGGTCGTGCTCCCAGAACTCATACCGGGCGGCTGAGCCTTCGGCGTCAGACGCCAGGAGTGACTCAGCGGCTTGCCTGTCGTGGTCGGCCAGGGCAGCCATGTACGACATGGCGATGCCCTCGGGCGAGCCGGCCCTATCGGTTCCCCGCAGCAACGGGATGGCCACCACGAGTGCGGCGATGGCCACGGCTACGACCGGCGTCAGTCGGAGGCGGCGCCTGGGCTCGACGCTTACGACCCGGTCTGTATCGACATTCGTCATTTCTCCGCCCCTCTCGGTTGCGTTCTCGAGGCGGTCGAGGTCGATGGGGTCGATCGGTTCGAGCAAGTCGAGTGATGGCACGGGATTGGCCTTGCCCAACAAGGCAACGACCTGATCATCGGTGATCACGACTCACCTCCTTTCCAGGCAGCGGGGGGTTGGCGATCACCTGTCAGCTTGCGGTATTCGGAGCCGAGGTTGCGACGGGCGCGGTAGGCACGCTGCCTGGCCGCCCCTTCCTCGATCTCGAGCGCGAGCGCCACGTCGGGGTAGGAGAGCTCCTCCCAGACGGTGAGCTTGAGAATCTCCTGGTCGATCGGCCTCAGGCGAGCCACCGCCGCCAGCACCAAGCGGTACTCCTCGTGCTTCACGACGATTGCATCGGGCGGGACGGCGTCGACTCCGGTGAGCCCGGCGAGGCGCTCGATCAGCCGCCGGCCACGAGTGCGATGACGCCATTGGTGGGAGAGGACGCGATAGGCAACTCCGTACAGCCAGGGCAGGACGGCATCACCCTCCGGCAGCTGATCGAATCTCCTCCAGGCGATGAGGAAGGTCTCGGCGACCGCGTCGGCCGCCTGAGAGCGGTGGGTGCGCCGGGCACAGTAAGCCTGGACGGGCCTGCCGTAGCGGCGGTAGATCTCGACGAATCTCTCTTCGTCGTCTGCCGGCGCCGACCGATCTCGGGTGCTTGCCGTCATCACAGACCCATGTGCCCCGGTATTCGAGATTGTCACCAGATTCCGGGTGACCAACCGCCTCGATCGGGCACTTGACTCTTGAGCAACGAGGGGTTGCTGGTGGGTCCCACCCGACTCGCGGGGGGTGGGACCCCACCACCGTATCGGAGCGTTATCGTCGACGCCATGCGATTCGGGCTTTCCTTCCCCAACTTCGGCCCGTACTCGGAGCCGGAGACCGTTATCTCCCTGGCGGTGGCTGCCGAGGAGGCCGGATGGGACGGGTTCTTTGTCTGGGACCACATCGTCGTGGCCGATGGGATGCCCGTCGCCGATCCCTGGGTGCTCCTCGGTGCAGTGGGCCAAGCAACGACGAGAATCCGGCTCGGCCCGATGGTGATCGCCCTTCCCCGGCACCGGCCCTGGGTGGTGGCCCGCCAGGCGGTGACACTGGATCGTCTCACCGGAGGTCGCGTCATCCTCGGTGTCGGGCTCGGCTTCCCACCCGACCCGGAGTTCGCCACTTTCGGGGACCCGACCGATGCCCGGGTGCGGGCCGACCGGCTCGACGAAGGGCTCGACATCATCACCGGGGTGTGGGGGGATGAGCCCTTCGCCTTCGAGGGGGAGCACTACACGGTGCGTCGCAACCGATTCGAGCCGCGGCCGGTCCAGGAACCACGAATTCCTATCTGGGTCGCCGCCATGCTGCCCAATCTCCGCCCATTGCGGCGCGCTGCCCGTTACGACGGCGTCTACCCGATAAGGGCGGACATGAGAGACATGACGTTGGATGACATCGCGTTGGCTGTGTCCTACGTCGGGAAGCACAGAATCGGGAGCGACCCGTTCGACATCATCGTGTTCGGGGGGCAAAACGGTGACGTGCAAGAGCTGGAGAGGGCCGGTGCCACCTGGTTCATGACCGGCCCCAGCGAGGGAGGAGAACCGGTCGCCCGGACCCTGGAATGGATCGCAGGCGGCCCGCCGGTCTGAGCCCTAGGAGGTGGGCAAGGGCAGCGCGGCGTTGAATGCGTCGATGACTTCCTGGGCGGCCGGGTCGTCGCGCACCAAATAAGAGACGCCGTCTTCCTCGTCGCCCACGACAGGGAGCGTCACCGAGTCGGTCGCCTCAGCGGAACGCATCCCCCATCCGGTTCGGGCCAGTGTGAAGAGTGTCAGATCGGAGTCGGCGGTGAGATTGGATCCGACGGCACCTATCACCCAGGGGCTGCGAACCATCCCGGGGACCGACGACGCTTCGGCCATGATCTCGGTCAATACCTCGCGCTGTCGGGCTGCCCGGGCGATGTCCCCACCGCTCTGGGACACCCACTCGCCATCCCGATATTCCTCGAAGCTCCGGGACCGGGCATAGGCGAGGGCAGTGGCTCCGTCCACGACCTGTGTTCCTGCGTCGACTTGGAGCCCTGACTTGAGATCTCGTGCGGGATAGGGGAAGTCGAGCTCGATCCCGCCGAGCGCGTCGACGATGCCGGCGAACCCGGCGAACTCCACTTCCAGGTAGTGGTTGGCACGGATCCCGGTTGCCTGGGCCACGGTGTCGACCAGGAGGTCCGGCCCGCCGAAGGCGTAGGCGGCGTTGACCTTGTTGGTGCCCTCTCCGGGGATGTCCACCTTCAAATCTCGTGGGATGGAAAGTAGCTGACGGCGCCCTTCGGCCACCTGGGCGAGGATGATCACGTCGGCGCGCGCCCCGGCGAAGTCCCCGAAGTTCCCCTCGAGGTCATCGGGGAGATTCTCCCGGCTGTCGCTGCCCACGATCAGGTAGACGCCCTCTCCTTCGGCAAGGGAGGGCAGGTTGCCCGCGTCACCCATCTGGAAGTCGGCGATGAAGGTCAAGCCGAGAAGTGCTGCCGTCCCCAGGATCAGGAACATGAGGATGCCGATGACCCAGCGCTGGCCGCGGCTGAAGCGACGGCGGCGTTTGGCCGGCGGTGCGGTCGTGGAGGATTGCTGGTGGCTCATCGGTGGGGGTCGAGAGCACGGTAACCCCGGGGTGTCCCTTAGCCGGGTTCGTCGTGAGATGGCACCCTTCCAACCGCTCTCTCCGCTCCGTACCTTCATCACCATGTACGCAGCGGCCATCTCGGTGGCGCTCGTCGGGGGAGATGCACGACCGGTCCGGGTCGAGGCTCACGTCGGGCGCCAGCACGAGGCATTCAAGCTCTCCGGCCTCCCGGACACCGCAGTCCGGGAGGCCAAGGACCGTGTCAGGGCCGCGGTGGCCTCGGCCGGGATCCGTTTCCCCAATCGGACCGTGACGGTGAATCTAGCCCCGGCCGACCTACCCAAGAGCGGCACCGACTACGACCTGCCTATCGCCCTCGGCATCCTCGCGGCCAGCAGGGAGATGCCGGACCCGAGATCGGCGGTGGTCGTCGGTGAGCTGGCCCTCGACGGAGGGGTCATGGCCGGCTCCAACGCGCTCGGCGCCGGGGTCCTCAGCGCCCGAGGGCGGGTCCCCTGTCTGGTGGCGTCGGCGGCTGCGGGCGAGGCGGCCTCGATTCCGGGTGCCAGGGTGTACGGGGTGGGCAGCCTGGCCGAGGCGGTCGACCTCCTCCGCTCCGGGCTGGACAGATGTGACCCGGTCCAGCCCGGGTCGTGGGCGCCGACCGCGTCCGACGCCGACCTCTCCGACATCCGCGGGCAGGCAGTGGCCCGGCGTGCCCTGGAGGTGGCGGCGGCCGGGGGCCACCATTTGCTTCTCCATGGCACTCCCGGATCGGGCAAGACCATGCTCGCTCGCCGCATCGTGGGGATCCTTCCCAGGCTGGAGGTACCCGAAGCCGTTGAGGTGGCGATGCTCTGGGCAGCGGCGGGGCGGCGCCGGGGACTCGACCTCACTCCACCCTTCCGATCGCCCCACCACACGGCGTCGAAGGCAGCCCTTGTCGGGGGCGGCACCGGCAACCCGGTGCCTGGGGAGGTATCGCTTGCCCATCGGGGAATCCTCTTTCTCGACGAGTTGGCCGAGTTCCCACGCGGCCATCTGGACACCTTGCGCCAGCCGCTGGAGGAAGGTGTTGCGTCGGTGGCGCGGAGGGGGATGTCGGTCGACTTCCCGGCATCGTTTCAGCTGGTGGCAGCCACCAATCCTTGTCCCTGCGGCTATCTCGGCGACGGGCGCAAACCGTGCGCCTGCCGGCCGGCGATCAGCGGGAGGTACAGATCGCGGATCTCGGGCCCGCTGCTCGACCGCTTCGACCTGATCGTCCGTGTGGGGCGGGTCGAGTCGGGTGAGTACTCCGGGCCGCCAGGAGAGCCGAGTGCCGCGGTGTCGGTGCGAGTGGCGCAGGCCCGTGCCATCCAGGTCGGTCGGGGCCGGCTCAATCGTCATTTGGTGCTGGGCTCCGAGACCCGGGAGACGCCCGGGGCGGGCGATCTGGTGGCCCGGGCAGTGGGTAACTCACTGCTCACCGCGCGAGGCGGGGACCGGGTGCGGCGGGTAGCCCGCACCATCGCCGACCTGGCGAAGTCGATCGAGGTCGAGGAGTGGCACATGGCCGAGGCGATCGGGCTGCGTGGCGAGTGGCGGGATGGGTGAGCCTTTCCTGATCCGCCCCGAAGACGGCAGCTATCCCGCAGGCCTTCGCGATCTGGAGGCGCCACCACCCTTGTTCGTGATCGGCGAAACCAGCGCGTCGCCGGCAGTGGCCCTGGTGGGGACCAGGAGGTGCACCAGCTACGGGCTCGGGCTGGCGCTGGCCTTTGGTCGTGCCCTGGCCAACGCAGGGTGGATCACGGTGAGCGGGCTGGCCCGCGGCATCGACGCGGCTGCTCACCGAGGCTGTCTGGATGCAGGTGGCGAGGCAGTGGCGGTTCTCGGTTCCGGAGTCGACATCGTGTATCCGGCCGAGAATCGCGATCTGTACCAGCGGATCCTGCAGGGCCATGGCATGGTCATTTCGGAGTATCCGCCCGGGACCCGGCCCGATCGGTGGCGTTTCCCTGCGCGCAACAGACTCATCGCCGCCATCTCGTCGGCGGTGGTCGTGGTGGAGGCCGGAGAGAAAGGGGGTGCACTGATCACGGCACGACTGGGCGCCGAGGTCGGGCGACCGGTGCTCGCCGTGCCTGGGGACATCGACCGTCCCGCCTCCATCGGCTGCAACCGCCTGATCCGAGACGGAGCCATCCCGGTGTTGGGGCCGGAGGACTTGATCGCCGAGTTGGAGCTCATGCTGGGAGCCCCGCCCCGAGGGTCGGCCGGCGGGAACGGGATCATCCCGGCTTCTGGCGTCCTTATCGATGACCTGCCGGGGATCTGGCGCTGCACCCCGGCCGAGGCGCTGGCCAGGGTGGCCCGAATGGAAATCGCGGGCCAGGCCCGTCGTGATGGCGATCTCGTCCTGCCTGAGCCGGTCACACGCGTTCGAGGAAAGACCTGACTGCGTGATTGAGGGCTTCGGCCGCCTCGATGTTGGCCATGTGCCCCAACCTGGGCGGACGACCAGTGTCGAGTGCGGCATCATGCTGTGCATCTCCCGGCCCACCGAAAAGGGGGATCGTTGGTCCGCCTCCCCATAGAGCAGCAGGGCGGGCGCCTCGATGGTGGGTAGCACGTCTCTCAGATCGGCCGCTGCCATGGCGCGGAGCATGGTTACCACACCGGCCGGGTGGAGGCCGGACATGATCGACACAGGGAGTCCTCCACTGCCCCCGGAGCCGCGTTCTCGCTGAACAATGAAGGGATCCAGGTGCGGGCGAAATCCCTGGGGGATAGCGAAACCAGGTCACGCAGCGCGCCTTCCAGACGTTGTTCGACGACCTCCCGTTCCAATGAGCCGCTCCACCCGGCGTATACGCCGGCGAGCACCAAGGACCTGGGGATGTCCGGCCGTCGACGTAGAGCGCGAGCGCCAGCGTCGATCCCCAGGAGAGACCGTGAACGTGTGGCCGATTCAGATCGAGAGAGTCGATGAAATCGGCCAGCCGGTCTGCGTAGGGTTCCCGACCGAGATCTCAGACTCGATCGGATGGGATCGTGCAGTGCCCATCGGGCTACCTCGGGGCGTTGACGCGTCAAACTAAGCCCTGCCCAATAGCATCACCCCCGTGAATCTTCCCGAGATGCCGGCATGGGCGGCACCTGCCGTTGCCGACTACCTGACCAGGATGCGTGATCAGCGTGAGCTGTCTCCGCACACCCTCGACGCCTACCGGCGTGACCTCGGGCAGTTCTTCGCCTATTGCGACCAGAACGGGACACGATCGGTCGGTGGGGTCGATCGTCAGAACGCGCGTCGCTATCTGGCGTTTCTCTCCGCCTATGGCTACTCGAAGCGATCGATGACGAGGAAGTCTTCGGCTGTTCGGTCCTTCTACAACGATGCCGGCCGAAGGGGGTCGGCGGTCACCAACCCGTTCGAAGGTGTCTCCAGGCCGCGGCTCGACAAGCCACTCCCTCATGCCCTTCCAACCAGGACGGTCATCCATGCCATCGAGGCGATCGACCCGGGCACACCGGAAGGCCTGCGCGACAAGGCGCTGGTCGACGTCCTCTACTCGACGGGTCTTCGCATCTCGGAGCTCTCCTCCCTGACGGTCGACGATGTGGGTGGGGAGATGGTCACGGTCGTGGGGAAAGGCCGAAAGACACGGCGGGTCCCGATCGGGCGACCGGCCCAGGAGTCTGTTCGCCGCTATCTCTCCGATGGCCGTCCCAGTCTGGCCGGGGTCGACGCCGGGAACGCATTGTGGGTTGGAGTCAGGGGCGGTCGGCTCGACACCAGGGGCATCCGGAGAGTTGTCAAGAATCGGGTGGCCACCTTCCCCCATGCCCTCCGCCACAGCTTCGCCACCCATCTCCTCGAGGGGGGCGCCGACCTCAGGACGGTGCAGGATCTTCTCGGGCATGCCGATCTCGCCACTACCCAGATCTACACTGCCGTGACTCGCCAGCATTTGAGAGGGACTTATGACCGAAGCCACCCGAGGGCCTGAGGCCAATCAGGTCGATGCCCTATGGGAGCGATTCAAGGCTTCGGCCGATGCCGATGCGCGTGAGCGCCTGATCCTCCACTACTCGCCCCTGGTCAAGTACGTGGCCGGGCGGGTCGGCGCCGGGTTGCCGCGCTCGGTGGATCAGAACGATCTTGCCAGCTACGGCCTGTTCGGCCTGATCGACGCCATAGACAAGTTCGAGCTGGAGCGTGGCTTCAAGTTCGAGACCTACGCCATCAACCGGATCAAGGGAGCGATCCTCGACGAGTTGCGCGCTCTCGACTGGGTACCGCGCTCGGTTCGGTCCCGGGCAAGGCAGATCGAGTCGGCCATCGCCGAGTTGGAGCACTCCCTGCAACGGGCGCCGACCGACCAGGAGCTGGCCGACAGCCTCGAGATGCCGGTCGATGACCTCCAGAGCGCCCTGGCCGAGATAGGCCGGTCCGGGATCGCCGCTCTGGACGAGTTCGTGGGATCCGACTCATCGACGTCGGTCGGAGACATGCTGGCCGACCCCACGGGCGTGTCGCCGGAGACTGCTTTCCAGGCGGAGGAGACCCGTCATGGCTTGGTTGATGCCATCAACCGTCTCCCGCAG
>JBFYOJ010000148.1:0-3165 GCA_041303885.1 Acidimicrobiia bacterium | reverse complement strand
CCTGAATCGGTGGTCGTGTGCCCCGTATGCGATCAGCTGGTTGTGGGCCGGCTCACCGACGAGAGGCTCGGAAGTAGAGGCGACGACGGTTCCATTCTCGTCGAGCAGGGAGACCGCTTCTATCTCGAGGGTGTTCCTGGCCTGACGCACCGCCGATGCGGGATCGGTGACCGCAGACACGATCTCCTCGGCCCCGAGTGCATCGGCGACGAAGACCTCGCCCTCGCCAATGGGTACGGCTGCGTTCCTCTGCACGACGATGGCGCCAATCGCCGTTGCTGCGGTCAGCGCGGCACAGGTCCCGGCGAGGGCGAGCCACCATCGCGAGGGGCGACGCGCGGCAACGGTTTCTCCCGGGCTCACGGGGAAGAATCGGCACGGACAAGGGCATTCTTGAGAATGCGGCGAACCGGTAGCCTTCCCCCATTGGAAGAGATCGAAGCTACCGGGATACCGGCGTTCCTCGCGGAGCACCCCCCGTTTGCCGGCCTGGACCGTCAGGTCCTGGTGAATGTGGCTGCCACGGCACTGGTCGAGTTCTTCCCCGAAGGAGATGAGATCCTGACCGAGCTGGGTGAGCCGGCTCGACATGTCTACATCGTTCGAAAGGGGGCTGTCGAGCTGACCATCGGCGGGAAGACCGTGGACCTGCTCCATGAAGGGGAGATGTTCGGACATCCCTCGGTTCTCTCCGGCCGCCCCCCCTCCCTGGGCGCCCGAGCCCACGAGGACGTCATCTGCCTCCTACTTCCTCCCGAGACGATCTTCGAGGTGTTTGGCACCCGGGGTGGGCTCGGGTTCCTGATATCCAGTATTCGGCGGCGTAGCTACCACCTCGGCCCTCCACCGGCACTGCGCGCCATAACCGTCCGTTCTGTGCTGCGGCGCCCCGCCGTCGAGGTGGGCGAAGACGAGCCAGTCGCCTCGGTTGCCCGGATCATGTCCGCCAACGATGTGACCGGGGTTGTCGTGACCGGGGAATCCGGCGCCGGCATCGTCACCGATCGCGATCTGCGGGAAAGGGTGCTCGGCGCAGGTCTCACCGGTGAGACGCCGGTGGGGGGTGTGAGCACGCGTCCTGTGCGGTTCGCCGGGCCTGACGACCTGGTCGACGACGTCCTCATTGAGATGCTCGACCAGGGTGTGCGACACCTGCCGATTCGCTCCGAGGGTCGGTACATGGGCATGCTCGAAGTGACCGACATCGTGTCCATCGGGCTGCTCGACCCGTTCGACCTCCGCGCCTCCATCGAAACCGCAACCTCGGTCGAGTCATTGGTCGCATTGTCTCAGCGCATTCCCAATACGGTCGCTGCCGCCATCGATGCCGGCGTCGGCGCGCCGCAACTGGGGAGGATGGTGGCTTCCTTCACCGATTCTCTCACTGCTGCAGCCCTCGGGCTCGCAATGGGTGACATCGGCCCGGAGCCCGTCCCCTGGGCATGGGTGGCATTGGGATCTCAGGCACGACGAGAACAGGGACTGATCACGGACCAGGATCACACGCTGTTCTATGCCGAAGGTGGGGCCGTCCACGATGCCTGGTTTGCGGATTTGGCCGACCGGGTGGTGACAACCCTGGAGGCGTGCGGGATCCCGCGCTGCCCTAGTGGCGTGATGGCATCCGAGGCGAAGTGGCGAGCGGAAACACGCGCCAGGGTCGAGGAGATCAAGCATGCGACCTGGGAACACGATCGTGGGGCGGCCCTTTTCGCGGGCATCGCCCTCGATCATCGCCAGATTGCCGGTGATCTCGATGTGACCGCAGGGCTCGAGGAGATCCGGCGCGCGGCCACTGCCAATCATGGGTTCGTCGTCCGCTCTGGCGAGCTCGCCGTCGCGCAGCAGATCCCGATCGGGTTCTTCGGGAACCTGGTCGTCCGTGACATCGGGGACCATCAGGGTGTTCTCAACATCAAGTCGGGCGGGATCCATCCGGTGATCGAGTTGGGTCGGTTCTTCGCATTGAGAAGCGACTCCGCCGCCGTGGGCACCATCGAGCGGGTGCGTCATGCATCCCGGGCCGGTGTGCTCGACGAGGAGGACGCGGAAGGTCTTGTCGAGGCCTTCGCACTGCTCGTCGAGGTGCGTTTGCGCCATCAGGTCGACAACTGGAGGAAGGGCGCTCCACCGGACAACCTGATCGATCCGGTCACGTTGGGTCCCCTGGCCCGGGCTCAGCTCAAGGATGCGTTCGGGATCATTCGAGAAGTGCAGAGACAGGTCGCACGCGAGATCGCCCCTCACGCACGATGAGGGAGCGGAGCGGCAACTGGTCGGCTCTCGAGTACATCGCGCTCGATTTCGAGACAACGGGCCTCGACCCGGCCGTCGACGAAGTCATCTCGATGGGAGCCATCCTCATCACGTCGGGACGGATCGATCTGTCTCGGTCCGTCTACGGCGAGACCTTTCACGATCGTCCGGCTAACCGTTCTGGGGTGACCGTTCATGGTCTTCGCCCTCGGGACCTACGGGGAAGCCGACCCCGCGAAGACCTCGAAGCCCGTCTCGACCAGGCCATCGCGGGACGCCAGATCCTGGCCTGGGCAGCCTGGGTGGAAGCTGCCTTTCTTGGCTCCATCTACGGCGATGCCGGCCGAACCTGGCGATTGAGGATCATCGACGTGCGAGATCTGGTCACCCATCTCGATCGGGTCTCGGGAGTCGAGACCCCTGATGCCGAGAGCTTGGTGTCCTGCTCCGCACGGCTGGGAGTGCCCCCTTCCCAGGCCCATCACGCCTATGGGGATGCGCTGATGACGGCAGAGCTGTTCCTCGTTCTGGCCCATCGACTTGACCGGATCGGTCTGGGAAGAGGGCGCGATCTGCACAGACTGGGCTCCGGGCGGCGAAAGACATGACCTTCGGCTGGCGTCAGACGCAGAGGCCATCCTCGCTGATCCCACGGGAGCAGAGTGGTGTCCTCTCCACCAGCTCGGGAGCGAAACGCCCTGCCTGCTCGCTTGCGACGACCCTGATCCGGTATCCCGCAACCGAGTCGTCCTCGAGCCCGATCACGTCGTAGACGACTTCGAGCGGGCCCGGTTCGGCTACCAGGACGATCCTGGCTGCTTCGATCTCCCCGGCGACCTCGGCTCCCAACTCTTCCACCGATTCGGCGCTGATTCCCGTGTACAAACCGGTCACGTCCTCGGGCTCGCC
>JBFYOJ010000147.1:0-6712 GCA_041303885.1 Acidimicrobiia bacterium | reverse complement strand
CAGCTTCATCAGGAGCCTGATTCCCAACACCGTGATGAACAGGCCGAGGATGAGGATCACGGCGAACTCGGCCGCCGTCGTATACGGATTGGCGCATGCATCGAGGCCGTTCGGGCACAGGCCCCAGCCGGTTCCGCCGTCGAGCAGGTCGATGATCACCAGGATGGGGACCAGCGCGATGCCGATCGCCGTCGCCGACAGGAGCACCACTCCGAGACGGATGAGAAACACAGCCACAACAGAGAAACGGTAACCGGGATTGGCTCCGATCCCGGCATACAATCGCCGACCCGTGCCCGTCTACCACCAGGAGGAGTTCGCCGCCGAGGAGCAGGCGGTGCTCCGCCGGTTCTTCACCAACCTCGACCTCCCGGTGTTCGGCCTGATCAACCTCCCCGAAGTGGTGAAGGGAGCCCTGTTCGCCCGGTACTCACGCACCTCCAAGTCGCTTCGTCGTCTCTTTCTCGACGAGTTCGTCGCCGACCCCGAGGCGGGAATAGAGAGTCTCGCCATGTCGCTCGACGTGGACCCGCTCGGATCCACCCGGAAGGCGGAAGAGCTCTACCACCGGATCTTCTTCGACTACGGCGACGATTCGGTGGCACAGCTCGGCGGCGCCCATCTTGCCTGTGAGCAGGCCTCCAACCTGCTGACCAAGGTCCTCGAATGGGGCCGGCTCGCCGCGTACCTGGAGCAGTCCACGCGATATATCCGGTACGACAACCGTCTCGGCGACCGGTATCGGTACTCGATACCTGACGAGATCGCGGCCTCGCCCCATGCCGGTCGCTACCTCGAGCTCATGGAGCGGGTCTTCTCCAACTACTCCGAGATGGTCTCCCGGATGACGTCGTACTACGAGGAGCGATTCCCCAGGGGCGCGGACGACTCCAAGATGGTGTGGACGGCGACGATCCGTGCCAAGGCGTGCGACACGGTGCGCGGGCTCCTCCCCGTCTCCACCCTGTCGAACGTTGGGATCTACGGGACCGGTCAGGCGTACGAGATGTCCTTGGTGAGGATGCAGGCGAGCCCCCTGGCCGAGGTCAGGAGCTACGGCGAGATGATGCTCGGGGAGCTGAGGAAGATCATCCCGTCGTTCCTGACGAGAGTCGACCTGGAGGATCGAGGGTCCCGCTGGTCGCAGTATCTGGCGCAGGTCCGCGACGACCTCGAGCGCCACGCCGATGAACTGGGCCCTCCCGGCGACAGCGGCCCCTCGGTGACCCTCACCGATTGGGACCCGGAAGCCGAGTTGAAGATCGCTGCGGCCGCCCTCTACGCGGTCTCCGAGCTGCCCGACCGCGAGCTGCTCGGCATCGCACGCGCCATGACCCCAGCCAAGCGGGCAGCGATCATCGCCGCCCTGGTCGGCGATCGGGCCAACCGGCGCCACAAGCCGGGACGAGCCATGGAGAGGACGACCTACCGCTTCGACGTCAGTTGCGACATCGGTGCTTTTCGCGATCTGCAGCGTCATCGATTGATGACCCTCGAATGGCAGAGATTCTCGACGAGGCTCGGCTACGACGTTCCCGAAGAATTGGAGCAGGAGGGCCTCGACGGCCAGTGGACCTCGATCATGGACGAAGCCGGCGCATTCTACGAGGACGTCCGCGACGACCTCGGCGCCGACGTCGCCCAGTATGTCGTGCCATTCGCCTACAACGTCAGGTTCGTCATGGAGATGAACCCGCGCCAGGCGTTCCACCTGATCGAGTTGAGGAGCCAGGCCGCCGGCCACCCCGCCTATCGCAGAGTGGCGCACGAAATGCATCGCGCCATCCGCGAGGTTGCCGGGCACCATCTGCTCGCCGATGCGATGACCTACGTCGACTACAGCGACGTCGAGTTGGAGCGACTGGCGAGCGAGCGGAAGGCCGAGCAAAAGCGGGCAACGCGTTAGCGTTTGCCTCATGGCTCAATTCGACGTCGACGCGATGCTTCGCCGCTATCAGGAGCGCGCGACTGCGGTGAGGGACCGCCCACTGCCCCCGGTCGCAGGTGAGGAGCGCATGCGCTTCGTGGAGCAGGCACAAACCGACTACACCGACTTCGCTCTCATCGGGACTGCCGACTGGAGCGTCGAGGACGGCAAGCTCGTCCTTCGCATCCCTCTGGGCGGAACGGGCTGAACAGGAGGCCGCAGTGCTGGACAAGCGCCTGGTCCTGGTCTCCGGCAAGGGTGGGGTGGGCAAGTCGGCGGTGGCCGCGGGGCTGTCCCTGCTCGCTCAACGACGGGGCCTCAGGGTGCTGGCCATGGAGATGGCCTCGCCAGGTGGTCTCTCCTCCCATTTCGGGACCGGGCCGCTGGCCTTCGAGCCACGGGAAGTCCGTCCCGGTCTCCACGCCATGCAAATGGTCCGTTCCGACGCGCTCCTCGAATACCTCTCACTCCAGGTCGGGATCAGGGGGATGTCGCGCTTCGGCCCTCTCGCCCGTGCCTTCGACGCACTGGCTACCGCCGCTCCGGGGATCAGGGAGATCATCACGATCGGGAAGGCGCTGTGGGAGGTTCGCGAGGATCGATGGGACGTGGTGATCGCCGATGCTCCCCCGACCGGTCAGATCGGCTCATATCTTCGAGCCCCGATCACCATCTCAGAGTTGGTGCCCACGGGTCGGGTTCGCTCCCAGGCCGACTACATGAGCGCCACACTGCGAGACCCCGACCTCACCGAGCTCATCCTCTTGTCGCTACCCGAGGAGCTGCCGGTCACCGAGACCGAGGAGACTCTGCGCTGGCTGGCCAAAGAAGATGTGGTGGCCAAGGCCACCCTGATAGCCAACCGTGTGCTCGACGAGCTGACCGACCCCGAGACCCCTCCGGGACCGGTGGGCGAAGCGGCCCGGCTGCACCGCTCACTGTGGAGCGAGCAACAGCTGTGGCTCGAGAAACTGCCGCCCGACCACATTCTTCCCTACTTCTACGGGTTGTTCACCCCCGGTGAGGTGGCCGCCCACCTTGCCGACGAGTTCGAGGCGATCGCGTGACCAGGACCCTTCTGATCACGGGCGCCGGAGGCGTTGGGAAGACCACGGTTGCCGCAGCCATAGGGGTCCGAGCCGCACGGCATGGCATGCGCACCCTGGTGGTCACCGTCGATCCGGCGCGGAGGCTGGCCTCCGCCCTCGGGGTGGAGGAGTTGGGCAACGAGCCCCAGCCGCATCACGATGAGCCGAACCTCTGGGCGGCCATGCTCGACGCATCGGCCTCATGGCGGGCGGTGGCGATGAGACACGCCGAACCTGAGGTGGCAACCAGGCTGGCAGACAACGAGTTCTTTCGCGCCGCCTCGGAGCACTTCCCGGCTTCTCAGTCCTACGCGGCAGCCGACCAAGCCGCAACCTTCGTCCAGGCCAAGGCTTGGGATCTGGTGGTCGTGGACACGCCCCCCTCGGGCGGTGGCATCGACTTCTTCACCGCACCGGCACAGATGGCGGACCTGGTTGGGGGACGGCTCCTTCGCTGGATAACCGGTGGCCCCCTCCCGGGCCGGCGGGCTTTCTTCAACCTGGCCGCCCGGCCGGTGCTCCGCATGGCCGACTCGATACTCGGGTCGGACCTGCTCGAACGCGTAGCTGAGTTCCTCCTCGATCTGCGGACCACCTACGACGGTGTCTCCCAGAGAGGACGTGAGATCGAACGAGTCCTCCGCTCGGCGTCGATCTTCGTCATCACCACGGCCGACCCCGCCCCGGTTCGGGAGGCAATCAAGTTCTACAGGGAATTGCCCGGTCTGGCCTCCCATCCGGCCGCCGTGGTGTTCAACCGGGCCCTTCCCGAGGATTGGGCCGATGCCACGGCACCGCGCGGGACATCGGCCGCACTGGAGCAGAACTTCGCCCGGTGGAGCGCCGAGACGATCCGGCAGCGGGACACACGCGAGGAGTTCTCCTCCCGGTACGGGGCCCACATCGCCACCATCCCATGGTCCTCGTCCACACCCACCGACCTCGACGGCCTGGCCTCGCTGCTCGATGAGGCAAGGGAGTTGCCTTGGGTAGAGGTGGGCATATCCTGATCCCCACATGGCCAACGCGGCAGCCTTCTTCGACCTCGACCGAACCCTGATCTCGGGCGCTTCGGCGTTCCCATTCGGAATCGAAGCCTGGCGTCAGGGTCTCGCCAGCAGCCCGGACATCGGGCGGTGGGCCGTGGCCGCCATCAGCTTCAAGCTCCTCGGTGACAAGGGAGATGCCACCGATGACGCAAAGGCCGACTTCCTGACCCACATCTCCGGAGCCTCGGTGGCGGCACTCGAGATGGTCGGGGCGGCGGTGCTCCCCCGGCTCGTCTCCCGGGTGAGACCCGAGTCCCGGAAACTGATAAACCTCCACCACGAAGCCGGCCGGGACACATGGATCGTGTCCGCCTCACCACACGAGATCGTGGAGCCGCTGGCCCGATCTCTTGGCATGACAGGGGCGATCGGCACCCGGGGACGGGTTGTGGCCGGTCACTACACCGGTGAGCTGGACGGGCCGTTCGTATACGGGGCGGGCAAGGTCGACGCCATCGAGAAACTCGCCGCCGACCGCGGCTACGACCTCGAGCGCAGTTATGCCTACTCGGACTCGATCTCGGATCTGCCGATGATGGAAGCCGTGGGTCACCCTGTCGCGGTGAACCCGGACTCCGAGCTCGATTCGATCGCTCATGAGCGGGGATGGCCGGTTGTGATCTTCGCCCGAAAGACCAAGCGGGTCGTGGCCCTGAGCGGCGCAGGGACGGTCACAGCCACCACCGTCGTCCTCGCCTATGTGCTGGGACGCCGTCACGGCCGCGCAGCAGCACTTGCCCAGGTCACCCAGCGGCAGTTGTGGGCCCGCCGGCCCTGATCAGGGCAGATCAGAGGATTGCACTCGGCCCGAGCAGCTCTTTCAGCTCGGCGAACAACGCGCTCCGCGGCTCGACCCGATGGGCGTCACTCAACTTCAGGACTTTGATTCCTTGTTCGCTGGTCATGTTCAGATAGACAGGCGAACCGCCGGGATGATTGGACAGGATCGACTTGAGCCGGGACACGAGCTCGGGCGTGAGGGTCGCAGCCGGGGCCTTGAGCCGGACCATGGTGTCGTCCCGGACCTCGAGCTCCCTGATCTCCCTCGCCATCACCTTCACATCGTCCCCACGATGGTCGAGAAAGCCGGTCACGATCACGACTGCGTCCTCGACCACGGCCGCGCCATAGTCTTTCACCGTGCGGGGGAACGCCACCACCTCGACCGCACCTTCCAGGTCCTCGAGCTGGAAGAAGATCATCGGCTCGCCGTTGCGAGTCCAACGCCGGGTTATCCCTGCCACCAAGCCGCCAACGGTCACGTTGGCCCGATCGGCGAGCTCGACGAGCTGGCTGACAGTGGATGTCGTGGCAGCGGCCAATGACGGGCCGACTGCAAGCAGCGGGTGGTCGGACACGTAGAGACCGAGCATCTCCTTCTCGAAAGCGAGCTGGATCTTCTGTGGCCACGCCAGTTCGGGGATCTCTATACGACTATTGGAAACGGCCTCGGTGTCACCCGCGAAGAGACTGAACTGGCCCATGTCCTCGTTGCGACGACGCTCCAGTGTGGCATCCAGCACCTGCTCGTAGACCACGGTGAGGCCCTTTCTCGGATCACCGGTCCCGTCGAAGGCCCCGGCTTTGATCAGGGACTCCACCGTTCGCTTGTTGAGCGTCGACACGTCGACCCGGTCGACGAAGTCCTGGAAGGACTCATAGGGGCCGTCAGCCCTCCCTTCCACGATCTTCTCGACCACCCCTTCGCCGACGTTGCGCACCGCGGAGAGCCCGAAGCGGATGTTGCCTTCCCGAACCGTGAAGTCGGAGTCCGACTCGTTGACATCGGGCACCAGGACCTTGATCCCCATCTGCCGGCACTCGTTGAGGTAGACGGCCGTACGCTCCTTGTCGCGTTTGGTCGCGGTGAGGAGGGCGGCAAGGTACTCGGCCGGATGGTGGGCTTTCAGATAGGCGGTCTGGTAGGCGACCAGGCCATAGCCCGCGCTGTGGCTCCGGTTGAACCCGTATCCGCTGAAATGCTCGATGAGCCCGAAGATCTCCCTCCCCACCTTCTCGGTGTGGCCCTGGGCGATGCACCCGGCGACGAACTTCTCTTCCTCGGCCAACATCACCGACTTGATCTTCTTCCCCATCGCCCGGCGCAGGTTGTCGGCATCGACCATCGAATAGCCGGCCATCTCCTGGGCGACGGACATCACCTGCTCCTGATAGACCATGATCTGGTAGGTGTCCGCCAGCTTGTCGGTGAGGGCGGGGTGGAGCTCCTCGATCGGTGCGCGCCCGTTCTTGCGGTCGGCGTAGAGGGTGTGCATGTTCGCCCCCATCGGACCCGGCCGATAGAGGGCGACAAGCGCGATGACGTCGTTGAACGAGTCCGGCTTCAAGGAGCGGATCAGCGACCGCATCGCGGTGCCCTCCAGCTGGAAGACCCCGATCGTGTTCCCCGACTGCAGGAGCTCGAAGGTCTTCTCGTCGTCGAGGCGAACCCCGTCTATGTCGACCATTTCCCCCGTTGCCTCCTCGACGAGCTCGAGACAGCGCTCGATGATGGACAGGTTGCGAAGCCCGAGGAAGTCCATCTTGAGCAGACCCAGCGCCTCCACCCCGTACATCTCGTACTGGGTCACCACCTCGGCACCGTCTCCCTTCTGCTGGATGGGCACGATGTCGATGAGCGGCTCTGG
>JBFYOJ010000146.1:0-7445 GCA_041303885.1 Acidimicrobiia bacterium | reverse complement strand
GGTTCCCGGGACGAGCAGGACGGGCAGATGCGACTTGTCCATGACGCGGGCCGAGACACTCCGCCACGCTTCCTCGGTGAACAGCCGGCGGGTGGCTCCCATCATCACCAACTCGGAGCCGGTGTCCTCCGCAGTGTTGATGATCGCCTCGGAAGGGTCGTCTCCCTCGACGAATCGCACCTCCGCCTTCATGCCGGCAACCTCGAGTGCAGCGACGAGCGGCTCGACCGCCTTCAACCCCCGCTCCTCCAGATAGCGCGCTGCTTTTGCCTCGGCGTCGGACGAGCCGATCGGCGACTCATCGAGAAAGGAACGACGCATGTCGTCGTCCAGCGCTTCGAGGAAGGAGCGCGGGACCCGAACCACGGTCATCACGGTCACGCTCCCATCGTCACCGTGCAATCGACGGCACAACTCGGCGACTGGAGCCGGTGGAAGGACCCCGGTCGTGGCGATCAGGATGCGCACCTGGCGGAGATTAGGGTTTCCCCTTCGCTTTTGTCAGTGCGAGTGACGTGGACCCCGAGCTACTCAACAAGGTGACCTGGAAGATCCCCAACGCCCTGGCCCTCATCGGGTCGGCTGCGGGGGAAGAGTCGAACGCGATGACTGCGTCCTGGGTGACTCAGCTGTCGATGGAGCCTGTCCTTGTCGGTGTCGGTGTCGAGAACTCGGCTCTCACCCACCGTCTCATCCGCGAGGGTGGCGCCTTCAGCGTGAACCTGTGGCGGTCGGACGACACCCGCGTGTTCGTCAAGTTCTCCAAGCCGGCGACCCGGGAGGGCGATTCGCTCAACGACCGGCCCATCCATCCGGGCCGGACTGGTGTGCCCATCTTCGAGGAGGCGATCGCGTGGCTGGAGTGTGAGGTTCGCCAATCGATCGACTTCGGGACCCACACCCTCTTCGTAGGAGAGGTCGTGGATGCCGGCATCGGTGACGACGAGTCACGGGCCGCGGCGCTGTCGGATACCAGGATGAAATATGGGGGCGTGAAGAGAGGTGGCCATTGAGGTCCAGCCAGGGAGATGGGAGGAATCGTGGAAGTCTCGGTTGAGGGAAAGGTCGTGATCGTCACCGGGGCAAGCCGGGGCATCGGCCAGGCGACGGCCCTCGAGTTTGCTCGGAGCGGTGCCGAGGGCATCACGATCACATCCCGGAAGCCGGAGAACCTCGAGACGGCCGAGGCGGAGCTGGTCGCGGCCGGCGTCGACACCGACCGGCTGCTGGCGCTCGCGGCACGAGCCGACTCCGAGGAGGCGGCCGATGAGGCCGTCGCTCGCACGCTGGAGCGATTCGGCGCGTGTGACATCCTGATCAACAACGCGGGAACCAACCCGTCCGCGGGTGGTCTCATGGAAGTGGACCTCGGGGCCCTGGACAAGACCTGGGCGGTCAACCAGCGTGCCCCGCTGTTGTGGGTTCGCGCCGCCTACCGGGCCTGGATGGAGAAGAACGGTGGCTCCATCGTGAACGTCGCTTCGGTGGGTGGTCTGCGACCGAGCCCGGTGACCGGTGCCTACAACATCTCGAAAGCGGGTCTGGTGCACATGACCCGCCAGCTCGCCTTGGAGCTGGCGCCGACGATCAGGGTCAACGCGGTGGCTCCGGCAGTGGTGAAGACACGTCTCTCCGAGATGTTGTGGCAGGACGAGGAGATGGCTGCGCAGATGCACCCATTGCAGCGCCTCGGTGCCCCTGAGGATGTGGCACGGGCCATCGTCTTCCTGGCCTCCCCCGCAGCCGATTGGATGACAGGCGTCATTCTCCCGGTTGACGGGGGCATGACCGAAGCCTCTTCGTCGGGCATAGCCTGATCACGGACCCAGATCTCCATGACCCACCCGAGCCCCAACCCTGAGCTCGCCCTTCGCTATCTGGCCGGTCTCGTAGACGACGGGCCGCTCTTCGACCACGCTCGCGCCTTGCGAGATGAGGGGCGGGGCCGGGTCGTCACCTTCAGTCGGAAGGTGTTCATCCCTCTGACCACGCTCTGCCGCGACCGTTGCACCTATTGCACCTTCGCCAAGCCGCCTGGGGCCGGGGGGGTGTACCTGGAGCCGGACGAGGTGCTGGCGATTGCCCGAGCCGGGGATGAAGCCGGCTGCACCGAGGCCCTCTTCACCCTTGGGGACCGTCCCGAGCGGCGCTGGCCGCAAGCCGCAGAGTTCCTCTCCGGCAAGGGCCTGACCTCGACCATCGAGTATGTGGCCGAGATGTCGGCCCTGGTCCGCTCCGAGACCGCCCTGTTTCCACACGCCAACCCTGGGTTGCTCGACGACGATGACATGAGACTGCTCCGCCCAACCAATCCTTCGATGGGGATGATGCTGGAGAACATCTCGCCTCGTTTGATGGAGCCTGGATTGCCCCATCACGGCACTCTCAGCAAGGATCCGTCCCTGCGTGTGGCCACGATCGAGTCGGCGGGGCGGATGAAGGTGCCGTTCACCACCGGGATCCTCGTCGGCATCGGCGAGACCCAAGAGGACGTCGTCGCCTCACTGTTCGCCTTGAAGGGTCTCGCTGAGCGCACCGGGGCGATCCAGGAGGTCATCATCCAGAACTTCAGGGCAAAGGCCGACACGGCGATGCGGAGATCTGCCGAGCCGATCCCGCGCTGGTTTGCCCGGGTCGTGGCTCTGGCGCGGTGGATCCTCGGGCCCGAGGCGAACGTGCAGGTGCCACCGAATCTCACCGAAGCGTATGAGATCTACCTCCAAGCCGGTATCAACGATTGGGGCGGTGTCTCGCCATTGACCATCGACTGGGTCAACCCCGAGGCACCCTGGCCCCATCTCGATGAGCTGCGCGGCCGGACCGAGAAGGCCGGATTCGCGCTGAGGGCCCGGCTTCCGGTGTATCCGGAGTTCATCGACCAAGATTGGATCGACCCTGGCCTCTATCCAGACGTCCTGGCCGCTGCCGACTCGAGCGGATTGGCCATGACCCCGGCAACCTCAGGAGTGAAATGACCGCCATCACGTTCTTGCGAGTCCGGCCTGCCGAGCTGCTTGGAGAGCCGACAGCGACGAGTCGTCGCCGTGAAGGGACCACCACCATCGAGATGTCTTCGCCGACGGCGGAGGAGGTGGCAGCGGGCCACGCGGCCGGGGTCCTCGTGCTCGCGGGGACGAAGTCAGACGTAGAGCCCGCGGCGTGGGCGGTGGGACCCGAAGAGGGCCTCGCCCTTGCCGAGGCCGGTGTACCCGGGTGGAGGATCACGATCCTGGGTGAGGGCCCGCGTGAGATCGTTCTCGACGCGATGGCCCGGTCCCGGGCCAGATTCGTCCGAACCGCCCGGTCAGACACTCACACGATGTCCGGTCTCACCAATCTTCCCGGGCTCGAGTGCTCGATCTCGGTGTTCGTCGACGACGTAGGCCAGGCGGTTCGGGCAGTGGAGCAGGGGGCGACAGATCTCCTGCTGCGGGATTGGGATGTGGAACGGGTGGGGGAGTTGAGGGAGGCCCTGCACGGGCACACGCTGGTGGAACGCACCGCGTTCCCGCTGGGGGTCGAGGTGGATGAGGCACGCAGGGTCCTCCCGGCCGGCGTCTTCACGGCCTGGCTGGGCCAGGTCGACGGATCCGGCGTGGCCCGCCCTCGCTATGAGTGGGCGCCCGGCAAGGACATGGACCCGCCGGTCCCGGTTGCCCGCTTCTCGGCCGAGTGGCTCGATCGGAGGTGGCTGGCCGGTGCTGCTCCGCCTCTTCCCGACTCGGCCGGAGAGCTGGCACCGATCCTGGAACGGTCGCTGCACGGCATCGCTCCGAGCACAGAGGAAATCGAGTCGTTGTTCCGGGCGCGGGGCGATCAGGTGGACGCCATCGCCCATGTCGCCGACGTGCTTCGTCAGAAGGCTGCGGGCGATGTCGTGACCTTCATCGTGAACAGGAACATCAACTACACCAACCTGTGTTACTTCCGGTGCGGGTTCTGTGCTTTCTCCAAGGGCCCGCGCAGCCTGAACCTGAGAGGCGAGCCCTATCTGATGGGTCTCGACGAGATCGTCGCCAGGGCTGAGGAAGCATGGGATCGGGGAGCCACCGAGGTGACCCTGCAGGGGGGCATCCACCCTGACTTCACCGGCAACTTCTATGTGGATGTGGTCGAGGCGATCAAGGAGAAGCTGCCCGATATGCACATCCACGGGTTCACTCCTCTCGAAGTCTGGCAAGGAGCGGAGACACTCGGGATGCCGGTGCGCCGTTTCCTCGAAGAGTTGAAGGCAGCAGGGCTGGGAACACTGCCTGGGACGGCGGCCGAGATACTGGACGACGACGTGCGGGCCCACCTCTGCCCGGACAAGATCCGGACCTCGCAGTGGGCTGAGGTGATGATCACGGCTCATGAGCTGGGGCTCCGGGCGACGGCGACGATCATGTTCGGCCACATCGACCACCCGCGTTCCTGGGCCAATCACCTCGAGGTGATCAGGGCAATTCAGCGGCGGACAGGGGGGTTCACCGAAGTGGTGCCGCTCCCCTTCGTGCACATGGGCTCACCCATCTACCTTCGGGGAAGGTCGAGGCCCGGGCCGACCTGGGACGAGGTGGTGCTGATCCACGCTGTCTCCCGGATAGCGCTCGATGGTCTGGTGCCCAACATCCAGGCGTCGTGGGTCAAGCTCGGCCTGGATGGTGGGCGGCGTCTGCTCGACGCCGGCTGCAACGACCTGGGCGGGACGCTCATGGGCGAGATCATCACCCGTTCGGCAGGAGCAGCCCATGGCCAGGAGGTGACGCCCGGTCAATTCCGGGAGGTCATCCTGGCTGCCGGAAGGAGCCCCGCCCTCCGTTCGACGACCTACGAGATCCTGAGCCGGGTGTCTTAGACATACGCCGTTCAGCCCCGATAGGTCAGACCCTTGGGAGCCGTTGCGAACCCCCATTCCACCAGAGCCGGGGCTAGCGGGGACTTGGGGGCAGGGCGGCCATTGACAGTGTTGACGGTCGTCCGACGATGCCGGGAAGCGATCGTCGAGAGTCCCCGCCCAAGGTAGCCGTAGGTCGACGTGTCCTCGGCGAGCACAGTCAGATTGCGCCGGCCCTTGTCGAGGAACCCGATGAGCTCACCTTCCCAGAGGAACACATAGGCGCCTGCATCTCTGGCGAGCCGGGCCGCATCGATCTCGGGCCAGGGGAGTGCCGCACCGTATGGGTTGGCCGGATCGGTCGCTGCCAGGACGGTCAGTCCTTGATCCGGGTCGGCCCGGAGTCGATCGACGGCACCGGGCAGGGCAAACTGGGAGCCCCCCAGACCCTCCACGAAGTATCCCCGTCTCACCCGCCCTGTCTCTTCCAGGTGGGAGAGCACCGGGTACAGGGCGCTGAAGCCGCCGGGATAACCCTCGGCCAGCACCGTGGTCCGCGTCACGAGGCCATGGCGGTCGAGGAGGAGCTGGGCCCAGGCGGTGTGACGCTCGGTGTCGGTGACATCGCCGCGTGTCAGGTGGCCGGTGAGGGACCATCGCCCGCCGGCGTGGGCGGGGAACTGGGACGACATCGGTCTGCGCCCGCCCCTGCTGTTCCTACGCTCGGCGAGGGCCCGGACCGGGGCGAGGGTGTCGTTGGTCACGTGGCCCGACCAGACCAGGTCCCAGAGATGCTCGAGGAGCAGGTCGGGATCGCCTCCGCCCGCTCCGTTGTAGATATCGCGGAAGAAACTCGCTCCTCGACTCTCCAGGTAGCCGACTATTGCGTTCGACTCAGCCGTGTCCGCTATCGCACCAGGGCCGCGCCAGAGACTGCCCAGGGCCGAGCGGGGATAGAGGGCGAGTTTGCCGTCGGAGACCCCTAAACCGTCGTGCCCGACCCAGACCAGGTCCCCCTCGAGAAGGAGGCGATCGAGCATCGGCCCGGGGTCTTCGACACGTGTGGCCAAGACGTCCCGTTCCAGCACCGAAGCGGGGATGATCGCCCCGGTGAGCCTGGCCACGGCATCGGTCAGCGCTGTCTGGCCCCGGGGCGGCTCCTCGCGCACGCCCTGCCAGGCAACGGTGAACGAAGCGAGCGATGAGGGGCTCACAGGTTCGATCTCGCGCCGAAGTACGGCCAGTGAGCGCCGCTTGAGCCGTCTCAATACTTCGCGATCGACCCACTCCCGGCCCGCTCCGCCCGGTCGGAAGGCTCCGACATCCACCCGGCCCTGCGCCTCCAGCTGACGGAGGACGGTCTCGACGATCCCGGGGGGAATGGCGAGGGCGTCTGCGGCGTGGCTCGCCGTGAACGGGCCGTGCGTCCGTGCATACCGCCCGATGACATCGCCCAACGGGTCTTCCACCGGTTCGAGGAAGACGTGTGCCACACCGGCCGGCGGCTGCACGCCGAGGGCGTCGCGTAGACGCGAGACGTCTTCGACCGCGGCCCAGCGCTCCACCCCTGCAACGGTGACCCTGACGACGCGGCGCTGTGCCTCGAGGTCGTCGAGAGTGCCCGGTATGGAGAGGGCTTCGGATCTGACTTCGATGTCGGCCACCGTCATCGGACCTAGATCCCTGAGCAGGTCATGGACTCCATCGGGAGTCGTGACTCTCCGCCGGTCCGTCAGATGCTGGAGCTCCAACTCGACCGCCACCACCACGTCGGGGTCGATCATCTCGCGCAGCTCTCCTTCGCCAAGGAGCTCACGGAGAAGGTCGCGGTCGAGAGCGAGAGCCGTCGCCCTCCGCTCCGCCAGTGGGGCATCAGCCTCATAGAGGTATGCCGCTATGAACGAGAACAGGAGCGACGAGGCGAAGGGGCTCGGCGAGTCGAGGTCGACCGCGGCGACCCTCACCCGGCGCGCCTGGATGTCGCCCAGCACCTGGATCAGGCCAGGCAGGTCGAAGTCGTCCTGGAGTATCTCCCGGTAGACCTCCAGGATGATGGGGAACGAGCCGAATTGCCTGGCGACCCCGAGGAGGTCGGCGGAGCGTCGTCGCTGCAGCCAGAGCGGAGTCCGCTCGCCCGGACGGCGCCGGGGGAGGAGCAATGAGCGCCCGGCGGCCTCGCGGAATCTCGCTGCGAAGAGGGCGGTGTCGCCGAGATGATCGAGGAGAAGGCTCTCGACTTCGTCGGGATCGAGGATCAGGTCTTCGGCCTTCGGTGGGTCGTCTGAGTCGGGGAATCGGAAGGCGATCCCGTCGTCGGACCAGATCGCATCGAGGTCGGTCCCGAATCGATCGCGGAACCGGTGACGGAGGGCCATGGCCCAGGGCGCGTGGATCCGGGAGCCGAGCGGTGACAACAAGACCAGACGCCAGTCGCCGATCTCATCACGAAAACGCTCGACCACCACGGTCTGGTCGGAGGGAAGCACACCTGTCGCCCGGCGCTCCTCTGCCAGATAGGCAGTCAGGTTTCGTGCCGCGAGCTCGTCGAGATGATGGGCCTCCCGCAGCCGGATCTCTGCAGATTCGGGATCGAGAAGCCCGATCTCCCGGGTGAAGCGACCCACCGCCT
>JBFYOJ010000145.1:0-6201 GCA_041303885.1 Acidimicrobiia bacterium | reverse complement strand
ACAGCACGGACCTACCTGCTCAGCGCCACCAAAGAGAAGGTCACCGAGGTCTCGCCTGACTACTTCCTCACCAGCGCCGCCGCCGAATTCGCCCGGGCAACGGAGTTCTTGTCCGAACAGGAGCGCTCGATCATGAGCACGCTTCGCTACGCGAGAATCCCTGCGGCGAGAGCCGACGAGTGGGTGCTGCGTCTCGGCGAGCTGGCCCAGGAATTCGTCTCGGAGAAACGGGGCGGCGACACGACCTACGGGCTGCTCCTTGCCCTCTACCCCACGGAACGGCCCCACCTGCCCGACCCGGGGGATGCCACGTGAGCAGGACACTCGGACTCAATTACTGGAAGTTGTGGGTCGCCTCGGTGATATCGAACTTCGGCGACGGTGTGGCCACCGTGGCCTATCCCTGGCTGGCCTCGGCTGTGACCCGAAGCCCGGTCCACATCGCCCTCGTGACCGTGGCCACCCGGCTCCCCTGGCTCTTGTTCACTCTGCCGGCAGGGGTGATCACCGATCGGGTCGATCGAAGGTTGCTGGTCGCCTGGATGGACGTCATCCGATTCGTTCTCACCTTCGGTGTTGCCCTGATCGTCCTCGCGTCGCAGGCCAACCTCTCCTCCCCCGAAACGGTGGCCTCCGGAACGGCCTCGGTTCCGGCCAATTCCGACCTGCTCCTTCTGGTGATCTACCTCGGAGCCATCCTCCTCGGCACCGCCGAAGTGCTCCGGGACAACTCAGCCCAAACCCTGATGCCTGCGATCGTCGACGAGACCGACCTCGAGAAGGCCAACGGTCGGTTGTGGGGGGCGGAGATGGTGATGAACTCCTTCGTCGGCCCACCGGTCGCGGGACTCCTCCTCGCTGTGGCCTTCTCGCTGCCATTCTTCGTGGACGCAGCGACCTTTGCCATCTCGGCGGCTCTGATATTCACCCTCGCCGGCCAGTTCAGACCGAAAGGGTCAGCCGGCGATCTGTCAAGGGGCGACGAGGGAGCCGCCTCGTTCTGGGAGGAGATGAAGGAGGGTGTCCGGTGGCTATGGGGCCACGAGTTGTTCCGGCCCATGGCCATCGCCCTGGGGGTGATGAACGGCGCGTTCGCGATGGCGCTTTCCACCTATGTCCTGTTCGCCCAGGAGATCCTCGATCTCGACGCGGCAGCCTTCGGCGCGGTCCTGACGGCAGGGGCGGCAGGGGGTGTCCTCGGGTCGGTGCTCGCCTCAGGCATCTCGAAACGGATCGGCCAGGGTGCATCCCTGTTCGCGGCGGTCCTGGTCGGGGCGGCAACGCTCCTGATAACCGGCCTCACCTCTTCGGCATGGGTGGTGTGGGCCATGTTCGCCATCGGCTCGTTCTTCGGCGTGTTGTGGAATGTCATCACCGTCTCGCTGCGCCAGGCGCTGATCCCGGACCGGATGCTGGGACGGGTCAACTCGGTGTACAGGCTGTTCGGTTGGGGGATGATGCCGATCGGGTCTCTCGTCGGCGGGGCGCTAGTCGCCGCTACCGACCCTCTGCTCGGACGTGAGTGGGCGCTCCGCCTGCCTTTCCTGTTCGCATTCGCCCTTCACGCCGGGCTCTTCTTCTACGCCCTCCCACGGCTCAACAGCTCCAAGATCGAGGACGCCAGGCGCTCCGCCAAAGGTCAGTCCTCCGAAGTCGGCTCCTCGGGGGACGGCATTTCGGGGGATGGCTCGGCGGATTCGACCCCGTCCGGCGGGGTCTGATCGGCGTCGTGGTCACCATCTGACTCGTCCCTCCCCCCGAGGGCCCAGAAGGCAAGGGCGGAAAGGGAAGCCGCTCCGAGGGCGACCCCCAGCCACATCCACTGATTGGTCTCAGGGCTCCTCTCGTCGTCATCCTGGTCTGCCCCTCCGGCCTCTGGACCGAGCTCCGCCCCCAGATCACTGAGCGACACCGGCTCCGATTGGGCACCAGTCTCTCCTACGGCCTCGAACACGACCATGTAGTCGGCAGGCTTCAGATCGGTCGTGACTCCATAGGTCCCGTGGTCCCTTGCCAGCAGCGGGATTGTGATCTGGTCTTCGTCGGGCAAGGCGAAATGGGCCACAACGGTGTCGGCCTCGACCTCGACCTCGACACGTATCTCCACCACCATGGATTGTGGGGTTGTGGAGGTGATGTTGGCCGTGGCGGTGCCGAAACCGCCACCCAATTCGATTGCCAGGAGGACCGGGACCAGCAGATGGTTCATCGCTACCGATCGTACCGGTCCTAGCATCGCTCGCTGGAAGATCCGCGCCGCAAGGGATCGAAACATGCCCCATCGGCCGGGCTTGCACGGCGAATCTGAATGCTGACGACACCCCCGTTCACCCGCGCCCCAGCCCTCCTGGCACGTCGCCCGGCCGTGCTGTTCGCCGTGATCGGAACCGCGACGATCCTGTCGATCGTGGCTGCCCTCACCCCACTGTTCATCTCCTCCTCGGCCGGCGCTGCCTTGCGCCGGGAACTGGAAGGCCGATGCCCATCATCCTTCGCCGGCACAACCACCCTGTTCGGGGTTTCCACGGAGCCAGAGCAGCAGACGCCCATGACAGGGCTGCTCTCGGCCAACCGGGCGTTCCTGCAGAGACAGGTCGATGGTCACCCGACTCTGGGTGACCCCGCCGTGATCCTCCGTGGCACCGTGGTCAATCTGCTGCCCGAGGATGGGGGCACCCCGCTGACCGGACGCTTCCTGGCGCGTGACGACTTCCGGGATCACATCACGCTCGTCGGCGGCGAACACGGGCCCGGGGTGTATGTGGACAACGTCCTCGCCGAGGACCTGGGGGTGGGCCCGGGGGACACCTTCACCTTCACCGCAGGCTCGAGCTCGTCTCGGGTGACCGTCCAGGCGGTCTACTCGGGTCTGTACGACCAGATCGGCGATTCCTACTGGTGCAGTGTGCAGGACGTGCTCGAGGTCAACTCGATGGGCGACCTGCCCCCGCCTCCGCTTCTGGTCAACCCCGACTTCTTCCTCGATGACCCCGATCTGATGACTTCGGTATACGCCGGCTATGGCGCCTCGGCAGGGACCTGGGAGATCCCGGTGGCCCTGGAGGGCCTGACCGTGACCGACGCCCGGGAAGCCGCGGAGGCGTTGGACCAGATCGACGAGGCGATACTCGACAGCTCGTCCGGAATGCACAGCGACCTGGGCCTGGTGACCGATCGGGTCCAGGCCCTGACCGACGCTCTCCGAAGCTCCATCCTCCCGCTCGCCGGCGTGGTGTTGATTGCCGCCACGGCCCTGATCGGCGGGGCCGGCTCCTATTGGGTGGACCGGCGCCGTGTGGAGCTGCAGTACCTGTCGGCGATCGGTTCGGGCCCGTCGCTCATCGCGGTCAAGGCAGCCCTGGAGTTCCTCCCGGCGATGATCGTCGGCAGTGCCCTCGGATGGGGCCTCGCCAATCTCCTCATCGGGTTGGTCGGGCCTGCCCCCAGCGTCGAAGCCTCCGCCCGAACAACAGCGGTCTGGGCGACGATCGCTGCTGCCGCGCTCGGGATCGTCGCCGTAGCCGTGGTGGTCGGGCTCAGAGCCCGCAATCTGCTCGACCGCGGTCCGGTCAGGGCCCATCGCTTCCCGTGGAGGATCCCGCTGCTCGTCATCTCCGTCATCGGTGCCGTCTGGGTCCGAACGAGTCTCGGGGAGAGCGCTGTCACCATCGAGGAGAACCAACTGGTCGGCTCGGTGGACCCGCTCGTCCTCTTCTTCCCCCTGTTCGCGTTCCTCGCCGTCGTGCTCCTGGTCGCGGAGGTCGTGATAAGGGCATTCCCGCTGCTCAGGAAGGCGGGGAGGAAGAGCCACGCGGTCTATCTCGCCACCCGTCGCGTCGTCTCGTCACCGACTCTGGCGGTTGCCCTGATCGCCGGCGCTGCCCTGCCCGTGGCCACCTTGGTCTATGCCGCCTCGTTGACGCGGTCGGCCACTTCGACGATCGATGCCAAGGCCCGCAGTTTCGTCGGATCGGACATCTCGACGCCTGTGTTCGGTCTGATCGAGCCTCCGGCCGACCTCGCCGATGTGTCAACGGTGGTGATAAAGGCGGAGCGGGTCGATCTCGGTGGTGTCACGGTGGATGTCCTCGCAGTCGATCCCGACACATTCGCCCGCGGGGCTTTCTGGGACGATTCCTATTCCGACATCCCTCTCGAAGAGATCCTCGAAACGGTGTCCGACGAGGGCGTGGGGGGCGCCCTGCCGGCGTATGCAACCAGCGAGGCGGTCGATGATGGGGTCCTGACCGGGGTCGCCGGCGAAGTCCCTGTGACCATCGAAGGCGAGGTGGACGCCTTCCCCGGCGGGAGAGGATCGCGCCCGTTGGTGATCGTCGATCAGCAGAAGTTCGTCGAGGCCGTCGGGGACGAGGAAGGTCGTTTGAGGGGCGCCCGCTACCTGATGTGGACGAGGGACCGAACCGAGGCCGAAGTGGAGAAGTCGATGGGCGATGCCGGCATCGGGTACGCGTTCACGGTGGCCGCAGCCACCACTCTGGACCAGCTCAAGTTCGCCGCCATCGTGTGGACGTTCGACTTTCTCGAGATCTACGCGGCCCTGGCCGGTCTCATCGCCATTGGCGGCGTCCTCCTCTATGTCGATGCCCGTCAGCGCCAGCGCAACCTTTCCTACGCACTGGCGAGACGCATGGGGCTGCAACGCTCGGAGCACCTCCAGGCAGGTTTCATGGAGCTGGCGGGTCTGACCGTGCTCGGCACCCTGGCGGGGCTGCTCGCCGCCCGAGTCGCAGCCGGCAGCCTCTACGGGATCCTCGACGCCGTCCCGGAGACCCCGCCCGGGCCGCGCTGGGTCGGGGCCCTAGATCTCTCCCTGATCGCCCTCCTCACCTCGATCGCTGTTGCCGCTCTGGGCGCCGTTCTCGCCCAGCGCACGGCCGACGGAGCCGACACATCGGAGTTGCTGCGCCATGGAGACTGAAACCACCCTGTCCTGCACCGGCATCCGCAGGGCCTACCGGGCAGACGGCGAGGTGGTTTGGGCCCTGTGGGATGTCGACGCGGTGGCCATCGCCGGCCAGATCACGGTTCTCGCCGGCCCTTCGGGCTCGGGCAAGTCGACCCTGCTCAGGGTGATTGCCGGGATCGACGAGCCGGACGAGGGCACAGTCGAAGTCTCGGGAAGGAACCTGACAGCAATGAGTGCTCGGGCGAGACGCAAGTTTCGCTCCAGGCACATGGGGTATCTCTTCCAGGATCCGGCGGCGAATCTCCTCTCCTACTTGACGGTGAGCCAGCACCTCGAGATGGCAGGGAGAATCAGGCGCTCCTTGCCCGACCACGACCTCCTCACCCGTCTCGAGATCGACATGCTGGCCGACGAGTACCCGGCTCGCCTCTCGGCGGGCCAGCAGCAGCGAGCCGCCTTGGCGGCTGCGGTGGTGGGCAACCCCGATGTCATACTCGCCGACGAGCCGACTGCCGAGCTGGACAGCCAGTCTGCCCATCTCGCCGTGACCGCTCTCTCCCGGCTGCGCGACATGGGAGTCACCCTGGTCGTCACCTCCCACGACCCCGAAGTCGTGGAAGTGGCCGATCGAGTGATTCGCCTCGAGCATGGGGAAGTGAAGACGTGAGCCGGGTGGTCGAGCTCGCAGGGATCACGAAGAGCTTCCGGCGCGGTGGCACGAAGATACTCGTCCTCGACCATCTCGAGACCTCGGTCGAGGTGGGCGAAGTCGTGATCATCCGGGGCCGATCGGGGTCGGGCAAGACCACCCTGCTGAACATCCTCGCCGGGTGGCAGACCGCCGACTCCGGGTCGATCCACTGGGGTTTCGACGACCCGGGCTCTTGGGATCGGGTCGCCGTCGTGCCGCAGTCACTCGGCCTCCTGCCCGAGCTGACCCTGGGAGAGAACATCGGCCTGCCCGGCCGGCTCGCCGACTCCGAAACCGACGTGGCCGGGATGGCAGGCAAGCTGGAGATCCCGCATCTGCTCGACCGGCCGACCGACGGGGCTTCACTCGGAGAGCAGCAGAGGGCCGCCATCGCCCGCGCCCTGATCAGACGCCCCGCCCTCCTCCTCGCAGACGAGCCCTCATCACATCAGGATGTGGACCGGCTCCACCTGGTTTGGAGACTGATATCGGAGATGGCTGCCGCCGGCACGGGCGTCCTCGCCGCGACCCACGACCCGGACGCCTTCACCTATGACGACCGGCTCCTCGATCAGCACGAACG
>JBFYOJ010000144.1:0-9650 GCA_041303885.1 Acidimicrobiia bacterium | reverse complement strand
CTGTTGTCGGTGGGATCGGTGGGTGTGGTATCAGGAGCGAACAGGTTGTATTCGAGGTAGACCCCGCGCTGACCTTCGGGCCAGCCCCACCGCCAGGAGAGATCGCCGGTCGGCGAGCCTCCGACATCGACGTAGTGGCCGCCATCGTAGAAGTCGACGGAGAGGTTGTCGGAGTCGGGACCGATCTCGATGCCGTAGTAGTACCCACCGGGCCGATACTGCCCGGCCGGGGTGTAGGTGTTGCACGTCTCCGGTATGTTCGAGTGAGTTATGCATCTCGAGGCGTACGGATCGCCTTGCTGGATCTCGGTGTACTGCCCGTTGATCGCTGCCCAAAAGTCGACGGTGTCGCCCCCGAAGTGGTTGTCAGGGCTTCCCAGACGTACCGGTTTCACGTATTGGGCATGTGCCGACTGAGAGAGGTTGAAGGTGTCGAATCCGATGAGGCGGAGAAAGAAGGTATCGACACTGGTGTCGAGGGTGACCCGATACTCGTTCTCGGCGATCACCTCGTCATCCATGCTGGTCAAGCCCCCGATGGGGAACCGGTTGGCTGCCGCCGCCAACTCTGCGTCGGCGCGAGCCTCGTCTTCGAACCCGGGAAGGTTGACCACACCCGCCAGTGCGGCCGCGTCTGCAGCCGCCTGGAGACGGGAGTTCCAGAGCAGGATCCAGCCGAGGTCGGTGGCGAAGGCCGCCATGCTGAGCAGGATCACCAGAGTGCCGGCGATCCAGATCAGTGCCGCTCCACGATCGTCCCCGCGCCGTCTCAACCTTCTGATCATGGAGCGAATCCCTCCGGTTCGAGACGAGAGATGGTCTGCTCGTCGATGATGATGAAGCCGCGGAACGGCGGAAACCCGGTGAACCAGTCGTGCCGGTAGACGATCTGCATCCCGATCAGGTCGGGTGAGACGTCTTCGCCCACAAGGGCGTTGCGTTCGAAGGACTCTTGCTGTATCTCACAGAGCCAGGCGCCGCAATTGGGTGGTGTGGAGTCACAATCTGACGGGCTCCCCGATAGGCCCCAATACCGATTGACAGTGCCGGCAATCTCCTCGCCTGTGTTCGGGCTCGCCTGGAAGATTCTGATCTCGTCCACCCGGCTCAGGTTGTTGCCAAGACTGAGGGCGTCGGTGGCTTTGAGCAGCGCGATGCAGTCGCCGGCTTCGTCCGTCCCGCGGGCGCTCAGGATTCGTGTCCCATCCCGCACAGCGTTGGAGGTGGTGAGATAGCTCTTGAAGGCCCCACCGAGCTCGAAGATCCCGATGACGAGCATTAGCAGGATCGGGAGCAAGAGTGCCATCTCGACGATCGCGGCACCCCTGTCTTTGTGCGCGCGGCGACGATCTCTCCCCGACCCTGATGCTTTGCCCCACATCCTGAACACGCCCATCCCCTTGTTGTCCCCGGCGAATCAGCCTCCGTCACCGGGAATCGACCACAAACTAGTGGAGTCGGGGGGTTGCGTAAATGGGGCACCCCACGATGTGGCAATGAGCGCTAGTCACCAGCGCCAGACGCAGCCCGTCAGGGGATGAGGTGGATCGGGTTCCCGATCATGTAGGCCCGCCAGGTGGTGGTGTCATTGACGCCTGAGGGGTAGGAGTAGTTCATCTTCCACCAGCAGGTGCCACAGCTGTACTCGGGAGGCAGGTCCATCTCGAATTTGAGCCAGCGGCCGTTGTACTCGCCGGGCGTGACCGTCTCCTGACAGTTGCTGCCTGCACCGATGGTCTGCTGGAGCGACCAGGGTTGGGTCGGGTTGTTCCGGTCGTAGATCCGGCACTCTCCATCGTTGAACACGGTCAGGTCCGGCCCCACCACCTGGAGAGTCCCCGTCGCTGCCGACTCACCGGGGTCATACAGCTCGACCACGAACGTCTTCCCGTGGTAGTAGGTCGGCACCTCGGCCAGATGGAACGAAGTGGTCGACCCGTCCGCGTTGTTGTAGATCGAGAAGTCCCCAAGGGCGAACAGGTTCCCGCTGGTGGATCGGACCGAGTAGCGATTGAGGCCGGCCCGGTCGGCCGTGGCCCCGGGGTCGATGTGACGCACCTCGACGATGAAGATCCCCGAACCGGACTGGGTCCAGCACGACTGGCCGTCCGGGGCGGAGAAGCTGTACCCGTTGGTCACTGGCACCTGGGGCTGGGGAGGAATGTCGGCCTGGCAGAGCACGGCGTTGTCCGAGATGTCGAGCGGGGTCGGATCGGGGGCGTAGAGCGCCACGTGCATGGTCGGCCCGCACGTGGCCGCATTGCTCGGCCCCCAGTCCTCGCAGCCACGGTCGCCGGTGCGGATGTTGTCACTGGTCGGACTGCCACCGGATGTGTTGTGGAAGGCCAGGTCGTTGAACTGGAGCGTGAAGCTGGAACCGGATTCGATCCCGTACAGGTACCCGCCACTGCGGGCGATCGGGTTCTGGGCGCAACCCGGATTGTCGTTGGCCGTGGCACACCAGGACGCATAGGCGTCGCCCATGACGGTGCTCGTCCACTTGCCGTGGATGTTGGCCCAGAAATTCGAGCCACAGCCGGTGAACTCCTCGGGATCGCAGCTGTTCCCGAATTGGTTGTCCGGGCTCCCCAGCTTGAGCGGAGGGATGTACTCGGCGGTGGCGGTACGGGAGATGGTCATCGTGTGGAACCCGAGGATCCTGGCGAAGAAGGTCGGGACCACATCGGTGACGGTAACCTCGAGATGGTTGGGCTCCCCGGACACCGGGTTCGGGACAACCGTCACGTCCGCCTCTGAGTCGTCGTACCCGTTGCGTAGGGCGATGTCGAGCGCGGTCGTATTCGCGGTTCCCGGCTGTGCCGGGAGCCAGATGACCCCTCCGAGCGCGGCAGCATCGGCTGCTCGCTGAACCCTGCTCGCATTGAGGTAGAACCAGGCGAGATCGGACCCGAAGGCGGCCATCCCCATCAGGACGACCATCGAGGCCGCCACCAGGGCGAGCGCCGCTCCGCGGTCTTCCTCCCTGGCCCTCCGGATCAGCTTTCTCACTGGGTCCCCCTGGTGTCGGGCTCGATCTGCATCACAGCCGTCTCGGTCCAATCGACGCTCGGGAATGGGAAGAGACCGGTGACACTGTTGTGCGAGAAGACGACCTCGACCCCGAGCACGTCCAGGGACGGCGGGACCCGGTCGCGGGAGGCCGCCGCCCAGGGGCAGCCGTTGTCGCAGGAGAGGGAGTTGAGCGGGGAGTCGCAATTGGGACTTCCCGATGGCGAATACTCGTTCATCTGACCGAGGATCGGCTCGCCATCGACATCCGCGTTGTAGATCCGCACGGTCTGAAGAGTGCCGAAACGCAGGTTGCAGGAGGCCTCTTCGACCGCTTCCAGGATCAGGTCGTCGGCGTCAACACCGCTCTGGCTGAAGTCGGCTGCCGCCGCCCCGGTCCGCGCTCCTTCCCGGGCCGCATTGGTGACGGTGAGGTAGTCCACCACGAGGAAGCCGATCTCGGAGAGACCGATCGCAATCAATATCAGGAGCGGCAGGATGATCCCGACCTCGACCAGTGATGCCCCACGGTCTTCGCAACGTCTCATGACTCGAAGACCTGCGGCTCGATCTGGAAGTCGGTGGCCGTGGTGAAGTCGGTGGAGTCGAAGAAGTAGTTGGTCAGCCAATTGTGGGTGAATTGGACCTCCACCCCGATGCGGTCGAGGTTGGGGGCTTCGACGTCCCGATCCGCGGGATCCCAATTCGGCACCGAGTAGGTGTCCCGGAATGGCTCGGGACACGGGCTCCAGTCACAACACCCGACCAGGATGTTGCCCGGCGAGTTGTCGCTGCAGTCGGACCCGGGGGTGTAGGCATACGTCTGCGTTTCGCCACCCGGGGATGCCTCGAACACCCGCACCCGCATTCCGTTGGCGATGCCCGCCGGCGCCAGGGTGCGCTCGATGTCGCGAAGCACCTGGATGTCCGCTCTGGGGTCGTCGCCGTAGGTGGCTCCCGCCCGTGCGCCTTCCCGGGCGGCGTGGCTGACCGAGAGCCAATCCTTGAAGGCGAGACCGAACTCGACGATGGCGAACAATGCGAGGAACAAGAGGGCGTAGACCAGTGCCGCCTCGACGAGGGTGGCGCCACGGTCTCCGCGTTCGGGTCTTTTCATCCGTGTCTCTATTCGGTTGAGCCCCGGGAATCTCACTCTACGTGAGACAAGCCTACCCACGGTGGTCGCAGCGAGGCTCAGGATAGGGGATGGAACCGCTGTGACAAGGAGAAATCGGCAGGACCGGGCTCGGTCGCTACTGGGCGACGAGTCTCCGGTTCTTCAGCTTCGACTTGACGTAATCGGCGTTCATCATCGCGATGAAGTCGATCGAGATCTGCTTGGGACAGGCTTTCTCGCATTCCCCGTGATTGGTGCAGGACCCGAAGTACTGCTCCATCACCTCGACCATTTTCTCGGTGCGGGTCCAACGCTCCGGCTGGCCCTGGGGAAGGAGGTTCAGGTGGCTGATCTTGGCTGCCGTGAACAGGTTGGCCGCACCATTCGGGCAGGCGGCGACACAGGCTCCACAACCGATGCACGCGGCGGCGTCGAATGCGGTGTCCGAAGCCACTTTGGGGACAGGAATCATGTTGGCGTCGGGCGCCGAGCCGGTTTCGACACTGATGTAACCGCCCGCTTCGATGATTCGGTCGAAGGCGCTTCGGTCGACGGCGAGGTCCCGCACCAGGGGGAAGCCGGCTGCCCGCCACGGTTCGACGGTGATGGTGGCGCCGTCGCGGAATTTCCGCATGTGGAGCTGACAGGTCGCGGTACCGAGCTGCGGCCCATGGGCCTGGCCGTCGATCATGACACCACACATGCCGCAGATTCCCTCACGGCAGTCGTGGTCGAAGGCAACCGGCTCTTCGCCCTGATTGACCAGGCGCTCATTGAGTACATCCAGCATCTCGAGGAAGGACATGTCCTCCGATATGGCGGTCACCTCGTAGGTCTTGAACCCACCCGGCATATCAGGGCCCGCCTGCCTCCATACCTGGAGGGTGATGTTCATTTGTAGCTCCTGGTCGCCAGCGCCACGTTCTCGAACTCGAGTGGTTCGAGGGTCAGGCCGGGCTTGGCCGCATCTCCGGTCCACTCCCACACCGAGGCATGTGCGAACTCGTCGTCGCGGCGAAGCGCCTCGCCCTCCTCGGTCTGGTGCTCCTCGCGGAAGTGGCCGCCACAAGACTCCTCACGATGGAGGGCGTCGAGACACATCGCCTGGGCAAGCTCGAAGAAGTCCTCCACCCGCCCCGCCCGTTCCAGGCTCTGATTGAAGCCGTCGCCGGTCCCGAGGATCCTGACGTCGCTCTTGAACTCCTCGTATAGGGCCGGGATCTCGGAGAGGGCCTTGAGCAGGCCGGGCTCGCTCCGGGACATCCCGCAGTAGTCGAGCATGATCTTGCCCAGCTCCTTGTGGAACCAGTCGACGGTTCGGGTGCCCCGGGTGCTCAGGAGCCGATTCACCTGTCCGGCCACACCGTCGGCGGCCTCCTTGAACACCGGGTCGTCCGAAGGCACCGGGGGCTGGTTGAGGAAGCCGGCCAGGTAGTCGCCAATGGTGTAGGGCAGCACGAAGTAACCGTCGGCCAGACCTTGCATCAGGGCGGAGGCGCCGAGCCGGTTGGCGCCGTGGTCGGAGAAGTTCGCCTCGCCAATGGCGTATAGCCCGGGCACGGTGGTCATCAGGTTGTAGTCGACCCAGAGTCCACCCATCGTGTAGTGAGGCGCCGGGTAGATCCGCATCGGGACAACGTAGGGGTCCTCATCCGTGATCCGCTCATACATCTCGAACAGGTTGCCGTAGCGCTCCTCGATGGCACGAGGGCCGTCACGCTCGATGGCGTCGGCGAAGTCGAGGTACACGCCGTTCTTGAGTGGCCCGACGCCCTTGGCCTCGTCGACGATGCGCTTGACCGCCCTGGAGGCCACGTCTCGGGGCACCAGGTTCCCGAAGGCGGGGTACCTCCTTTCCAGGAAGTAGTCGCGCTCGCTCGCCGGGATGTCACCGGCGGCCCGCTTCTCATCGGGTTGCTCCGGGACCCAGATCCGCCCGTCGTTGCGAAGGGACTCGGACATCAAGGTCAGCTTCGACTGGAACTCGTCCGACGCCGGGATGCAGGTTGGATGGATCTGGGTGAAGCAGGGATTGGCGAAACCCGCTCCCTTTCGGTGGGCCCTCCATATGGCGGTGGCGTTGCTGGCCATGGCGTTGGTGGAGAGGTAGAACACGTTGCTGTAGCCGCCGGTCGCCAGAACCACGGCATGCCCGGAGTGACTGGTCACCGCCCCCGTGATCAGGTCCCGGACCACGATGCCCACGGCCCGACCCTCTTTGAGGACCACGTCGAGCATCTCGGCTCGGGTGTGGAGCTTGACGTTGCCCAACCCGATCTGTCTCGCCAACGCCTGATAGGCGCCGAGCAGGAGTTGTTGGCCGGTCTGTCCGCGTGCGTAGAAGGTCCGTGACACCTGCGCCCCGCCAAAGGAGCGGTTGTCGAGGAGACCCCCGTAATCGCGGGCGAACGGGACACCCTGGGCGGTCGCCTGGTCGATGATGTTCACCGACTCCTGGGCGAGGCGGTAGACGTTCGCCTCCCGGCTGCGGTAGTCGCCGCCCTTGACGGTGTCATAGAAGAGCCGGTAGATCGAGTCGCCGTCGTTCTTGTAGTTCTTGGCGGCATTGATCCCACCCTGAGCCGAGATCGAGTGGGCCCGGCGCGGAGAGTCGTGGAAGGTGAACACCTCGACGTCGTATCCGAGCTCGGCGAGTGTCGCCGCGGCCGAGGCTCCGGCCAGGCCGCTGCCCACGATGATGATCTTGAACTTCCGCTTGTTGGCCGGGTTGACCAGCTTGATCGAGAACTTGTGGTTGTCCCACTTGTCCTCGATGGGCCCGGAAGGGACTCGTGCGTTCAGTTCCAGGGGCACGGTTACTCCACCCATCCGAACAGAACTGCGAGAGGCATGATCGAGTTGCCCACGGTGACGAGGGCTGCGAGCCCGATCGCGAAGTATCGACGGGCCGTGTTGAAGCGGGGGTGGTTGATGCCGAGGCTCTGGAACATCGACCAGGCCCCGTGATAGAGATGGATGCCCAGCAGGACCATGGCGATCACGTAGAAGATCGCCACCGGTGCCCTCGAGAAGGTGGCCACGAAGTTCGCGTACACCTCGCCCCGCTCCCATGTCGCCGGGGCGGCCGGAGTGATGCCCCAGGTCAGGTCGGCGAGATGGAAGAGGAGGAAGGCGGCGAAGATGACCCCGCTCCAACGCATGGTCCGGCTGGCATAGGTGGCGGCGACGTAGTGGCGGGGGGAGTGGTAATCCACCGGTCTGGCCCGCCGGTTCATGATGGTGAGCGTGTAGGCGGCGTGGACATGGAGGAGGAAGGCCACGATCAGCCCGGTCCTGAGGATCCAGAGCGTCACGTGCTCGGGGATGAACGGGACGAACAACTGACGCAGCGCCTCGGCATACACGTCGATGTCGGGCACGCCGTCGACGTCGGGGAGGAAGATCTTCCAGTTGCCGATCATGTGGGCAACGACGAACCCGATGATGACGATGCCGGTGAGCGCCATCACCCACTTCTTGCCAACCGCCGACCGGTAGAAGCTGACCGGCCAGGGGGCCCTTCTCTTTTCGATCGTCGCTGACACCGCGCTCCCATTATGGCAAGTCGCGAGGTGGTGACCGCTCCTCGAGACCCTTGGTGCAGATCGCAAAGCGCCACAAGGCAGAAATTGCCGATCCGGGTTGACGCCGCGCGCGCCGCCCCTTAATGTCAAACGTGTAATTACACGGTTGTGAGGAGTCCCTGATGCAGAGCAAGCTCATCCAAGCCCTTGCCATAGGTGAGCTGTCCTGGCAGGACTACGCCAACTGCCGTGGCGCCGACGCCGATCTCTTCTTCCCCGAGCGGGGGGCCTCCACCCGGAAGGCCAAGGCGATCTGCGCGGCCTGCGAAGTGCGGGTCGAGTGTCTCGACTATGCCGTGGACATGGGTGAGAAGTTCGGCATCTGGGGTGGTCTCAGCGAACGGGAACGGCGTCGGGTACGCCGGGAGCGGTCACAGCGAGAGCGGAAGGTCGGTTAGGGCCTAGAGATAGAGACCGGTCTGGTCCTCCCCCGGTGTCGGGGGAGTCGAAGGCCCCAACGCTCTTCTCTGCATCTCGGCCAGCTGGGCCTGGGCCGCCAGTTGCTGACTCCACAATGAGGCCTGGATCCCGTGGAACAGCCCCTCCAGCCATCCGATCAATTGTGCCTGGGCGATTCTGAGCTCGGCTTCGGTGACCTCGGCGTCGTTCAGGGGCACCATGACTTCGTTGAACTCTTCGAGCAGGTCGGTGGAGAGGACCTCACGCAACTCGGCCAGTGAGCGGGAGTGCACATCGGCGAGCCGTCGCCGGCCTCCTTCGTCCAGTGGCGCCTGCCGCACCTCGTCGAGCATTGCCCGGGTCATCGAGGCGATGCGGATGAGTTTGGTGGGCTCGGACACGGACAACTCGTCCGGCTCCTCTTTCCCCTGATCTTGTTCCACTGCATCCGGCTTCACTGCTGGCTCTTCCATGATCTCAGCCTAGATGCGGGCAGGAACCTGCTCCGGCGCGGAGGTCCCATCTCCAGGTGGGGATCTTCGCGCCGAGCGGTTTGTTGCCGGCTAGGCCCGCACCTCGTCACGCATGAAGGCGATGTAGGCGAGGGCGAACATCACCGAGGTCATCGCCAAGAGGATGGCGATCTGGGGCCACACCACCGCCAGGCTCTGCGCGAGGTTCAACTCGGACACGATGGCGCGGTCGACCTGCTCCACCGTCACCAGGCCGACCGTGCGTACCTCCGGATCGAGCAGGACCCGGGATCCCTGTTGGAACAGGGTCACCGGGGAGAGCTGTGAGATCGTCTGTGAGGTCCGCAGGTACGCCTCCTCCGCGGCGGGCGACCCGTCCTGGGGAGAGATGATCCCGGCAGCAGCGCCGAAGAGGAACGAGCCGAACAGGGTGAGGACCAGCCAAACCCCGATCGGAATCATCGCCGACGTCGAGGCGCGTTTGGCCATGACCGATGACAGTGTGGCCAGAGCCTGCCAGAACCCCACATAGATGATCGTGAAGACGAGCCAGACCGCCAACCTGGAGATCTCGCTCGGTTGTGGCACCACGCCGAGACGGAAGATCCCGATCCCTGACACGAACAGCACCAGAGAGGTGAGCATGATCGCCACGACCGTCAGGCCGGCCACGAACTTGCCCAGGATCACCTCGTCACGATGGATCGGCTGGGACATCAGCCGGGGCAGGGTGCCCTGCGACCGCTCCCCGCTCACCGCGTCGAATCCGAACATGATCCCGAGCAGCGGCGCCAGGAACCCGACGAACACGATCAGAGGGAACGGCACAGGATCGACCGTGACCGTGAACAGTTTGAGGAACAGGGCGGTGATGCCCTGGGCGTTGGGGGCAACGTCCCGGATGCCACCTGAGGCGGCGAAGACCGCTGCCGCCGTGGCGATGCCGAGCACGCCCATGAGGACCACGAACCGGCCGGAGAGGAGGTGGTCGGCGATTTCCTTGGATGCGACTACCCGCCACCCGCCCGGTGTCGAGAACTCGGCCTTCTCTCTCTCGGCCACTTCGGC
>JBFYOJ010000143.1:0-3965 GCA_041303885.1 Acidimicrobiia bacterium | reverse complement strand
TGTTGGCGGACGGGGTCGACATCAACCTGGCCCAGGTGCTGCACGGCGAGCATGAGATCATCCTTCACGGTGCCATTCCCACCAGTGGCACCGTCCATCAGACCGGGCGTATCACCGACGTGTTCGACAAGGGAAAAGGTGCCCTGGCCGTCATGGAGATCTCATCGATGCTGGAGAGGACAGGGGCGCCGCTCTTCACCAACCGGGCGTCGATCTTCATTCGCGGCGAGGGTGGCTTCGGTGGCGATCCTGGCCCAGCTTCGGAGGGCGAGGCCCCGGCACGCGAGCCGGACCATGTGGTGGAGTCCCCGACTCTGCCCCAGCAGGCCTTGCTCTACCGGATGGCCTCCGGAGACAGGAACCCGCTTCATGCCGACCCGAGCTTCGCGCTGTTCGCAGGTTTCGATCGCCCGATCCTGCACGGTCTCTGCACCTATGGGATCGTCGGCAAGGCTGTCGTGGACCACGCACTCGACTCCGCCCCGGAGAAGGTGGCCTCCTTCCGTGCCCGCTTCTCCGGTGTGGTGTTCCCGGGAGAGACCATCCTTACCAGCGTGTGGGAGGACGGGGATCGTCTTTTGGTCTCTGCCCAGGCAAAGGAACGGGAGGCGTCGGTTCTCACCAACGGAGTGCTCGTCAGGCGGTGATCATGACGGGCGTCCCGACGAGGATCAGCTCGTGAAGCAGGGTGATCACGTCATTGGGCACCCGCACGCAGCCCAGTGAGACCGCATTGCCTATCGAGCCCGGGACGTTGGTGCCGTGGATCGCGATGATTCCGTCACCTCCGTTGAACTCGGTGATGGTCTCCGATCGGGCGGAGAGCCCTAGAGCATGCGGGCCCCACGGGCTGTTCGGGTTGGAAAGGGTCACATTGTCGGTGACGAAGAAGGTCCCCGTGGGTGTCGGGTTGCGCCGGCTTCCCACCGCCACCGTGGTCGATAGGACGTGTTCGCCACCCTCGTAATAGCTCAGGGTTCGGTCGGACAGATCGACAACGACGTGCCCGTGCACCGAGTAGATCGACATCCCGTCGGTCTGAATCCAACCCTCGGAGCCGTTGGGTCGTCCTGGCAGCATCACCCGGGCCCAGCCGTCGTTGGGGCCCTCCACCAACGCGAGGGCAGTGGTGGTCCCGACGATCGTCTTGGGGTCGAGGGTGCGAACGGGGACAGGTGCGCCCGGCTCTGCATAGACGTCGACTGCGCCGGCTGCGGCAGCGACCAGAGTGGTTCCTTCGGGGAGATCGGCATGAATGGGGGCGGTCGTCCTCGTGAACTCAGGGCTGAGGAGGGTGGTCGTCGTGGTGGTCGACTCGGGGCTCAGGATGGTGATCGCCATCGATGCGGTGGATTGCGACGACGTGATGAGGCGCGATGTCGAAGGGGCCGGAACGAAGCCGGCGCCCAGCGCCACCGCGCCGCCGCAGGCGGCAAGCACAAGCGCGATCGAGAGAAATACGAAACGACGCATTCAGAGATGGATATCGGCAGGAGATGATGCAACTGTCGGAGGGTTTATCCAAAAAGGGCCGGAAGAGCTGCCCTACCCTGTTCAGGCGATGCACCGAGTGTTCGTCAGCGCAGACATCCCGGCGGACATCCTCTCGCCTCTCCACGGGCTCGCCGAGGTCGACATGTGGGAAGGGCCGGGAACAGCCCCACGCCCCGCCCTCCTCGAGAGGCTTCCCCCGTGTCAGGGGTGGCTGTCGATGCTCACCGACACCGTGGACGCGGATCTGCTCGACATGGTCCCCGGACTCTTCGTGATATCACAGATGTCTATCGGGGTCGACAATATCGACGTGGCGGAGTGCAGGAGGCGGGGGATCCTCATCGGCCACACTCCCGATGTCCTGACCGAGACTGTGGCTGACACGGCATTCGCCTTGATTGCCGCGGCCGTGAGACGGCTCCCCGAAGGCATGGAGCTGGTCAAGCGGGGCGAATGGGGCCCTTGGGATCCTTGGGCGTTCCTCGGAGGCGACCTCCATGGATCGGTGCTTGGCATCGTCGGGATGGGCAGGATCGGGAAAGCAGTTGCCCGCCGCGCGACTGGGTTCGACATGACGATCCTGTACACCTCCCGTGGCGACAAAGCAGTGCCCGACGCGACGAGGGTCGAGCTGGTCGATCTGCTGAGGAGGTCGGATGTCGTCCTCATCGCCGCACCCCTGAGCCCGGAGACGAGAGGCATGATCGGGAGGGCCGAGCTAGCCGAGATGAGGGGTGATGCCTATCTGGTGAACATCGCCCGCGGCCCACTGGTCGACACCGCGGCTTTGGTAGAGGCATTGGCCGCCGGCTCCATCGCGGGCGCTGCACTCGATGTCACCGACCCGGAGCCCTTGCCCCCGGATCATCCCCTGGTCGGTCTCCCCAATTGCCTCGTGGTGCCCCATATCGGCAGCGCTTCGGTTCGGGCTCGCAGGGCCATGGCGCAACTCGCCGTGGACAATCTTGCGGCCGCACTCCGCGGGGGCCCGATGCCGGCGCCTCTCCCGGATGCCGGTGCCATGGGAGAGTGAGCCGCCGGGTGATCAGCTCGGGAACACCACGAGGAGGCAGCCCGAGTCGATCCTGATATCGGCGACAGGCGCTCTCATCACGTTGCTGACGCCCCTGGTCGAGCCCGCCGAGAGATCATCCCCGGTCAGCTCCCAGTGCAGGCCATTGGTGGTGACACCCGCCGCGACACCTCCGATCGGGATCAGGCTGATGGTCGAACCGACGTCGCCGTGAAGGACACGACGGCCTCGCAGGACGTGGGCGCGGCCTCTGGAGGACACCCAATCGATCTCCTCGATCCGGACCCACCGCTCGGAGCAGAGCAGACCCACCGTGGACAGCTCATGGTCGAATCTCCCCCCCGTCCCACCCACCACGACCACACGGGCCGGCTCCTCCCGTATCGCCAACTCCAACGCCAGGTCGAGGTCGGTCTGCTCCTTGTCGACCGGGTGACGTTCGACGATCAGATGATCGGGGATGGGGGCTTCGATCGAGTCGAGATCCCCGACCAGGACATCTGCCCGAAACCCGAGATGCAACGCCAGGTCATATCCGCTGTCGGCGGCAATGATCAGGTCGGCTGAGGGCAATTCGTCGGCGAGATCGGGGTGAGGAAGGTCTCCTCCGGCGAAGATCAGAATCGTGTCCATAAATGACAAAATCGTCTTACGCGCACAATCGCGGGTAAGACCTAACCGTCAAGTTGAGGTTGAGAGTTGTCGAGCCAGGTATCACGGGCTGAATCATCTGATCACCACTTCCATGGTGCCCATCGCCTCTCTGAGGGCAGTCTCCACGAGTTGTGCTGTGGCGGCCCGGGCGAACACGAATCCGATGTAGCGGTCGCCCTCTGGGGGTGGCTCCACCCTGGCCCCCGACGTCGCCGTGATATCGATGGCGCTGATGTGCTCGATTTGGCTGACCGCCTCCAGGCCATCGATCTCGACGAAGGTCCCGCTCTCGGGGATCGGGATCATCAGCACCCCACTGGCCACCCGCTCGCGGTGCAGCTCAGGTTTGTCCATGCCGATCGCATTGCGGAGGATCAGGGTCTCGAGTGTGGTGCCCATGAGCCCGAAGTTGAGGCTCTTCGAGCACAGACCTCCGATCGACCTCGCCGCCACCTCGATCACCCGGACCGACCGCCCATCCACCTTCATCTCGACATGAACCGGGCCGTGAGTTATCCCGATGCTGTCCAAAGCCAGCCCAGCCACCCTCCTGCATTCGTCTTGAGCCGGACCCTCGAGACGTGATGGAGTGATCAGCAAGGTCTCCGGGAAGAACGGCCCCTCGACGGCATCAGGCTTGTCGAACAGGGCGAGAGTGGTCAGCTCGCCGTCCCTGACTATTCCCTCGAGGGCGACCTCGAAGCCTCGCATGAGCTCCTCGACGAGAAGCGGGACCGTGGAACCGACGATGGCACGCACCCTCTCCAGGGCCGTTTGGAGATCT
>JBFYOJ010000142.1:0-4578 GCA_041303885.1 Acidimicrobiia bacterium | reverse complement strand
CGAGGAGCTCGACGACTCGGTGATCGGGCCGATGGCCGAGCAGGCCGTGGACAGCATCCGATGACCATCCCGTTCTACGTCAACCCGGAGCAGCAAGTCCGGGAAAAGGCCGATTTCGCCCGCAAGGGGATCGCCCGGGGGCGCTCGATCATCGCCATCGACTATGCCAATGGGGTTCTCATTCTCGCCGAGAACCCTTCGAAGGCGTTGCACAAGATCAGCGAGATGTACGACCGGATCGCCTTCGCCGGGGTCGGGAAATACAACGAGTTCGAGACCCTGAGAAAGGCCGGCATACGCCAGGCCGACCTGATGGGCTACCTCTACTCCCGTGAGGATGTCACCGCCATGGGGCTGGCCACAGCCTTCGCCCAGACCCTGGGCGCGATCTTCACCCGGGAGCCCAAGCCGTTCGAGGTCGAGGTGCTGATCGTCGAGATCAGCGAGGGCGGCGACGAGCACCGTCTCTTCCGGGTCAGCTACGACGGCACCCTCTACGACGAGCGGAACTTCGTCGCCATCGGCGGCAAGGCGGAGCAGTTGGTCGAGGTGCTCCACGAGTTGTGGGAAGACGACATGACGCTCGAGCGGGCCGTGGAAGTGGGGTCCGAGGCGTTTCGTAGCGCCGAAGGACGCGAGATGGAGGGGTGGGAGGCCGCTGTCCTCGATTTCTCCAACGGGCGCCGGGCGTTCCGGCGCCTCAGGCCCGAAGAGCTCCCCACCGGCTGATCCGCAAGCCCCGCGAATTCTTCCTCACCGCAACGACCGGTCCGGTTTAGCCTGCTCATGTGGATCGACGCATCTTCGGGCTGGAGAACGAGTACGGGGTCACCTGCACCCTGCGGGGGCAGCGACGGCTCAGTCCCGACGAAGTTGCGCGTTATCTGTTCCGACGTGTCGTCTCCTGGGGCCGCTCCTCCAATGTGTTCCTCGAGAACGGTGCCCGCCTCTATCTCGATGTCGGCTCCCATCCCGAGTTCGCCACCCCGGAGTGCGACAACCTCGAAGACGTGGTCGCCCACGACAAGGCGGGGGAGCGGATCCTCGAAGGCCTGGTGCGCGGTGCCGAGGAGCGACTCGAAGAAGAGGGCATCCGGGGCGAGATCTATGTCTTCAAGAACAACACCGACTCCGCCGGCAACTCCTACGGATGTCACGAGAACTATCTGGTCAGCCGGCACAAGGACTTCCACCGCACCGTCGACGTCCTCATCCCGTTCCTGGTGACCAGGCAGATCTTCCTTGGGGCGGGCAAGCTGACCCAGACCCCGAGGGGCACGGCCTTCTCGATCGCCCAGCGGGCCGACCACATCTGGGAGGGAGTGTCGTCGGCCACCACCCGGTCGCGGCCGATCATCAACACCAGGGACGAGCCGCACGCCGACGCCGAGCGCTATCGCCGTCTCCACGTCATCGCCGGGGACTCGAACATGTCGGAGTACGCCACCTTCGTCAAGGTGGGGACCATGGTCGCCCTGCTCCAGATGATCGAGCGCGACGTGGTGTTCCGTGACCTGACCCTGGAGAACCCGATCCGGGCGATCCGCGAGGTCTCTCACGACGTGACTTGCCGGCGGAAGATCAAGCTGGCCAACGGTCGGGAACTGTCGGCCCTCGACATCCAGTGGGAGTACCTGGACCGGGCCATGCGGTTTTCCCGGAGCCCGGGTTTCCCGCCCGAGGTGCAGGGAGCGATCGATCGCTGGGAGCACCTCCTCACCGGGCTGGAGAAGGACCCGATGACCCTCGACCGGGAGGTCGACTGGGTGATCAAGCATCGTCTGCTCGAGCGGTACTCCGACCGGCGCGGCCTGCCCATGTCGGATCCGAGGATGTCGATGATGGACCTCAGCTACCACGACGTCGACCGGAACCGGGGCCTGTACTACCTGCTCGAAGCGAAGGGCATGGTCGACCGGGTGGTCACCGACGAGAAGGTGGCCCTGGCGGTGCGCCAGCCGCCGCAGACGACCAGGGCCCGTCTCCGGGGCGCCTTCATCAAGGCGGCCAAGGCCAAGAAGCGGGACTTCACCGTGGACTGGGTCCATCTCAAGCTGAACGATCAGGCGCAACGCACCGTGATGTGCAAGGACCCGTTCAAGGCCCACGACGAGCGGGTCGAGAAGCTGATCGAGAGCCTCTAGGCGGGCCGCCCACCCGTTTTACCTCGTTTTCGGCACGTCCACGGTGGCCGAGGCGGTCACCGTGGCGCCGCAGCTGTTGGTCGCCTCCCACGTCAAGGTGTAGGTCCGCCCATCACCGCGGCCCGAGCGCTCGGCGCGCAGCTTCACAGTGAGGTCGTCCACGATCACGATGTCGTTGGCGGTGTCGCCGTCGCCGAGTCCGTTGTCCGGCTCGTCCGATGTCACGGACACCAGGCTGAGGTCGACCACGTCACTCGATGCCGTGGGGGTCGCGGCCACCGTCCTGTACTTGTGGTTTGGCGGCCACAGACGGTTCGGGCTGACGCTCACTGACAGTGTCGGCGTCTGGCAGATCCCGATGATCACCGGATCGTGGTCAGACGAGCGGAACGCATCCGGTGCGAACAGCGTGTTGACGTGGTTCGCCGTCTTGAAGTTCGTGTTGTAGTCGAGCGCGATCGGCTCGTCGGCGTTGATGTGCCACTCGGTCACCCCGGTCACCTGCGGGGTCAGGGCTGCGTTGGCGAGGGCGTGGTCGAGGTAGCCGGACTGGCCGTCGAACACATATGAGTACGCCCCCGGTCCCTGGAAGCTGGAAGTCAGGTTGGTGTACCCGTCGGCTTCCAACGCCTTGATCGGATCCTCCTTGGCGTAGGCGTTGAGGTCTCCGATGATCAGGAAGTCGGTGTCACCGCTCCCGGTCGGGTCGGTCTCGAGCCAATTGGCCAGCGCCGTCGCCGCGTTGGTCCGGGTGATGTTGCAGTTGCCCTGACCGTCACCGGTGTCGGGGTCGCCGGCACACGCCGAGCCCTTCGATTTCAGGTGGTTGACCACGACGGTGAATCGGCCGCCGTTGGCGTTCTCGCTGAACGTCTGGGCGAGCGCGGGGCGGTTCAGTGTGTCGATGAACAGCGGATCGTCGGCCGAGGTCAGGGTGTCGAAGGCGCCGACGGGGGTCACCGACGCCGGCTTGTAGATGAGCGCCACCCGGATCTCGTCACCCCCGATGATCCCGGTGTCGACGTAGGAATAGGTCCCGGCGCCGACAGCTGCGTTCAGCGCTCCGGTCAGCTGGGCGATGGCGCTCGTCGGGCCAGAGGCATCGTTCTCGATCTCCATCAAGCCGACGACGTCGGCGTCGATGCCGGCCAAGGCGGCCACCAGCTTTGCCTCCTGCCGCTGGAGCTCGAACATGGTCTCGGCCCCACGAGCCGTCGGGAAGCCGCCTCCGGCGCCGTCGCCGTTGAAATAGTTGAGGACGTTCATCGAGGCGACCTCGAGCCCGCCGCTGACGTCGGCCGGAGACGCTGGCCGCGGGTTCTCCGCATCGAACGTCACCGGTGCGACCGGCTGGATTCGGTAGAGGCTGAATCGCTGGTCGAGGATGCCGTCCAGCCCGCTCGTGGTGTATCCGGAGCGGAGAGTGCTCGATGCGCTCAGCCCTCCGATCGGGTGAATGGTCGGGTCGATGTTCTGCTGGTTGTTGCCGTCGTCGAGCAGGATGCGGCTGCGGTTGTTCAGGTCCTGCTGGGCGATCGCCGGTGCACCGGGGTCGACGATGCTGGTCGGGTTGTGCAGGCGGCCGCCGACGGACAGACTCACCTCACCGAAGCGGCCGAGGGTGAACGTCTCGGTGACGGTCAGCTCCTGCGGGAATGTGACCCGCATGCCTTCGTACCGCTCCAGGTCGGTGACCGCGGCCACCGGCAGGTTCACGGTTGTCGGTGTGACGCCGGAGCTGGACTCGCAGATGAGGACCGAGGACACGCCGGTCAACTCGGTCAAGGTGGTCGACCCGGAGATGAACTCGATCACGTTGCCGGTTACCCGCACGATGTCACCGGGGCTCACCGGGAAGGCGGTGTTGAACACGAAGATGCCCTCGGAGGTGAGCGGATCGGCGTCGACTTCGACGTCCTCCTCCTGGACGTAGTAGCCGCCGAACTGACCGGGGCCCTGGTAATCGCCGACGACGACACCCTCGATGACGACGTTGTTGCCGACAAGGGGCGAGGTGAGCCCGGTGCCCTGAATGGTGTGGATCTTCGTCGACGGATCGCCGCACACGGCAGAGCCGGCGGTCGTGAAGGTGAACACCGAATCTGCGGTCATGGCGTCGGGTGGGTCGGTCACGTCCTGATCGGTGACGTTGGCCGCAAGAACCGTGACCGTGCACGACTCGTTTGCGGCGAAGTCGGTGTCGGGGTTCAGTGTGAAGCTCGCAGGGCCGCCGCTGACGACGGCGGTGTGGGCCCCGCTGGTTCCACAGGAGATCGTCGACCACGTGCCGGTCACATTCACCGGTTCGCTGAAGGTCACGAAGATGTCGGCGTTGCGAGCCACCCCGGTGGCGCCGTCGGCCGGAGAAGTCGTCTGCACGGCCGGTGCGAGGTCAAAGCCTTCACAGTTGGCGATATGAGCCCCCAACCCAACG
>JBFYOJ010000141.1:0-5364 GCA_041303885.1 Acidimicrobiia bacterium | reverse complement strand
GGCCGGCCGCCAGTGCCACTGCGTCGTCGAGGAAGAAGATCGGTGTCCACCGATCGGGACGGGCAAGAGGCACCCGCCATCCTCGGTACTCGGTGAGGCACGTGATCCAGAGCTCTCCGCGGTGGTGACGGATCACAGCGCCCGAGGCGTCCACGAGGCAACCTCGATTGCCGGTGAACATTCCCCGCTCGCTCGCCGCATGCAAATCGCCCCAGGGGTCGACCCGATTACGTAGAGGCAGCAGCCTCACCCCCACTCGGGTGGCGGGTCGCGTCGTCCCTCGGCCCACTCCCAGTGCTCGTGGAGGCTGATGCAGCGGCCCTCGGCGTCGAAGCGCAGGAGTAGGCATCCCGGCAGCGTGATCTCCTCCCCGTCGCTCTCCATCGTCGTCCACCACTCGACCGCGGCCCGGTCCCCGGCGACGATGGGCCGGCCCATGTGGACCGTGACAGCGCGCTGGGTGGCGGTCACGGTCCTCCAGTACTCCCCGATCCCGGCCCGACCCTGGTGGGGGTCCTCGAAGATGTTGGAGCGGTAGGTGGCGTCCTCGGTGAACAGTTCGACCACTTTCTCGTCGTCGGCCTCCTCCCAAGCCCTGCGGTAGGTCTCGACCCAGGTGTCGACGTCGATCACGATGCCCTCCATTCGAGTTGCCGGAACGGCCGAAGGTTATGCGAATGCGTGGAGGGGGGGCCTACCGCCCCTCCACTCCCGCCCGTCAGGTGTTGCTGGGTTCGCTCGGCTTGCTCGGCTCATCGATGGCGGCCCACCACAAGCACCAGAAGTGAAACCACGGCCAGGAGCGTGACTGTTCGTCGACGCACTTGATATCCGATGTCGGCGTTTCTCGTTCTCGGTCGCAGGATGTCTCCAAGAGCGCGGAGCGGGTAGCGTTTCACCATGACGATGACCGAGCCTGCCCGGCTCGCCCCTCATGTCACCGCCGGGCTGCTCCGGCGACTCGAAGAGCGCCCCGATGTGCCTGTGGAGGGCCGGGATCGAGTCGAGGTGGTCGCACCGTTCGACCTCACCGTGATCGGATCTGTTCCCCAGGCCACGAATGACGACGTGCGTGCCTCAGCCAGGAGGGCGCGGCTCGCCCAGCCTGCCTGGGAGGCCCTGGGTGCCCCACGAAGGGCGAAGATCCTGCTCCGCTTCCACGATGTCCTCCTGGAGCACATCGACCAGATCACCGATCTGATCCAGCTCGAAGGTGGCAAGGCCCGCATGGATGCCTGGAAGGAGGTGGTCGACACCATCGGGGTCACCCGGTTCATTGCGAATGTGACGCCGGGGCTGACCCGAAGACGGCGTCACCAGGGGGCGATGCCGCTCTTCACCAAGACTTACGAGTACCGCCACGCCAAGGGCCTGGCCGGCTTCATCACTCCCTGGAACTACCCGTTCATGCTCGCCATCAGCGACGCGGTGGCGGCATTGGCGACAGGGAACGCGGTCCTGATCAAGCCCGACGAGAAGACGCCGTTCTCGGCGCTCCTCGGAGCGGGTCTGTTGGAAAAGGCAGGCGTCCCGACCGACCTGGTCCAGGTGATCACAGGGGCGGGGGCCCCGATAGGCGCGGCCATCGTCGACGAGGTCGACTTCATCATGTTCACCGGATCGACCGAGGTGGGCAGGGTGATCGCCGAGATGGCCGGCCGTCGATTGATCGAATGCTCGATGGAACTGGGGGGGAAGAACGCAGCCATCGTCCTTCCCGACGCCGACCTCGAGCGTACCGTGCGAGAGCTGGCTGCGGGCAGCTACGCCAATGGGGGCCAGACCTGTGTATCCATGGAGCGGGTCTACGTCCACGAGTCGGTCCTGGAGGACTTCGTCCGGAGGTTCGTGGATCACTCGGCGTCGTTACCGATGTCGGCATCCTTCGACTTCTCGAGTGAGATGAGCTCTCTCATCGACCAGACCCAGTTACAGCGGGTCCATGCACACGTCGAAGAAGCCATCGGCAAGGGAGCCACCCTGCTCACGGGTGGGAAACCACGCCCCGACATCGGCCCCCTCTTCTACGCACCGACTGTTCTGACCGACGTGAGCGACGAGATGAGTCTGTGCCGGAGCGAGACCTTCGGCCCGGTGACGGCCATCTACGGCTATTCGGATCTGAACGACGCAATCGAGCAGGCAAACGACTCGGACTTCGGGCTGCACTTCAGCGTGTGGGGCAGGGACACGGACAGTGCCCTGGACATCGCCACCCGTCTTCAGGCAGGCTCGGTGACCATAAACGACGGCCTGGTGGCTACCTGGGGCTCACACGAGGCGCCGATGGGCGGGATGAAGGACTCCGGCATGGGCCGGCGCCACGGGGTGGAGGGGATCCTCAAGTTCACCGAGCCTCAGGCAGTGGCGGTGCAGCGGCTGATCCCGGCCTACTCCCCGTTCGGGGGGATCAGCGCCGAGCGTTTCACCCGCATGGTGGAGTTCCTCTCCAAGGTGTTCAAACGCCTGCCGTTCTACAAGTAATCACCTCTCCGACATCTCCGTCAGGTCGGCCTCGAGGACATCGCGGTCCTCCGGGTCCTCGATGTCGGCCAGCTTCACCCTGGCTGCCTCGAGGTGCTCGGTGAAGGTCTCTATGTCGTCCACGTCGGCGGCGGCGCGGGCGATCGCCTCATGGGCGAACCCGGTGACGAACGCATCCAAGTCGTTGTCGAGGCAGGTCGCCAGGGATCTCTCCCCGAAGCGGAGGGCGAGGTCTGCGTATCCGAGCACTGCTGCCACGCGCGACACCTGCCAGTCGGCGATGGCTCGCTGACGGGGTGTGCCCGCCTGGTACCAGTGGTACCTCTGGGCGAAGCTCGACGCCAGCATCTCCTCTTCCTCCTCCCGGGTCGGCTCATCGAGATCGAGCAGCGCCCAGGTTTGGTTGAACGCCCTGGGAGCGAAAGTGCGATGCCAGGTCTGCAGTTCATCGGTTGTCGGGTTCTCGACCGGCTCGGTCATGGCTCTACCTCCGTGGGATTGGGGAACCACCTGAGACGTTCACCATCCGGTCCGAGGTCGGGAGACTCGCCGTGGGCGTCTGGTTCCTCTGCCAGGAGTTGTTTGGCCTCGGCGAGGTAGGCCCCGAGCTCGCCGATGGAGGCCGTCAGCGGCGGCGCCGATTCGTGATCCCCGGTGATGTCAAGATCGTCGAGTGAAGTCGGCGGCCGGGGGAGGCCGTCCCGATGCCTCCACAGCGCCGTCTCCGGCTCGTACCGGTAGAGGGGGAGCAGCCTCCACCCCTGGTCGGCGATCATGTGGACGGCTTCCAGGATGTAGGTGAATTCCTCTTCTGGGATGAAGTAGTTGAAGTTGACCCGGACCCACCCCGGTTTGATCACTTCGCATCCGTTGGCGATCACCTTCTCGAACTCCGAGCTGGTCGCGTGGTCGATGCCGAGGAGCCGGTGACCGTATGGCCCGGCGCACGAGCAGCCCCCGCGAGCCTGGACCCCGAACAGATCGTTGAGCAAGGCGACCACGTAGTTGTGATGGAGGGTCCTGGAGCCATGACGAATCACGAAACTGACGATCGAGAGCCGGTCGGCCCTGGGGTTGCCCAGTATCTCGATGTTTGGGTTTTCCGCCCAGGAGTCGATGGCGCGCCGGATGAACCCGTGCTCGAGGCCACGGATCCGCAGCACACCTACGGTCTCCTTGAGACGGAAGACGAGACCCGCCCGGATCGACTCGATGATCGCCGGAGTACCGCCTTCTTCGCGGTGCTCCGCATCCCGGATGTAGCTGTGGTGGTCTGGCGAGACGTACAAGACCGTGCCGCCACCGGGCACCACCGGCACCTCGTTGTGCAGGAGATCGCGTCGAACGATCAGCACCCCCGGGGTCCCGGGCCCTCCGATGAGCTTGTGCGGGGAGATGAATATGGCGTCCTTGTGCTCGCCGTCCCCCCGGTCCGCCGAGCCCATCTCGATGTCCACATAGGGGGCGGAGGCCGCGAAGTCCCAAAACGAGAAGGCGCCGTGGGCGTGGAGAAGGCGGGATATCGCACTGGTGTCCGAAATGATCCCTGTCACGTTGGAGGCGGCTGAGAACGAGCCGATGCGCAGAGGCCGGTCGGCGAACTCGAGCAATCTGGACTCGAGCTCGATGAGGTCGATGTGACCGTCGGCGTCCTCCTTGATCTCGATGACGTCAGCTATCGACTCACGCCAGGGGAGCTCGTTGGAGTGATGCTCGTAGGGCCCGACGAAGACGACCGGCCGCTCGTCGAGGGGGATGTGGGCATCGAGGCCAAAACTCTCGCTGAGCCCTTTGGGGATCCGAATCCCGAGCAGGCCGACCAGGCGGTCGACGGCGCCGGTAGAGCCGCTCCCGGCGAAGATCACTGCGTGCTCCTCACGACTACCACCGACCGAGCGCCGGATGATCTCGCGGGCCTCCTCTCTGAAACGTGTGGTCTGCAGCCCGGTGCCGGAGGTCTCGGTGTGGGTGTTGGCGTAGAGGGGGAGGACCTGGTTGCGGATGAAGTCCTCGATGAAGGAGAGCGACCGACCCGAGGCCGTGTAGTCGGCGTAGGTGACCCGGCGCAACCCGAAGGGGGTCTGCACCGCGGTGTCCTTGCCGATCACCGACTCTCTGACCCTCTCGACGAGATCCAACGGGGGCTCCTTTCCGTGCTCCTAGTGTTGGCCGAGGGATTGCTCGACCCGCACAACCTTAGGAAACCGATGAGTGAAGAGACGACAGTCAGCGTGGGTGGCGACGAGGTTCGCATCTCCAGCCCCGCGAGGGTGATCTTCCCGAGACAGGGTTGGACCAAGCTCGACGTGGCCAATCATTTCGCGGCCGTGTCGGAGGGGGCACTGCGTGGGGTGTTCGGACGTCCGACCATGCTCAAGCGCTATATGGGCACGGTCGACGAAGACCCCATCTATCACAAGCGGGCTGCCAAGAACACGCCCTTCGAGACGGTTGCCATACGGTTTCCTTCACAGCGGCCGGGTGTCATGAATGTGCCCCGCACCGGGGCTGACATCGTCAGGCTTGTTCAACTGGGGTGCCTCGACTTTCATCCCTGGCCGGTCCGGGCGGAGGACATCGACCATCCCGACGAGCTTCGCTTCGACTTCGACCCAACACCGGGCTTCGGGTTCGAGAAGGTGAAGGAGGCAGCAGCCGGGGTCAAGGGGCTGCTCGAGGAAGTAGGTCTGATCGGCTGGCCCAAGACCTCGGGCAGCCGGGGGATACACGTCTATGTCCGAATCGAGCCGCTCTGGGACTTCTTCCAGACCCGACGGGCCGTGCTCGCTGCTGCCCGGGAGCTCGAGCGGCGGATGGATGGCCTGGTCACCACCAAGTGGTGGAAGGAGGAGCGCACCGGGGTCTTCATCGATTACAACC
>JBFYOJ010000140.1:0-9195 GCA_041303885.1 Acidimicrobiia bacterium | reverse complement strand
GGTGAAGCGGGTGTAGTCCCTGCTGACCATCGATATGTCGGCATGCTTGGTCAGGGCCCAGAACCCATCGCCGCTGCTCTCGTCGACCCAGGCGACGGGCTCCTCATGCCGCATCCTGGCGAATGCGGCGTGGGGCACCGAGCGCACAAAGGTGTCGTGCGACGTGATGTCCGCATCCGCCTCGCCAAGATCACTGTGGAGGGTGTTGGCTGACATTGGTCGTTAGGGAGCGAACATAATCGCCGCCCCGCCCGGGTAGCGTGATGCCCGATGGCCGATCATCGCCGGATCCTGCTCGAGGGGGTCGCTACCGACGTCGTGCGGGACGGGAGCGAGCTCGTCACCGGAGCCGGACGACGGGTCTCCGCCGATACCGCGGTCCACCTCCCACCGGTCCAGCCATCGAAGATCATCGCCGTGCACCTCAACTATCGGAGCCGGGTCGAGGAGTTCATGACCCGGCTCCCTCCGGCCCCCACCTACTTCCAGAAGCCGACCACGGCGCTGAACTCGCACCGGGGTGAGGTGGTTCGGCCCCCGCGCTGCCGGTTCCTCAACTTCGAGGGCGAGATCGCCATCGTCATCGGAACCATCTGCAAGAACGTGTCTCCGTCCCGAGCGGAAGACCACATCGCCGGCTACACCATCGCCAACGACTACGGCTTGCACGACTTCCGTGACACCGACGCCGGGTCGATGCTGCGGGTGAAGGGATCCGACACTCTCTGCCCGATCGGCCCGGGGTTGGTCTCCGGGTGGGACTTCAGGGGTAAGACGATCCGGACCTTGGTGAATGGGATCGTTCGACAGGAAGCGACCACCTCGGAAATGGAATGGGACATGGCCTACCTCGTCGCCGACCTGGCCCGGACGATCACGCTCCTTCCCGGTGACGTTATCCTCTCCGGGACACCGGCCGGGTCGAGACCTGTCGAGCCGGGTGACGAGGTGACGGTCGAGGTCGAGGGCCTGGGCGCCCTGACCAACACCATCGTCGAGGGACACGCCCCGATCCGTGTGGATCTCGGGGCCCAACCCAGCGATTCGGAGGAGGTCGTCTCGACCGCGCTCGGAGGGGATTGGGAGCTCAGAGGTGTCCGGGCGCCGCGCAGCCCCCGTGCCCGGGGCGACGGCTCCGGGTCCGCCGAGCGATGAGCCCGTTGGTGATCTTGCTCCGCGGGGTCAACGTGGGCGGACGGGCCCGGTAGCCGATGGCAGAACTGAGAGCGGCCCTGTCCGATGCAGGTCTGGCCGACGTCAGGACACATCTCCAGAGTGGCAATCTCCTGGTCAGGGAGCCTTCGGATCTGTCGATCCCGCTGGCCGGGGCGGTGGAACAGGTCATCGAGGACCGGTTCGGGCTCCATGTCAGTGCAGTGACCCGAACCCGGGAGGAAGTGGCCGACGTGGTTGGGCGTAACCCGTTCCTGGAGCCGGGGGTGTCCCCGACAACGCTTCACACGGTGTTCCTCGAGACCGATCCGGACTCGAGCCGTCTGGCCGGTCTCGACCCCGATCGCTCTCCACCCGATCGATTCGTCGTATCCGGGCGAGAGATCTACATCCACTATCCCGGCGGATCAGGTCGATCCAAGCTCTCACTCGATTACTTCGAGCGGAGGTTGGGCGTGGTCGGGACGGCTCGCAACTGGAACACGGTCATCAAGCTGCTCGAGCTCCTGGCGACCTGAGCTCACACGGGCTGAGGCAGACCCGGGGTCAACGCGTCCCTTATCTCGGCCATGCGCTCCGGGACCAGGCGGTAGTGAACCCACTTCCCGCGTCTCTCGCCGACCACCAACCCGGCCTCCCGGAGGACTCTCAGGTGATGCGACACCGTCGGTTGGGCCAGACCGAGCGGCTCTTCCAGCTCACACCCACAGGCGGCACCTGCACTTGACGCGGCGAGCATGGAGACGATCCTCAGCCGGACCGGATCGGCGAGGGCGGCAATCAGCTCCGCGGTCTTTGCCGCATCATCGGCTGCCATCACACCGGCGAAGACGGGAGTGCAGCATTCCAAGATACATTGACACTAATCGATGTATCGATCATAATCAATACATCGAAGATCATCGATCTGAAAGGAGACCTGATGATTCTTCCCGAAGACGAGACCGGCGGCTGCTGTGGTGGTGGCACCAGCTGCTGCTGACCGGATCAGACGCGGAGGCGTTGCTCAGTCGAGCAACGCCTCCGCAGATTTTCCTTCGTCACAGTCGGAGAGAATCGGGCAGAAGTGGCACCATGGCCCGCCAACCCGCTCCAGCTCTTGCCCGGTGGACCACGAGTTGCGGATCGTGTTGACCAGGTCTCCCAGCTCATTGGCCACCCGCTGCATGTCCGCAGTCGATGGGACCGCGCTGTAGCGCTCCCCGGTCTTCACCGAGACGGCCTCGACGACCGCCGGCAACTCGTCCGCCTGGAGCAGCCAGAGCAATGCATAGAACAGAAGCTGGTCTTCCGGCTCGCCGAGCTCGCCCGTCTTCCAGTCGACGAGGCGGTGCCCGCCCAGATCCTCTTTGTAGACGGCGTCCACGGTCCCGACCAGAGCGACCCCATCTGCCGGCGCCATCTCGATCGAGTGCTCCGCGCCCTCGAACCCCTCATTGGGCAGCCTGGTGAAACGCTCGTACAGCGCCCGGACCTCCTCGATGGCAGCGGCCAGGGCCGACGGGCGCATCTCGAGGGCGCCGAGCTTGTTGTTCAGCGTCGATGAGCCGATCTCCTCCCGACAGGCCTGGGTGAACTCCTCGGAGGAGATGGGCCCTGAGGTCAGATGGCGGCTGAAGATGCGGTGGGCGAGGCTCCCGAGGAAGGCAGGGCGGCTGTCCGGCCCATAGATCCCCTCAAATCGGGCACCGGCCTGTCCCGGGCACTTCTTGTAGGTGACATAAGTGGTAGCGGAGACCTTTATCGCGTCTCCGTCGACCATCGGAGGGAAGACGACCGTCACCAGGCGAGGGTAGACACGGCCCGAGCGTCACTTCTGATAGACGCATCGATCCAATTAGCATCGACCAACCGGGCACAGGGTCGATTGGGGCGACCTTCCCATGAACAAGCATCTTTCCGCACGCAATATCTCCCTTAGCGCGCTTGCCGTGGCACTGGGCGCCGTCTTCGTCTTCCTCCTCGTCTGCTACGGAATCACCCGGTTCGTCTCACGCGGTGAGGTCATGGGCCGGGTCGAGGTGGCCGGAGCTGAGATCGGCGGTCTGAACGAGGAGCAAGCCCTGACCGCCCTCGTCGCCGTGGAGGACACTTACTCGAGTCGGCCTGCCGTGTTCAACGTGGAGGGGAAGTTCGTCAGCCTGGATCCCCCCGAAGCCGGGCTCGACATCGATGAGCAGGCGATCGTCGACGAGGCGCTGATGGTCGGCCGGGGCGGCAATGTCTTCTCCGAGTTCGGGTGGTGGCTCAGCCACATCTTCGCCACTGCGCAGATCCCGGTCCGGGGATCGATCGACGATGTCGCCATCGATGCTGTCTTCGACACCTGGGACAGCGAGGTCATCGCCCTACCGGCCAACCCGGGTGGGGTGGCTCTCGAAGAGGGACAACCAGTGGCGGTGTACCCGGAGGTCGGCACCGGTGTGGACCGCCCGGCGGCCTCGGCCGTGGTCGAGGCAACACTCCTCGCCCTCGAGCCAGGACGGACCACGATCCCGACCACTACGGTCGTCCCTGAGTTGTCCGACGCCGACGTGGATGCAGCCGTCGCCCAGGCCTCGAACATGCTCGACGGTCCGATCAGCCTGATCCACGAGGAAACGGAGGCAGTTTTCACCGTCCCTCAACTGACCGAGGCCTTCCACTCGGAGACCACGAGGGAAAGCCCTGCCAGGATCGTGAACTCGTTCGACTCCGAGGTCATCGACGGGTACCTCGACGAGATCCGGGACGAGTTCGAGGCCGAGCCGGTGGATGCCGAGTTCGAGATCTCCGGCGACAGCATCTCCATCGTCCCTGGCGAGAGCGGAACCGAGATCGACGCCGAGGAGGCCGCGGTGCGACTGGCCGAGGCTGGCAACACGATCGAACGGGTGGGTCTCCTCCCCCTGGTGGAGGGTGCCGAGCCGGAGGTGACCACCGAGTACCTCGAGAGCCTGAACATCGACCATCTGGTGTCCCAGTTCACCACCTACTACGACTGCTGCCAGGACCGGGTGACCAACATCCACACCATCGCCGACGCCGTCGACGAGACCATCATCGGATCCGGCCGAACCTTCAGCCTCAACGACCACGTCGGTGAGCGGACCCTGGAGAAGGGCTACTTGCCGGCGGGGACGATCATCGCCGGTGAGCTCGAGGACACTGTCGGTGGCGGGGTGAGCCAGTTCACCACCACCCTCTACAACGCCGTGTTCTGGGGTGGCTACGAAGATGTCGAGCACAAGCCCCACTCCTACTACTTCTCGCGCTACCCCGAGGGTGTGGAGGCCACTCTGAACTGGCGAAGCCCAGACCTGAAGTTTCGCAACAACACCGACAACGCAATCCTCATCGACACGCAGTACACCGACACCTCGATCACCGTCCGGATCTTCGGCTCGAACGACGGCCGGACCCTGAAGGGCGAGCAGTCGGGCGGCGAGAGCAGGGTATGGGCCGACAAGGAGGGTGGCCCCGAGGCGCTCCATGTCAAGAATGAAGTCTCCGACCGGTACGCACTGACCGACCCGCCCGAGCCCAGGTACGAGCCCAATCCGGAATTCGGTGTCGACGAGCAGGACCAGACGCAGACCGAGTCGGGCGGGTGGAGCGTGACGGTGATCCGTCGCATCCTCCGGGGCGGCGACCCGGACCAGCTGGTGGACGAGCAGGAGTGGGTGGTCCGCTACGCGCCGAGATTCGCCGTGTTCGAGGTGCATCCCTGCATGGTGCCGGGCACCGCGGTTGCCTGTCCCACCACGACCACCTCGACGTCGACCACCACGACAACGGTCCCCGAGACCACCACGACAACGGTCCCGGAGACCACCACCACAACGGGTTGATCCGCGGGCGGCGGGCGTCGCCGCTCTGCAGAACCGGTCAGTAGAAGAGGAGGAACCCCTCGACCGTCGTGAGAACGGCGCTCTTGCTCGCCTCGTCCCAACCACCCCGGCGACGGACGGTGACGGTGTTCTGCAGCACGAAGAGATGATCGATGCTCGAGTCGAGATCGAAGAGACGCTCAGCCAGCTTCCCCGGGACCGCCTCCCCCGTGCTGTCACGGGTCAGCACCACCCCGTCTTGACCGGTGAAGCTGCGATCTGTATCGATCAGGATCAGATCTCCGATCTCGACTGCATTGTTGATCACGACTGTCTGACCCATGGGGGCGGGATCGTACTCAGTGCCCCAGACCACCGGAAAGCTCGCCGATCACATGCACCTTGACCAGGTTGGTGGAGGCGCGCTGGTTTGGTGGGACGCCGGCCACCATGACCACCCGGTCTCCCTTCTCCAACTCACCCTCCGACTCGAGGATCGACGCAGCGGCCGCGATCTCGTCGTCGGTGTATGTCTTGCGCTCGAAGTGGTGTGGTGTCACCCCCCAGAACAACGCAAGCCTGTTCAGGGTGACCTCATTCGGTGTGAAGGCGATGATCCTGGCCTCCGGCCGGTACTTGGAGAGAAGACGTGCCGTGTTGCCCGATTCGGTGAAGGCCACGATGGTCTCTGCACCGAGGTTGCCGGCTATCTCCGTGGCCGCCTGCGACACGGCCGATGCCACCGTGTTGCCATCTCCGACGAACGGGATCGGATGATGACCCCGCGCCGAGAGCGTCCCTTCTTCCACTGCGACGCAGATCGAGCCCATCGCGGTGACGGTTTGCACCGGGTAGTCGCCCACCGCGGTCTCCCCGGAAAGCATCACGGCATCGGTGCCGGCCATGACTGCAGTAGCCACATCGGTCACTTCGGCCCGGGTTGGCCGGGGGCTCTTGGTCATCGACTCGAGCATCTCCGTGGCGGTGATCGAGATCCGCCCGGCCTCGTTGGTCTTCTTCAGGATCTCGGCCTGAATGAGGGGAATCCTTTCCAGCGGCAACTGCACTCCCAGGTCACCCCTGGCGACCATCAGGCCGAAGGACGGCTCGATGATGTCATCGAGGTTCTCGTAGGCCTGAGCGAGCTCGATCTTGGCGATGATCGGAACGTCTCCGGCCAGGGCTGCCACCCTGCGCACGTCATCGCCGCTTCGCACGAACGAGGCCGCCACATAGTCGACGCCCAATTCCCGCCCGAAGACGAGGTCCACCTCGTCCTTTGGGGTGACGCTCTCCAGAGAGAGCCGGCTGTCGGGAAAGGCAACGCCTTTGTGGTCGGTGAGGACCCCGCCAACCCGGACTTCGGCGACGAGACCGCCATCGGTCGTGTCCACGACCTCGCACCTGATCAGGCCGTCGGCCAGCTGGACCCGATCGCCGGGGACGACGTCCTGGAGCAGCGGCTCGTACCCGATCGGGATCCTTCCGTCGCCGCCCTTGCCGTCGTCGGGCACGAGGACGACTTGTTTCCCCGGCTCCAGCGTCACTGCGCCGTGATCGAGCTGGCCCACCCTGATCTTGGGGCCCTGGATGTCCTGCATCAGGGCCACGGTGCGGCCGGTTTCCTTGGCCGCTGCGCGCACCCAGACCGACAGGGCACGATGCAGGTCATGGTCCCCGTGGGAGAAGTTGAGCCGGGCAACGTCCATGCCCGCCTCCACCAGGGACCGGATCCCGGCCTCGCTCGCCACCCCGGGCCCGAGTGTGGCAATGATCTTGGTGTGACGGCGCATACCCGTGAAGCTAACTACCGCGCCAGGCGTTCCCGAAGCATCTGGTTCACCGCCCGCGGGTCGGCCTTGCCGTGTGTGGCTTTCATCACCTGCCCGACCAGGTAACCCAGCACCTTCTCCCCGCCATTTCGGTACTCGTCGACCGCCTCGGGATTGGCGGCGAGGACATCGGCGACTGCACCTTCGAGGGCCCCCGTATCGGTCACCTGGATCAGGTCTCGTTGCGCGGCGATCTCTCGGGGGCGTCCCTCCCCCGAAAGGACCCCGTCCAGCACCTCTTTCGCCGCGGAGCTGGAGACGACACCCTCTTCCACCATCTCGATCAGCTCGGCAAGCGCCGACCCGTCGATCCTCGCACCACGCGGGTCGGTCTCGGTTCGGCGCAACCAGCCCACCACCTCGCCGCTGATCCAGTTGGAGGCCGCCTTTGCAGGGGCCCCGGCGTGGACCGCCTCGTCGAAGACGACGCGGAGCGCCTCATCGAGATTGGACAGTACGACGGCGGCGGCCTGATCCAGACCCTGGTCGCGGTAACGCTCCCTGCGTCGCGCCGGCAGCTCGGGCAACCCCTCTCGCACCCGGTTCACCCACTCTGGGGTCATCACCATTGGCACCAGGTCGGGCTCGGAGAAGTATCGGTAGTCCGACGACCCCTCTTTGGTCCGCATCGAGTGGGTGACATCGGCTTCCTCGTCCCAATGCCGTGTCTCCTGTGTGATGGTGCCGCCCCCTTCGACCAGGTCGATCTGACGCCGGATCTCGAAGTCGACCGCTCGCTCCAACGACCGGAAGGAATTCATGTTCTTGATCTCGACCTTCGTGCCGAGAGCCTCCGCGCCGAGAGGGCGAATCGACACATTGGCATCGAACCGGATCGAGCCCTCTTCCAGCCGGGCATCTGACACACCGAGCTCGGCGACGATCGCGCGCAGCTCCTGGGCGTAAGCCCTGGACTCGGCGGCGCTGCGGATATCGGGGCGGGAGACGATCTCGACCAGCGGCACCCCGGACCGGTTGAAATCGAGCAGGGTCCCCTCTGCCGCATGGATCCGGCCTCCCGACCCGAGATGTGTGGACTTGCCCGTGTCCTCCTCCATGTGGGCCCTTTCGATCCCGACCCGGCGGGTTTCACCGTCCACTTCGACATCGAGGTGACCGTCGTGACAAACGGGGACGTCGAACTGGGAGATCTGGAAGTTCTTCGGGAGGTCCGCGTAGAAGTAGTTCTTACGGTGGAACACCGATCGCTCGGAGACCTCGCAGTTGAGAGCGAGGCCGATCGCCATGATCGACTCGATGGCGGCCCGATTGGGGACGGGCAGGGCTCCGGGCAGGCCGAGACAGGTAGGGCAGACCCTGGTGTTCGGCTCGCCTCCGAAGTCGACGGCACAGCCGCAGAACATCTTGGATGTCGTCTGCAATTCGACGTGGACCTCGATCCCGATCACCGGCTCCCAACTCATGAGTGGGTGCCCACCGGGTCAGGAGCGATCACAAAGCCGGCAAGCCGCTCCACCTCGGCCGCCACCCGGTACATGACCCTTTCACCGAGGGCGGGAGCCATCACCTGGAACCCGATCGGCAGGCCGGCGTGATCGAGGGCGATCGGGACCGAGATCGCCGGATGCCCGGCCAGGTTCGAGGGGATCGTGCATATATCGGAGAGGTACATAGCGAGGGGATCGGCAGTGCGTGCCCCCGCCTCGAAGGCCACGGTAGGGCTCGTCGGCGAGACGAGGACGTCCACCTTCTCATAGGCCCGTGCGAAGTCCCGTTGAATCGCGGCTCGCACCCGCTGCGCCTGGCCGTAGAAGGCGTCGTAATACCCGGCGGAGAGCGAATAGGTGCCGAGCAGGATCCGGCGGGTCACCTCGGGCCCGAATCCCTCCGCTCGGGTCCGGGCCATCAGCTCCTCTGTGGTCGAACCACCAACCCTCAGCCCGTAGCGAATGCCATCGAACCGAGCCAGGTTGGACGAGGCCTCGGCAGGGGCGATCAGGTAGTAGGCGGAAAGGGCGACATCGAAGGTTGGCAGTGACACCTCGATCACCTCGACACCCTCCCTGGCGAGGCTCTCGACCATCGCCGTTACCGAGCTTTCGACGGCCGGCTCATAGCCCTCTCCCGACAGCTCCTTCACCACCCCGACCTTCAGGCCCTCGACGCCGGCCCCGAGCGAGGCACCTGGATCGGGATAGGCGCCCGCGAATGAGGTCGCGTCGCGAGGGTCATGGCCCCAGATCGCCTCGAGTGCCAGCGCTGAATCCTCCACCGTCCGGGTGAATGGCCCGATCTGGTCGAGGGACGAGGCGAAGGCGATCAGGCCGTAGCGACTCACGGTTCCGTAGGTCGGCTTCATCCCCACCACGCCACACAACTATGCCGGCTGGCGTATCGAGCCTCCTGAAAAACTACGAGCC
>JBFYOJ010000139.1:0-3997 GCA_041303885.1 Acidimicrobiia bacterium | reverse complement strand
CTTACCTCGAACCTGATGACCTATCTGATCCCTTCATCCACCCAGCACGTGCCTCTGATGACACGGCGGCTGGCCCACCCGGCTCCATCGAACCCTCTCGGAGCCAAGGGGGCGGGTGAGGCGGGTTGCATCGGCGTCCCACCGGCCATCCTGAACGCGGTTCACGACGCACTCCGCGACCACGGCGTGACATCGCTTGGCTTCCCGCTGACTCCGGGGAGAGTGTGGGAAGCGATCCGCCAGGCGGAGCGCGACCAGTCCGTCTGAACCGGCCAGTATCACGAAGTGGTTCAATCCTGCGGATGGCCCGAAGCCTGACCGAATACGAGGCGCTGAGCTTCGACTGCTACGGCACATTGATCGACTGGGAGACAGGCATCTGGACTGCCCTGCAGCCGTTGCTGGAGGCCGACGAGCGCGGGATCGCCAGATCGGAGGTCCTCGTCGCGTACGGCGAGTTGGAGGCAGAGCAGGAGGCTGCCACTCCTGCGCTTCGCTATCCTGAGGTCCTCGCCCGGGTTCACGCAAGCCTCGCCGCGAGGCTGGGACTGGTGACCACGGAGTCTCTCGACAGCACATTCGGGGAGTCGGTTCGACACTGGCCCGCCTTTCCCGACTCGGCGTCTGCCCTGGCCTCTCTCGGCAGTCGGTACCGCCTGGTGATCCTCTCCAACGTCGACCGGGCGAGCTTCGCTGCCTCCAACGATCGGCTCGGTGTCACCTTCGATGCCATCTATACCGCCGAGGACATCGGCTCCTACAAGCCTGACCCGGCGAACTTCGACTACTTGCTGGCACATCTCGAGGCCGATCTAGGCATTCGCTCCAGCTCGGTCCTTCACGTGGCCCAGAGCCTGTACCACGACCACGCCCCGGCCAAGGCGGCCGGTCTGGACACGGTCTGGATCGACCGGCAGGGACTGTCCGCGGGCGGTGCCTGGGGAGCCACCGTCCGTCTCGACGAGCAACCCGAGCCTGATCATGTCTTCTTCGACATGGCCGGCCTGGCCACCGCCGTCGAGAGTGCCTGAAGTCCGTCCGTTTACGATTCGACCCGTCGATGGCCACAGCGCTGATCCGCCAAGTCCCGAAGTGTTTCGACCGTGCCCTGGTGCGCGAGGGCAGGCCTGCTATCGACGTGGAGCTGGCTCGCCGACAGCACGACGAGTACCGGCGGCGACTGGAAGAAGCCGGGTACACGATCGAGGTGGTCCCGCCCGATGAGAGCCATCCCGACTGTGTGTTCGTCGAGGACACCGCGGTGATCGTCGGCTCGGTGGCGCTGATCACCCGGCCCGGCGCACCGGAGCGAAGGGGCGAGACCGAACCGGTGGCTGCTGCGCTCTCCGGCTTCCCGCTGGTGCGCGTCAACGCGCCCGCGACAATCGATGGAGGGGATGTGCTCACCGCGGGTGACACTCTGTACGTTGGCAGATCGAGCCGAACCAACGACGGCGGGATCGGCCAGCTGCGCGCTGTCGCCTCGGACCAGGGATTTGGTGTGATCGTGGTGGACGTCCATGACACGCTGCACTTGAAGTCGGCGGTTCTCCCTGTCGATGCCGAGACCGTGGTCGTCACCCGAGGCGCCGTCGACGAGGAGAAGCTCGCCGATTTTCGCATCGTCTACGAGTCCGACTCGGAGCCTCACCGATTCAGCGCGTTGCCGTTACGCGATGGCACGGTCCTGGTCACGGCAAGCGCACCGGCAACCGCCGCGAGGGTGGTGGCCTTGGGTCATCGCGTGGTTCCGATCGATGTGTCTCAAATCCAGGCTGCCGATGGCGGGCTCACCTGCATGGCCGTCCTCTTCTGAGTCATGGGATGAGCCATGACGTGATCATCGTCGGTGGAGGCGCCATGGGCTCTTCCACCGCCTATCACCTGCTCCGCACAGATCCCTCGCTGTCGGTCGCCGTGGTCGAGCGGGACAGCAGCTATCGCACCGCCTCCACGGTCCTCTCCGACGGGAACGTCCGGATCCAGTTCAACCTCGAAGAGAACATCCGTATCTCACAGCACGCGCTGGAAGTGCTGGCGACATTCGATGAGGACATGTCCACACCGACGCATCGGCCCGAGGTTGCCGCCCGCCACCAGGGGAATCTCTTCATGGCCGACGAGAGCTGCGAGTTGGCGGCGACGGCGGGGGTCGATCTCCAGCGGGATCTCGGTTGCGATGTGGAGTGGCTGAGCGTCGACGAGATCACCCGGCGCTTCGAGGTGTACCACTCCGAGGGGATCACCGGTGGCACTTTCTCCCAAATGGATGGGTCGGTGGATCCGAGCGCGGTGCTCCGTGGCTATCGCAGCAAGGCGATCGAGCTCGGGGCCGAGTACATCGAGGACGAGGTGCTTGCTCTTCTGGCAGAACACCGGGCCATGACCGGTGTTCGGCTTCGTTCAGGCGACCTCCGGTCCGGCGTTGTGGTCAATGCCGCGGGAGCGTGGTCGGCCGACTTGGCGCGGCCCCTCGGTGCCGACCTGCCGGTTCAGCCGGTCATGCGGACCGTCTACGTCGTCTCCACCACGGTCCCCACCGCCGGCCTGCCGAGCGTGTTCCTCCCGTCCGGGGCCTATGCCCTGCCCGAGAGCGAGGAGACATGGTTGATCGCATGGTCCCGCCCGGAGGACCCGATCGGGTACGACTTCAGCCCCGCCGGACAGCAACGGTTCACCGATCTGATCTGGCCCGAGCTCCACGGGCATCTCCCTGCCTTCGACAGCCTCCAGGTGGAGACCTCATGGGCCGGTCTGTACGCGGTGAACACGCTGGATGGGAATGCCATCCTCGGCGAGTGGCCGGAGATCCGCGGTCTCTACCTGGCCACGGGGTTCTCGGGTCACGGGTTCCAGCAGTGCCCTGCGGTGGGCCGCTACCTATCCGAGCTGATTCTCGGCCTTCCCCCGGCCCTCGACCTGGGTCGCCTCGGGCCGCGGCGCGTCATCGAGGGCCGGCCCCTCCACGAGCACACTGGCCGGCTCATCTGACCGGAGTCGCCGAAGGTCGCCAGCTCGCGCCCTCGGAAACGGGCCGTTGTCCTCTAGTCCTACCCCGGGGGCGGCGCGAGATTCGTCAGAGGAAAGGGAACAAATGAGTCAAGGAGCACCGGTTCCGTCCGCGCTCGTGCCCCCGCCGGCGAGTACGCACCACGAGGAGGCGCCGAGAGCCAGGACCCCACGATGGCTGGCCGTCGGGCTCTGGTCGTTCTTCACCGCGGCGTGGATCGCCCTGGCCATCGTCCTGATCGTCTCCCCGGAGGCGGTCGAGGAATTGTGGACCTGGATCGGTGAGCAGCCGACTCTGATTCAGATCGCGATTTGGATCGCCTTCCTGCCGATGATGGTCGCCATCGCCGTGTGGGAGACGTCTTGGGCCTTGTGGATCCGCCTGGGGGTCCTGGCACTGTGCGTGATCTGGACAACGGTCGGTTTCTATCCGAATCGAATCGCCGCGAAGAACTGAAGCACGGAGAGCCAGATGAGAGCGCTGGTTGCCTATGAGTCCATGTTTGGCAACACCCGGTTGATGGCCGAGGCCATCGCCGGGGGCCTCGCCCGCCACATGGAGGTCGACCTGGCCGAGGTGGGAGGGGCCCGATACCCCGCTACGGGAGTGGATCTGCTCGTTGTCGGAGGGCCGACTCATGCCTTCGGGATGAGCCGGGCCAACACCCGCAAGTCGGCCGCCGACATGATGGTCGGACCGCTCGTGTCGGGAGGCATCGGAATGCGCGAATGGCTCGAGCATCTGGGCTCACCGGCCGAGCCGACAGCCGCCGCAGCGTTCGACACCAGGATCAACAAACCGCGTGTCCCCGGATCGGCTGCTGCTGGAGCTCAGAAGCGGCTGCGCAAGCTCGGCTTCTCGCTTCCGGTCGGGCCGGAGACTTTCTTCGTCGACGCCACGATCGGGCCGGTCCTCGCCGGCGAGTATGAGCGGGCCCATCGCTGGGGAGAAGAGCTCGGGGCGAAGATCGCGGAGAGGGAACTGGTC
>JBFYOJ010000138.1:0-12400 GCA_041303885.1 Acidimicrobiia bacterium | reverse complement strand
GGGGGGGGGGCCCGCCCCCCCCCACCACAGTCACTCGATCAGCCCAGCTTGAAGCAGGCCTCGGTGAATTCGAACGCCTCGGCAATGGGCGAGGTGTAGTTCGACTCGATCAACGTGGCGCCGGTCGAGGCACCACCGGCAAGACCTGCCGGGTCGGGACGCGAGATGAACTGCGCCCTCTGCACCCGGTCGTTCGGCTCGCCGACATAGGTCTCGTCCGGGGCCAGCCCGTTGAAGGTCACCGACTCCAGGCTCTTGGCGGCAGCCAGCACGCCGGCCTGGGTCATGTCCCCGGCCTCGTAGGCCGCCAGGAGTGCCTGATGCAGTATGGACGCCTCGATGACACCCTCGGCGTAGTAGTCGAGCGGCGGGGCATCGGGAGCGAACTCGGCCACCAGGTCGCGCACCATTGCATTGCCTTCCGATTCCGCAGCCCACGGGGCGTAGTACTGCGAGATGTAGAAGTCACGCGCCAGCGCGTCCTTGATCGGCGAGTCCGGTCCTACCAGCGCCGGGTTCCAGGTCGGGCCCGCGCCGGACCAGAGCGCCTCGAACCCCGTGGCCAGTGCCTGACCGTAGATGGAGCCAAACGGAGTGGGAGAGGTGGTCACCCACACCAGTTCGGCGCCCGATCCTGCGATCCCCGAGGCCACCTCGGCCAGCGTCGCCTCGTCGGCGGCGTTGATGCGGCCGGTACCGTCGTATACGACCTCGAGCCCGAGGGCTTCTGCCGCAAGCACCGCACCGGCGTTGGAGTCCTCGCCGTAATCGCCAGGGCTGGATGCGATGGCGATGGTGGTTGCATCCGGCGCCTGAAGGGTCAGGTACTCGATCATGTTCATCGACTCAATGCAGTAGGGCACGCCGTGTGGCACCAGGTTGGCGTTTATCGCCGGGTCGGACCAGCCCGAGTACCAGGTGAGCGGGATGGCCAGGATACCGTCGGCCTGCAGGCTCGGGTTGATCGCCACCGTCTGAGGTGAGCCGGTGGAGTGGCCGAAGGCCACGACTTGGCTCTTCAATTCCTCATACAACTGCACGTGCGTATCGACGACATAGGCCGTGTCACGTACCTCCAGTTCCACCTGAAGGCCGTTGACCCCGCCGTCTGCGTTGACGGACTGCCAGTAGATGTCATGACCGGTGTTGATGACCGTGACGAGCGGTGCAAACGGGCCGCTCAGATCGGAGAGCAACCCGACCGTGATCGTCCCCGCCTCGAGGTCGACACCGACATCGGTGGCTATCTCCGCGCCGGTGGCAGTGGTGGTGGTGGTCTCCTCGCTCGGTGCAGCCGTCGTGGTGGTCTCTTCCTCGCCGGCGGCGGTGGTGGTGGTTTCGCCACCTTCACCGTCGCCACAGGCGGCGAGGACCAGACCCAGCACCAGCAGGATCGCCAGCCACTTTGACTTTCTCCTCATTCGTTCCCTTCCTCCTCTTGTTGTGGGCCCGAGAGCCCTTTCAGTGACCGCTCAGTAGGTGAACGGCCAACCCTTCCAGTAGTTGCGGATGCGAAGCCAGATCCCGTACAAGCCGAACGGCTCGAATATGAGAAAACCGATGATGAGCAAACCGTATAGGACCAGGTTGAGCTGGGCCACCGATAATCCGGGGCCCACCCCGGCGAAGGTGTTGACCAGGCCGAAGTCGTTGGGCGTGGTCGCGACGAAGACATCGGCGATGGCGGCGAGAATGCCCTCTCCCTCGGTGGCGACCGCCTGCAGCCAGAGGGTGAAGTTCTGCACGATACGGGGTAGGAGGATGACAAAGGCGGTACCGAGAAAGGTACCGGTGACCGTTCCTGCTCCTCCGATGAAGATGATGGCAATGAACTGGACGGAGAGGAACAGGTCCCATCGCTCGGGGATCACTCTGGTCACAAAGGATGCGAGAAGTGCGCCGGCGATGCCGGCATAGAACGAGGAGATGCCGAAGGCGAGCAGCTTGTAGGCGAACTCGTTGACCCCCATGATCTCGGCGGCGATGTCCCGGTCGCGGATCGACATGAACGCCCGTCCCACTCTGGTCCTCTGCAGGTTCTTGGCCAGCAGTGCCGACACGGCGGCGAAAACCGTCATGAGGAAGAAGGCCTTGGCCGCGCCGGAGAACTCGACCCCAAACCAGGTGCTCGGCGTGGTGAAATCGAGAAGAGGGGGCTCCTCCTTCCACAGACGGACCTGAAGAGGAGGGAAGTCACGACCCACCTGTGCGCCGCCGGTCAGGGAATCCCAGTTGCGCCAGATGTACTCGCCGATGAACACCAGACCGAGGGTGACGATGGCCAGATACAGGCCCCGAACCCGGACCGCCGTCGGCCCTACCGCGACGCCCACCAATGCCGCGATGATCCCGGCGGCAGGGAGCCAGATCCAGATCGGTAGACCGAGCCCGATGAGCGGGCCACCCTCCGGCCCACCGAGCCAGACCGCGACATAGGCGCCGATCGCCATGAAGAACGAGTGGCCGAGGGAGACCTGACCGGCGAGACCGGTGAGGATGTTCAGACCGAGCGCCCCGATGACGAAGATCGCCGCCGTGGTCAGCAGCCTGAGCCAATCCTCCTGGCCGAGGAACTTCAGACCCGGGACGACCTGGAACGGGATCGATATGAGGACCAGGAAGAAGAGCCCGAGCATCACCCGCTTCGTGGTCGTGTTGAGCAGGGCCTGATCGGCCTCATAGCTGGTGTAAAGCAAGGGACGGCCTCTCAAGTGCCGCCTCCTACCGACTGCGAAGAGAGGCTCATACCCTTCTTATCTCCGGTGTCCCGAACAGGCCGTACGGCCGGATCAAGAGGACGACCATCATCATCAGATACCCCACGATTCCGGGGAAGCCACTGCCGAGGACCTCGAACTTGAGATACGCATTGGCCGCTGCCTCGGCGAGACCAACGGCAAACCCACCGACCACGGCACCCAGGAGCGAGTCCAACCCACCGATGATCACCGCCGGGAAGGCGCGAAACGCGATGAAGGCCGTCGATTGGTCGACCCCTGTGGCGCGTCTCGGGTAGATCGAATAGAACAGACCGGCCACCCCGGCGAGGAAAGCGCCGATGGCCCAGGCCAGCGAGAAGACCCTTCCCACTCTGATCCCCTGCGCCCTGGCCGTCTCCTGGTCGAATGCCGTCGCTCGCATCGCCACACCGGTCCTGGTGCGGAAGAAGAGGACGATCAGTCCCAGCAAGACGACCGTGACAACGATCTGGATGATCTCCGACCAGGAGATCCTGACCCACCCCAGGTCGACCGTGTTCAGGCCCCACGGGGCACCCAGGGGACGGGGCTGGGTGCCCATCCAGTCATTTGTGATCGTCCGTACCACGATGTCGACCCCCAGGGTCACGATGGCCACAGCGAACAATGCCTCTCCGACCATCGGCCGAAGGAACACCCGTTCCAGCAGTGCACCAAACAGGGCGGCGACGAGGAGCGCAGTGATTGCATTGGCGGACCATTGCGCCCACTCGGGGAGCGAGGTCAGATAGCGACCCGGGAAGTCGAGGACGGTGACAAATGCGGCAACGAGGAAGGCGCCGAGACCGGTCAGTGCGCCATGGGCGAAGTTGAGCACGGAGGTCGCCTTGAAGATGATCACGAAGCCCATCGCCAGAAGGGCGTAGATGGCTCCGAAGCTGATCCCGTCGACCAGCATCTGCGCAAACTCGTTGGAGGCCGGGGTCTCCTGAGCAAGGACTACGAAGCCAGGGGTCACGACCGATACATGTCTTCGATCAGTTCACCGAACATCTGGCTCATAGAGTTCCGCTTCAACTTCTGAGTGGCGGTCAGCTCACCGTCCTCATGGTCGAGCTCCTTCGGAATGAGACGGAACTTCTGCACACCCTCGACGTGTGAATGAGTCCGATTCACCTCGTTGACGACACCCTGGATCAGCTCGATCACCTCTGGTTTCTCCGTCAGGTCGCGATAGGTGGTGTATGGGATTTGGTGCCTGGTCGCCCAGTTGCCGACCACGTCGGCTTCGATGGCGATGAGGGCAGTGAGGTACTTACGCCGATCGCCGATCACCATCGCCTCCTTGACGTAAGGCGAGGTCTTGATGGCATTCTCGATCTCGGACGGTGAGACGTTCTTGCCGCCCGAGGTGATGATGATGTCCTTGATCCGGTCCACCACCTTGAGGTGGGTGCCATCCACCCACTCGCCCACATCACCCGTCTTGAGCCAGCCGTCTTCGGTGAAGGCCTCGGCGGTCTTCTCCGGCTTTTTCCAATAGCCCTTGAACGTGCCGGGGTTTCTGGTCTGGATCTCACCGGTGTCCTCATCGATGCGCAGCTCGGTCTCCGGATAGGGGATCCCGACCGTCCCCACCTTGTTGGCGCCGGGGAAGTTGCAGGTGGCAACGGCCGAGTTCTCGGTCATCCCATACAGCTCGAACAATGGGACACCGAGACCGAGAAAGTCGCGGATCACCTCCGGTGCGATCGGGGCGGCTCCACTGGCCGCGTACCTGACCCGTCGGAAGCCGATCCGCTCCTTGAGCGCCCTGAACACGATCGGGTAGCCGATGATGTAGAGCACACGGCTGAGAAGGGTGTGGTCGCCGTCGTTGGCGACTCGCTGCTCCCCGATGATCGAGGCGAGCTTCATCCCGAAGCCGAACCAGAGTCTCTTGAACCGGGTCCCATCCTTACCTTTGATCGCGATCGAGGCATGGATGCGCTCCCAGATGCGGGGCACCGCGAAGAAGATGGTGGGCTGGATCTCTCTCAGGTTCTGCTGGACGGTCTCGATCGACTCGGCGAAGTTCAACGACGGGCCGTGAGAGACCGAAGACCAAGTGGAGAAGATCCGCTCTGCAACATGGCACAGTGGCAGATAGGTGAGGATGAGGTCGTCCGGTCCGATCGACTTGCCGTCCGGAGTCCGACCCGCGGCCCCGATCAGGACTTCGGCGTTGAAGGCGAAGTTGGCGTTGGTGAGCATGGCGCCCTTCGGCGCCCCGGTGGTGCCGGAGGTGTAGACGAGGGTGATGACATCGTCCCCGGTGGCCTCGGCCATGATCTGCTCGACCATTCCAGGGTTGGCCTCTCGATGCCGACGACCGAGCTCGATGAAGTCGTCCCAGAAGACGAACCGCTCGTCGTCACGCCACTTTCGGAAGCCACGAGGCTCGATGTGGATGATCTTCCGGAGATCGGGAAGCTGGCCGATCACTTCCATGACTTTCTCGGCCTGCTCTTGATCTTCGGCGAGATGGACAGTCGAGCCCGAGTCCGAGAGGAGGTAACGGACCTCCGCCGACGGATTGGTCGGATAGAGACCGACGGTGATGGCTCGGATGGCAACGGTGGCCATGTCGAGGATCACCCATTCCGGACGATCCTCGGAGTGGATCGAGACGCGGTCGCCCTCGGCTACACCCAGAGCAAGAAGGCCATGGGCCGCGTCGAGCACCGACTGCCAGTACTGAGACCAGGTGATCTCCTGCCAGATCCCGAAGTCCTTCTCCCGCATGGCCACTCCATCGGGGTTGCGCTCGGCCCAGGCACGGACGTAGGCGGGCGGGGTCATGAACCCGACATCAGCCGTGGGGGCGTTGTGTCGCTCCAAGACGGTCGTCATTCAGCTCCTCCTCGCAGGCGCGCTGGACAATATCCGCTGACGCTTCCCGGTGACGGGCAACTTTGCCTGATCGGTCAAATTGATCCCGGCCGATCTGCCCTTCGGCACACCTCGCCCCCAAGGTGACAGAGGGCGGACCGACGCTGGTCGGCCGGCAGAAGTCAGGAGCCCTGACTCCATTCGGACCCGCCCGGCCAGTGCTCCTTCTTCCAGATGGGCGCCCTGAGCTTCAACTGATCGATCAGGTACTCGGCTGCGTCGAAGGCATCCCCCCTGTGGGCAGCGGACACCGCGATGGCCACCGAGGCCTCGCCCAGCTCGACTCGGCCCGACCGGTGCTCGATGAAAACGTTGAGGATCGGCCAATGTTCGACCGCCTCTTCGACGATCTCCCGGATTTTTGGCTCCACCTGCTCCTGATACACCTCGTAGTCGAGATGGGTCACACCCTCTTTGCCTGGCGAGCGGTCCCGAACAGTCCCGAGGAAGAGCACCGTCGCTCCGGAGTCGGGTCGGCCCACCTCGTGAAGCAACGCAGAGGCGTCGATCGGATCGTCTCCGACCAACACCCGGATGACTTGCCGGGATCCGTCCATAGAATCCAGAGCCTATGACGGACACCGGCCCCGGCGGGCCGCAAGTGGCAGACGTGCCTGACGAAGACCCGATCGGCTTCGAGGACAAACCCGCCGTCACGCCCCCTCCCCAGAAGGCCCGAGTTGACGCGTGGACGATCGTGTTGGGCATCCTGGGTGGAGTCCTGCTCGGCACCGGAGTAACCCTCGCCGTCCTCGGATTCACCGGTGTCTTCGAGGAGCCCACGACAACCACCACGACCAACCCCCCGCCGCCCACACTGACCGTCCCCCCGCCGACCAGCGCACCGGCGGTGGTGGCGGAGGCCGGCAGCGTCACCGAGGTCGCGGCGCGGGCTATCCCCTCCATTGTGGCGGTCCAGGTCGATGGAGCCCTCGGCGAAGGCGGCGGGAGCGGAGTCGTCTACAGCACCGACGGATACCTGATCACCAACCATCATGTAGTCGAGGAGGCCTCGAGCATCACCGTGGTTTTCGCCGACGGCGGGATGTGGCCTGCCGACCTCGTCGGAACGGATCCGCTCACCGACATCGCCGTGATTCGCATCGCCCGCCAGGACCTGACCCCGATCGACATAGGAGCATCCGGGCAATTGAGGATCGGTGAGCGGGCCATCGCGGTGGGCAACCCTCTCGCCCTGGAAGGCGGGCCATCGGTCACCTCGGGCATCGTGAGCGCTTTGAACCGGTCCCTCACCGTCGAGAACGGAACGGCGCTCTACGGTTTGATCCAGACCGATGCCCCGATCACTCGTGGCTCGTCCGGTGGCGCACTCCTCGACGGTTCGGCCCGCATCATCGGGATCACGACAGCCATCGCCGTCTCCGACGTGGGAGCGGAAGGTCTCGGCTTCGCCATCCCGGTCGACATGGCGATCGATGTCGCCAACGACCTCATCCAGAGCGGGGAAGTCAGCCACGCAATGCTGGGAATAGAGGGACAAACGGCAACCGCGGAGCAGAACGGGGCCAGCTACCCAGTTGGAGTGCTGGTCACCAACGTCGACTCTGCCTCCGCCTACGAGATGGCCGGTGGCCAGGTCAACGACGTCATCACTGCGCTCGACGGCGTGGAGATCACCACCATGGAGGAACTTCTCACCGAGATGCGAACCAAGAGATCGGGGGAGGAAGTAACCGTCTCGGTCGCCAGGTCGGACTCAGACCTCGACCTGGTGGTCACAATGGGGATCTACGAGTCATGAGCGACGACCTTTTCTCCAAGCTCTTCGAGCTCTTCGACCAACCCGGCCCAATCAACTGGAAGCTGGCTGCGGAGGTGGGGCGCCACCTTGCCGGGGAACCCGAGCCCATCGAGCCGTGGGCCGCCGAGGAGTTCCGTGAGCTGGCCCGTCTGGCCGAGTACCGGGTCGAGGAGATCGCACCTTTCCGGGTGTTTCCCGCCCCCGACGTCATACCGGTCGACGCCCGTGGGTGGATGGAGCGCAACCTCGAGTCCTTTGGATCGCTGGTCGAGCCCTTCGCCTCGTCGGTCGCGGCCGATGGGCCGGCGGCTCCGCTCATGGCACAGCTTTCCCCGGCCATCATCGGGCTGCAAGTGGGCTCTCTGGTCGGATCGCTGTCCACCTGGGTGGTGGCCGCATTCGATGCCGGGCTCCCCCAGGAGCATCCGGGCCCGCTGACCATCATCGTTCCGAACATCGGGGCCACGATCGGGTCTTCTGCCCTCGACGACAAGGAGGTGCGCCTGTGGGTGGCCGCCAATGAAGTTGCGTTCCGCGCCGTATCCCAGCTCCCCTGGATCCACGATCATCTGCATCAACTGGCCTCCACCTACGCCGACGCGGTGAGGATCGACCCCACCATGCTCAGCGGCTTGATGGCCGGTGGGACCGACCCCGTTGCCATCGAGCAATCCATCCAGGACGCGGGTGGCCTCGAAGGCCTGGTCGGAGGTGAGGAGGCAGAGCCGCATCGTCTCGAGCTCGAGGCCTTCCTCGGAGCCATCACCGGATGTGCACGTCTGCTGGCAAGACGCGCCATCTCCGATCTCTCGCCAAACTTCGATGCGATCTCGGCCCGTCGTGACGAGGCGAGGGACCAGCCCGGAACCGCGTCCCCGATGGGGATCGGCCCGGTCCCGGTGGAGGCGACCCAACTGGGAGACGCCTTCAATCAGGAGGTCGAGCGGCGATACGGAGACGATGCCCTGGAGACGCTTTGGTCCGACCCCACCCGGATGCCGACCGCGGCCGAACTCCGTGACCCAACGGCGTGGGCGGCCCGGGTGCTTCTCGACGGCTGGACCTGACCTCGATTGCCGATCTCAGCCGAAAAGGCTGCGCCATAGGCGCTGGAGCAGCCCGGGCTCGGACGGTGCGGGCAGGGCGGCGAGGACGGCCTCGTGCATGTCCGGTGGGAGGTCGCCAATCATCGCCATGCCGCCAGCTCCCGTCTGCCAGACATAGATGGCCTGGCCGGGGGTGAACGACCGGACATAGGCTCCTCTGTCGAAGGTCACCGTGGTAGCACCCTCGAGGGTGACCACCACCGGAGTCTCGAACACCGCGAACGAGAAGAAGCCGTCGGAGTAGTAGGCAAAGACGAGTCCTTCGTCATCCTGGTAGATGTCGAGACGCTGAAAGTCACCAAGATTCTCCGGAAGAGTCGACACCGAGTCGGTCGGCTCGATAGCGCCGGTGCCAGAAAGGCTCGACTGCGAAGGCACTGGAGGGGTCGGATCGAACTCGATGAAGCGCCGCTCGCAGTACACCGTGCCATCCTCGTTATAGGTCACCACGCTCAGCATCGCTCCAGTTCCACCATCGACGATCAGTTCGCCCCTGAGCACGTCGCCCACATAGAGCCGATACAGACCGGCCTTCCGGTCCAGGAAAGGGTGAGCCGACCCATCATCGACGGTATACACGGGATCGATATGAGTCTCCGCAGCCTTGACCGACGCACTCGTCACCACCGAGTCACCTTGCACCGACTCCCATCCCCCATTCCCCGAGACGACCTCCACCTCACCCGACAAGTGGAGGGAGCCGCCCGACTGCTCGATCTCCACCACCCCGCTACGGACACCGTCGGGTGTCGAGCAGGTAATGACCTGTTCTGCCGTGTAGGACGCCTCCCGGCTCTCGTCGAGCAACTGGTCGAGGTCGGCGGCAGAGACGGCCGAGGCCGGGATCACGATCAAGGCGGCAGCAATGGCTCCGATCCTCAGTCTCATTCGAGGGTGTCCATCAACTGCGGCAAGATCACCTTGGCCGGCCCAAACGCCGGATCGAGCGAGGCGCGGGCGCCATACCGGCTGTTCAGCTCCTCCACGGATATGGCTGCCGTGGACGGCGTGACCATCGCCGCCACTGCGATCACGACGGCGACGATTGCTGCCGCCGCACCAACCAGAAAGCCGCGGTTGCGATGTAAAGGCACCACCTCGGCGTCGGCCTCCGGGACGAGCCCGAGCGGCAGTTCGAGAAGGGGCAGCGAGCGCACCGCCGAACGAACGGCTTGCAGCTCCTGCATCTCGACGGCACAACGGCCGCACCCGGCAAGGTGGCCGAACAACTGGTCGATCTCGGAACGGGACAGCTCCCCGTCGAGATAGGCGCTGATCAACTCGCCGGGATGCGTCATGTCAACGACTCCCGAAGCAGTCTGCGGCCACGGTGGATCCTGCTTCGCACCGTCCCCACCGGTACCGCAACGGCCCGCGCGATCTCGTCATAGGACAGACCGACGATGTCGCAAAGAACGACCGCCTCCCGGAACTCGACCGGCAGCTCGAGGAGCGCCTTTTGCACGTCGTCCCCGAGCGAGATCCTGGAGTACTCCACATCTGCCGAAGGGGCGCTGGCGAGCTCCCACCGGTCGACCTCTTCGGGGATCGGGGCCGTCGGGCGTCGGTTGCGGCGGCGGACATCGTCGAGAAAGGCGTTGCGGGTGATCCGCCAAAGCCAGCCCTCGAAGCTCCCGGGCTGATAGGAGGCAAGACCCTTCCGTACCCGAAGCAGGACTTCCTGGACGAGATCGGCGGCGTCGTCGCCATTGCCGGTGAGCCGGTAGGCGAAGTTGTAGATCTTCCGTCCATAAACACGAGCAACCTCTTCCCAGGTGAGTGGGACGGACTCCGTCATCGGAGACCTACCTCAGCAACGACGCGGCGGCGCGCCGAGTTCCTAGGAATCGGGGTTTGGCGTGTCTGAAGCCTGCGTCCCTGCAGCCGGCGTCTCTGAGGCGCTCGCCTCCATCGCCGGGGACTCTGAATCCGTCTCGGACCCCTCGGCGATCCCCTTGCGGAACTCCTTCGCAGAAGCGCCAAGCGAACGGGCGAGATCCGGCAGCTTCCTCGCTCCAAACACGAGGAGAACGATGAGCAGGACGATCAGTAGCTCTTGTGCTCTCAATCCACCGAACAAATGGGTCCTCCTTCTCCGGCGATGCTACCCGGACCGGAGAGTTGGTACGGCTCTGCTCAACCGAGCGCCATGGAATCGATGAACGCCTGGGCCCGCTCCCTGGTCACGAATCGGATTCTCCTGTCCTTGTCTTCGATGTCGTACATCATGAACGGACCGTACTTGTCGGTGATAAGCAGCGCTCGGGCAGCCCCAGAAGTGCCGAACTCGACGAGGAACTTCCTGACCACGGACTCGTCGAGCTCGGGATGCTGACCCTCCTGGTATGTCTCGGTCCGGATGAAGGTGTCGACGTTTCCCTTGGAGGCCATGTACACACCCGGCTCGCCCTGGGAGGTCACCCGGTATCCGAACAACTCGAGAAGGCCGAGGATGAATTCCGGGCCACTGATTGCGTCGGGGTCGACCCCGCGCGCCCTCAAACCCCGATCGAGCCCCAAGGGCACTTTCAACTCCTCGCGCAGCCGCCCCAATTCATCCGCCGGCACACGAACCGCGGTCTCGTATTTCACGGCATGATCGACCTCGAACTGTGAGGTCAGCGGGTCCCGGGCGATGTGAGTCAGGTTGAAGACATCGGTGTCGATGGGGGGCGGCAGCTCACCGGGCGATGGAAGCCGGGTCCGGCCGACTTCTCTGATGTCACCCCTGCCGGCAAACACGACGATCTCGGTCACCTCCGTGATCGGAAGGGCGTGGCGCTTCTCTCGCACCACCTCCACCGCCTCGTCGACCAAGAGGTCGTGGAGGAACGGGTCTTCTTCCTCTGGCAGTGGCACGTCGAATGAGACCCGCGCCTCGTTCCCGTGGACATGGAAGTCCCGGACCGGGGCGGTTCTCGCGGCCGGCTCCACCTCGGCCTTGATGGTGGTTCGAAGCCACGACTCGTCCTCGAGATCGACACTGGCTGCCCTCTTGCGTTGCCTGCGCAAGAGAGTGGCGATGATCGCAACAACGATCAGCGCAAAGATTGCAAGACCTACGCCCTCCATCGGTGTTCCCTCTCTCTTCCGAACGTCATGATTCTACGGGTTTGGCCCGATCCCGAAAGATGGGTCCTGGGATTCGATCTCTTCGAGCATGATCTCGGCCGTGGGCTCGTCCGCGCCCTCATTGAGACGGTCGATCATCCGGCCTTTGGAGGCGGCGGTGCCGAAGGCCGTGACTACGTCGCCGTGCTCGAGCACCGTATCACCGGTCGGCACCTGCACCTCCCGCTCACGCCTGATCGACACCAGGGTGCAGCCCTCCGGCCAGGAAACGTCTCGTATCGCCCGGCCGTCCGCAACCGACCCGGGAGGGATCCGGAACTCGAAGTACCCCGCCCCGGGGTCGGTGCGCTGAGCCAGACGGTCACGATGGAGATGTGCGTCGGTGCGGGAGGTGAGACCCTTGTGGTAGGCGCGCACCGCGTCCTCCCGGCGGAACAGGCCGACCAGGAGTTCTGGATTGTCCTCATCGACCACGGGGAGCCGGCCAATGCCGAGCACTGCCATGCGCTCCAGAGCCGTCGACACAGGTGTGCTCGGGACCACCGTCGCGGGGCGCGCGGTCATAGCATCGGCAACTGTTGCCGTGGCCGAGCCCGCCCGGACGATGTCCGACATGGTGAGCACGCCCACCAGTCGATCTCCCTCGACCACGGGCAGACCATGAGATCGGGCAGCGTTGAGTCGTTCCTCGACAACGTCCAGTGACTCCTGGGGGCTGCACACCAGCCGGGCCGGTGCCATCACCGATCCCACCTTGACGGTGTCGAGCAGATCCACCTCGCCCACCTGGCGAACCTTGATTCCCTTGTGCTCGAGGACCATTGAGTAGA
>JBFYOJ010000137.1:0-11021 GCA_041303885.1 Acidimicrobiia bacterium | reverse complement strand
TCCCGAGATCGTCTTGGAGGATCGAGATGATGTCGGCTGAGAGGGATCGATACGGCTTCCGACCCAGGTTGGCCACGTTCACCGCGATTCGCCCTCCCGGCTCCAGCTTTCGCAGGCAAACGGAAAGCACGTCGTGGAGCATCTCCAGGTACTCGACATAGCTCGAAGGGACGTGGCCGGCTGCGAGATCGGTCTCGTACTCCTTACCGGCGAAGTACGGGGGCGACGTGACCATGAGCGCTACGGAGCGATCGGCCACCTGATCGTCGGTGATCGCCCGGGCGTCCCCGTGGAAGATGACATCGCGTGCGACCGGTGGGCACACGGTCTCGTCGGGAGAGACCAGGGGCGGGGCGAACCGCTCGTAGAAAGGAGTCGAGTCGTGAGACTCCCGCCTTCCCGAGCCAAACCGTGATGTGGCTGTAGCCGCTCGTTGTCTCGCCATCGCAGACGAAAGTTAATGCCCGTGCCAGGTCCTGCCGGGTTAAGGAGGTTGCACGCGTTATGCTTGCTGTAGCAAGCACTCCAGTGAGAGACGGGCAAACGACTGCGATGGATTCAGATCAGACCGGCGAGCGCACACTGATCGACTTCCGGCTCCGCGACGGGACCATCGCAGAATTGGGCCCGGTCATGTACCAGGATCGCGAGCTGCTGCTCGAGGGTCTGGGCCAGATGTCGGAGCAGAGCAGGTTCGCCCGGTTCGGGTCGGGAAAGTCTCAGCTGAGCGATGCTGAGATCCGGTACCTGACCGATGTGGACCAGGTCACACATGTGGCCTGGGGCGCCACCATCGATGACCAGCCGGCCGGAGTCGGCAGATACATCGTGAGCGATGGAGGTGAAGCCGAGATCGCGGTGACCGTCGTCGATCGTTATCAGAAGATCGGCCTGGGCCGGGCTCTCTTCGACGCTCTGATCGCCTCGGCTCGCGCTAGCGGCATCGAGGTGCTCTGGTTCTCGATCGAGCCGTGGAACCGGGCGGTCATCCGAATGATGAGCGCGTTCGAGGTGCGTTTCGACGAGGCCGACGGGATGCTCTCTGGCCGGATCGAAGTCGCCGACGTGCCTCCCGGCGAGCGCGACGAAGACTTCGTCGATTTGCTCGATCGCTGTCGTCAGGGTTGGCCGGGGGTGTGAGTCAGGCTCAGTCGCCAGATTCCGCGGCGGGATCGAGATCGAGCGCAGCGGAGTTGATGCAGTACCGCAGCCCGGTCGGATTGGGACCATCTTCGAAGAGATGTCCGAGGTGACTCCCACAGTTGGCGCACGTCACCTCGGTGCGCACCATTCCGTAGGATCGATCCTGGGACTCGGCGACCCGCTCCGGCTTCACAGCATCGTAGAAGCTCGGCCAACCCGACCCTGACTCGAACTTGGTGTCACTCGAGAACAACTCCTCGCCGCAACCGGCGCAGCGATAGGTGCCTTCGGTCTTTGTGTCCCAGTACTTGCCGGTGAAGGCACGTTCGGTGCCGGCTTGCCGAAGGACCTGATACTGATCGGGCGAGAGCTTCTCCCTCCACTCCGATTCCGTCTGGGGTATGTCGCCCATCTCGTTTGCTCCTGTCTTCACTCAGGTCAAGCAATGGTCAGCGAGGATTGTTCCCAACCCCGTATAGATGTGACCGCAACCGGTCGACGAACACCGCCAGTGCCGGGTTGAGCTTCACGCAGGCCCGGTCGGGCGTCATCCACTCCACCCGGTCGATCTCCGGATAGCGCCTGTCCCCCATCGTGAACATCCCGGGGACCATCGTCTCGGGGTCGAGGTCGGACTCGACCCCGAACGCCACGACGACCTTCCTGGATTTGAGCGTCGTCTCGCCGAGCTCGATCCATGGCTCCGTCGGGGGCTCCCAGCCGGTCTCCTCCCGGAACTCGCGCCCTGCTGCCTCTCGATCACTCTCGTCGGGCTCGACGATTCCCTTGACGATCGACCACCAGCCGTTGTCCTTTCGCGCGAAATAGGGGCCACCGGGATGACAGACCAGCAATTCCAGCCCGGTGGTGACGCGATATGGGAGAAGACCCGCGGATCTCAATGAGCCCGACATTACGCTGACCGGGTGACTTCGATCCAGGCCGCGGACCGTCTCGCGGACCACATGGTTCTTGCTCTTCCCACATTCCGACTGCTCCCCGCCGAGCCTTTGGGATCCGGACTGAAGCGTCTCGGTGTCGACGAGCTGGACCAGGCGATCTCAGGCTTCTACGACGGCGAGGAGACCTTTCGTGGTGCGGTTCATGAAGCCCGAAAGTCGATGAAGCGGGTTCGTGCGCTGCTCCGCCTCGTCCGTTACGAAGTCGGGGAGAAGGTCTACCGGTTCGAGAACTCGTGGTTGCGCGACACCGCCCGGCTTCTCTCCGAGGTGCGAGACGCCGCCGTCCATGTTCACGCCATGGAGGACGTGGTGGGAATCTATGGCCCGTACCTGGCGGACGGGACCTTCGACGAGATCCGCGCCAACCTCGCCTGGAGGCGGGAGCTGGTTGAACAGCGGGCGATGGCAGATCCCAATGTCATCCCGAGAGTGGTCGCCAACCTCGAGCGCGCCCGGGCCAGGTATGCCTCCTGGGCAACCGATCCGGCAGGCAAGTCGGCGTACGGGATGGGGATTCGGGACGAATTTGGCGCCGTGGGGCCCGGTCTCAGAGCGACACACGATCGTGGTCGCCGGGAGATGGTCACGGCCTGCAATGCCCCGAGCCCGGAGCGTTTCCATCTTTGGCGGAAACGGGTGAAGTACCTCAAGCACCAGTTGGAGATCCTCACCCCCATGTGGCCCGAGGTGATGATCGGCATGGCGATCACGCTCGACCGGATCGGGGATCTCCTCGGCCAGGACCATGATCTCACGGCCCTCCTCCGGCTCGTTGCCGATCGTCCCGACATATGCCCCAACCCGATCGAGAGATCGCTTTTGAGCGCTCTCGCAGAGCAGCGCCGCTCCGATCTTCAGACAGCCTCCCGGATCCTCGGCCGGAGGATCTATGCCGAGAGACCGGGTGCGTTGCACAACCGGTTCCAGGCGTATTGGGAGTCGATGGAAATGGCGCGGACGATCCGGCTGACCTCCCTCACCGCATAGGAGGGAATCCCTTGCCCCGTCCCGGTGTTGGTGGTTGCAGCATGTCACCTCTAGCTCCGGGGCTGAAATGACCGAGCGGGGAAATGTCAGGGTCGAGAGGTGCCACAAGCGGGTCCGTGTGATGCTCGGCGGAGAGATGGTCGCCGACAGCACTTCCCCGCTGCTGGTCTGGGAGATCCCCTACTACCCGACTTACTACTTTCCTCCGGCCGATGTCCGCGTGGATCTGTTGGCAGCGACGGGGGAGATCCTCCACTCTCCGAGCCGGGGTGAGGCCACCCAGTACCTTGTGAAGACCGGGAATCTCGAGGGCGCTGCATACGCCTATCACGATTCCAGGATCCCGGAATGTGTCGACCACTTCGTGTTCGTCTGGAAGACGATGGATCATTGGTTCGAGGAGGATGAGGAGGTCTATGTCCACGCGCGAGATCCTCACACCCGGATCGACATACTGCCGTCGAGTCGGAGAGTTCGCGTGGAGCTCGATGGGGTGACGGTGGCCGACACCACCAGCGGTTCATTTCTCTTCGAGACCGGTCTTCCTCCCAGGTATTACCTTCCGAAAACCGATGTCCGAATCGACCTGTTGACCCCCACCGAGCTCGCTACAGCCTGCCCCTACAAGGGAACTGCCCGTTACTGGACCGCGAAGGTGGACGGTCGGGCCCATGAGAACATCATGTGGGGATACGACATGCCACTGCCCGAGTCCCAGAAGATCGCAGGCCTCGTTTCGTTCTACAACGAGAGGTCAGACATCTACCTCGACGAAGTTCTCCAGGAGCGGCCCAAGACCAAGTTCTCCTGAAGGGGCGTTGGATGCTGCAGTCAGGGGTGTCGATGCGTCATCATCTGGTCAGACTGTCGTGTAGACGCTCCGCTTCCTCGAGAGAGTGGGACTGGGTCAGGCTGACGTCCCTCTTGGCGAGAGACACCAGTTGGCGGTAGTAGCCCTGAAGGATGTCGAGCTCGTCCTCGGTGAGCTCCTCCACGTCGATCAGGCGATTACTGGCGCCCTTGGTGGCGGCAACCAACTCGTTCAGCTTCAACTCCATGGCTTTGCTGTCCTTGTTCTGGGTCTGCTGAATCAGGAAGACCATGAGAAAGGTGACGATGGTCGTACCCGTGTTTATCACCAGTTGCCAGGTGTCACCGAACCCGAACAACGGGCCTGTGACTGCCCAGATGACGATGACGCCCAACGCGACGAGGAATGCCCACGGTCGCCCCGTCGCATGGGTGACCCGGAGTGAGACTCGCTCAAACGATGAGGTGAGGTTCTTGGGGGTGTCGGCCATGCAAGCCTCCTTGGGCGGTTGACACTGGGACGTCGCCCGGAGTCAACACTCCCGAGGCTGGGTCGGCGCCGCCGAGGCGCCGATGGCCCCCTTGCCGATCAGCGCCGCGCCGCTCTCTTGTATTGCCGCACCGAGAGCGGGGCGAACACCGCGATTATGACCACCACCCAGATGAGTGTGTACAGGACCGGATTCTGCAGCGGCCAGGCGGTCGGCTCCGGTGTCCCCGGTGGGATGTTCCCGAACAGCTCACGTGCCGCCTGGGTCACAGCAGAGACCGGGTTCCACTCCGCAAATGTCTGCAAAGGCCCTGGCAGTGTCTCGACCGGCACGAACGTGTTCGCCACGAAGGTCAGCGGGAAGATCACCATGAACGAGGCGTTGTTGATCACCTCGACGCTGGGGACGAGCAGGCCCACGTAGGCCATCACCCAGGAGAAGGCGTAGGCGAACAACAGCAGCAGACCGAAGCCGAGAGCAGCCTCGGCGACCGACGTCGAGATGCTCCACCCGACCAGGAGGCCGGTCAGGGACATGATGGTGATCGAGAGCACGTTGTAGACGATGTCGCTCCCAGTCCGCCCCACCAGCACCGCCGACCTGGACATGGGCAGCGATCGGAACCGATCGATGATCCCCTTCTGCATGTCGTCGGCCAGCCCCACGCCTGTGAAGGTGGAGCCGAAGATGACGGTCTGGGCGAGGATGCCGGCGATGAGGAACTCGCGATACGACCCCCCCTGCACATCGATCGCACCACCGAACACGAAGGCGAACAGCAGCACGAACATGATCGGTGACAGAAGGACGAAGACCAGGATCTCGGGGACCCTCTTGATCTTGATCAGGTTGCGCTTGGCGACCACTGCGCCGTCACCCAATGCAGTCATGACCTGGCTCATCGGGTCGCCTCCTCGAGCTCGTCGGTTTCCAGGGGCGTACTGCTCCCATTCCCGTCGTAGGGGATCTCTGCGTGGTGACCGGTGAGGGCGAGGAAGACGTCATCGAGCGTAGGACGGCGGAGCCCGACGTCTTGAACCACGACCCCCCGAGCATCGAGATCACGCAAGGCCTGGGTCAGCACCGACGCGCCACCGGTTATGGGAGCGGTCAAACCCCGGCTTCTCTCGTCGATCTGGATCTCACCCACTGCAAAGCTCGACAGCACGTCCTGGGCCGTGGACACATGGTGGATCTCGGTCACCGTGACTTCGATCCGCTCGCCACCGACCTGGATCTTGAGCTCGTCGGCTGTCCCGTGGGCGATCTCACGCCCGTGGTCGATGACCACGATGTCATCGGCGAGCTGGTCGGCCTCTTCGAGATACTGAGTGGTGAGCAGCAATGTCGTGCCCTTGGCGACCAGGTCGCGGATGACCTGCCAGAGGTCGACTCGGCTCCTGGGATCGAGCCCTGAGGTGGGCTCGTCGAGGAAGAGCACCGGAGGCTGGGCGACCAGAGCCCCGGCGAGGTCGAGCCGACGTCTCATGCCGCCCGAGTATGTCTTGACCGGGCGGTCGCCCGCCTCGGTGAGATTGAACATCTCCAGCAGCTCATGGCCACGGGCACGTGCCGGGCCCTTCCCCATGTGATAGAGGCGGCCGATCATGTCGAGGTTCTCGAAACCCGTGAGATGCTCGTCGACCGCGGCGTATTGCCCGGAGAGACCGATGAGCCGTCTCACCGCCTTGGGGTTCTTGATCACGTCGGCGCCGGCCACCATCGCCTGACCCTCATCGGGCTCCAGGAGGGTGGAGAGAATGGAGACGGCAGTGGTCTTGCCGGCGCCGTTGGGGCCGAGCAGCCCGAGGACGATGCCTTCGGGCACGACGAGGTCGAGCCCGGCGAGAGCCGTCACCTCCTTGTAGCGCTTGACCAGCCCGCGGGCCTCGATCATGTTGGTCATGGGTGAGTCCTGTTCGTTTTGGGGGGAATCGGGGGCAGTTGTGTCTCAGAGACAACAACGGCGGGTCTCCGATCTTCCGAAGAATTTACGAGACAATGCGGACAGGATCCGTCCGCAATATCCCAGAAACGGGCTGGTGACCCTAGATGGCGGAAGACCGGGCCCGTCGGGGAATTATCCGATCGCGGCGTGGGTGTTCAGTGCGATCGTGGTGATCGACGCCGAAGATCGCATTACCCCGTCCGTGGGGTGGGTGCCTGACACCCGACGGGCATATGCCGTTTTCGGCGGTGGTCAGGTGCCGGGTGACAGGAACGCGGTTTCCTTGACGACGGCCCCGTACCGGTCGAAGGTCCGCCATATGCCGACCTGTTGGCCCCGGTCGAAGTCCCCGCTGCGCATGAGACTGCCGTCCCGACGGTAGAACTCCCATGCCCCGTGCATCTCACCGTTGAGCCTGAAACCACGATGCTTGGGCCCGCCGTGGTCGTAGTCGGCGTGGTCAGATAGCACTTCATCCTGCATGGTCCGTCAGTCTGGTACATGAAAGGCATACCGGCCGATACCCGGCGCCGGCTTCGCCGGTGTCATGGTCCGGTAGTTTGGCGGCGGTCAGTCAAGGACGGGAGACCACATGTGTTACAGCGACGACTCCAACCCACCGGTCGATCCGATCGAGGGCGGGGTGGCGGGTCATGAAGACCTGACTCTCGCCTCCGTTGACGGCAACCGATTTTCTGCCTTCGCTGCCGTCAGCGCCAAAGGGAAAGGGCCAGGGGTGGTCATCCTCCCCGACGTGCGCGGACTCCACCACTTCTACGAGGAGCTGGCGCTTCGATTCGCGGAGCACGGTTACGACGCCATCGCCATCGACTACTTTGGGCGCACCGCCGGCGTGGGCAAGCGGAACGACGAGTTCGCATATGGCGAGCACGTCCCCCGGACCACGCTGAAAGGCGTGACCGCGGACACTGCAGGGGCCGTTGCCTATCTTCGCAAGAAGGAGCCAGATCGCGCCATCTTCACCGTCGGGTTCTGTTTCGGCGGCTCCAACTCGTGGCATCAGGCTGCCGGGGGCCACGGTCTGGCCGGTGCCATCGGCTTCTACGGCAACCCGAAGCGGCCCCCACTGGGCCCGATCGAGCGGGTGGGGGAGTTCGCCTGCCCGATCCTGGCTCTGATGGCCGGTGACGACCCCGGGATCCCGGAGGAGGTCGTCGAGGAATTCCGCAACGCGCTCGACGCCGCCGGGGTGGAGAACGAGGTCGTTCTCTACCCGGGCGCTCCGCACTCGTTCTTCGACCGAAAGCAGGACCAATTCGGGTCCGAATCGGCCGACGCATGGACCCGAGTGCTCGAGTTCATCGCCGCGCACAGTTGATTGCGCCGGGCAGCAGCTTCGCTTCGGTCTCCGTGACTTGGGGTCGAAGATCCTCGCAAGCGGACCGCAGCGGGCGGTGTCCCGGCGAGACCGACCATGATCGCGATCAGAGTTGGCCCGAGGCTGCCCCGGCGCCACGCCGCACATACTCCGGGTCCTGGTAGCGGCTGAGGAGAAAGGCATCGGCGTACACGGGCAGTTCGGATCCGGTCAGATGCCGCGCCAGCAGGTCGGCGGCCCCCGCTGCCACCATGACCCCAAAGCCGGAGTACCCGGCTGCGAGATGGAAGCCATCGGGCCCGGCGGGGCCGATCAACGGGCGATTCTCTTCGGTCTTGGTGTAGTAACCGCCATCGACCGTGGACTCGGGGAACCGGTCCAGATAGGAGGCGAGCCCTGGGGCCATCGTGGTCAATCCACGCAGGACCACCTCGGGATAGAGCGGATCCTCCGGAAGTGGCCAGGTCGGTTCCTGAACCCGACCGTGGTACTCCCAGAGGGCGAGGAGGTATGGAGAGTCGGTGCCACCCTCGGGCCGGCCATGGCAGAAAACGGGCATCTCCCCAAGGAGGTCATCCCGTCCCTGATCGGCCAGCACCTCTCGTTCCTCTGCGCTCCAGGCGATCTCCTGAGGGTCGCTCCAGATGAACATTGGGGCATCACGTGGGATGACCCGAAGATGCTCCCGATAGGCGACCTTGAGATGCAACTCCGAGAACAGGGGGAGCTCGAGACCGGCGAGGGCGGCGACAGCGGAGGCCATCGGCCCGGCGGCATCGACGACGACTCCCGTGCGCATCTCCTCACCGCCGGAGAGCTGCACGCTCTGCACGGCCCCGTCACGGACATCGATGCCGGTCAACTCCTCCCGGAGCAACTCGAGACCGGAGTCGCGGGCCTGATCGAGCATCCATGCGCCCAGCTGTTGGGCACTGAACCACCCTGCCCGCCGCACGTGGATGCCTCCGACGACCTGATCGGCCACGAAGGGAAAGTGATCGCGAACGGTGTCCGGCCCGACCAGGATGTCGGCCCCCTCGGGAGCCCCATGGAAGCCCTCCGATGGCGAGTCCCGGTAGGGGATGGGCCCGGGATGGAAGCGAACCGGGCCTGCGCCCAGGGTCGAGGTGTGATGTGCGTCCTCAACCATGCGGTGGAATCGCTCGGTTTCACCGGTCACGAAGAGATAGCCACGGCGATTGAGGCCGAAAACGTTGCCCGATTCTCCCGCCATCTTCTCGAGCAGGTCGATGGATCGGTTCATGAGCCCAACCATCGGCCTGTTTGGCCACCAGTTGCGGTAGCACTCGGTCGACTTGTCCGAGGTGAGACTCAGAGGCGGGCGGGGATCGACCAGCGTCACCTTCTCCATCCCGTGCGCGACGGTCAGGTGATATGCGATGGAGACCCCGGCGATCCCGGCGCCGACGACGACGACCTCCGCGTTCCGGCTCATGTCACCCGGCGAGAAAGCCGCGCACTCTGGATGCGACAGCTGAGCCAGTGAAACCGAGCTTCTCGGCGATCACGGTGTCGGGGGCCGAGGCACCGAAACGATCGATCCCGATCGTCAACCCGTCCGCCCCCACGATTCGCTCCCAACCGAAGGACGCGGCGGCTTCGATCGCCACGCGTGGTGCGGTGCCCAAGGTCTCGGATCGGTAATCATCCGGCTGGGCCAGGAACAACTCCCAGCAGGGGAGGCTCACCACCCTGGCCGAGATGCCATCACCGGCCAGCAGCTCGGCTGCCTCCAGCGCAACATGGACTTCTGACCCGGTGCCGATGAGGGTGACGTCACCGCCTTCACGCGCGACATATCCACCCCTGGCCACCCCCTCGCGGTTCGGCTCGAGAGTCGGCACATCCTGCCTGGTGAGCACGAGAGCTACCGGCCCGTCGGTCCGGTTGAGGGCGATCTCCCATGCCGCCACGGTCTCGTTGGCGTCGGCAGGGCGGAGCAGCCACAGATCGGGCATTGCCCGCAGCGAAGCGAGATGCTCGACCGGTTGGTGGGTAGGCCCATCCTCACCGAGAAACACCGAGTCATGGGTCCACACCCAGATCGACGGTGCCTTCATCAGTGCGGACAGCCGCACTGCGGGCCGCATGTAGTCGCTGAACACGAAGAAGGTGGCTCCATACGGGCGGAGCCCGCCATGAACCGCCATGCCATTCACGACGCATCCCATGACGTGCTCTCTGACCCCAAACGGAATGTCACGCGCGGCCGGGTCCGCCGGCGAGAAACGCCGTGCGCCGTCGATGGCCGTCTTGGTGGAGGCGACCAGGTCGGCCGAGCCTCCAATGAACCCGGGGACCTTGTCGGAGATCTCGGCGAACAGTTTTCCGGAAGCCGACCTCGTCGCGGTCTTGCTGCCGATCTCGAATTCCGGCCCCTCGAGTCGCACCGGGGAAGATGAGTGAAGTCCGTCCCACAGGCTGCGGGTAGTGCCCGAGGCATCCAGCCGCTTCTCCCATCGTGAGCGTTCCTCCCTTCCCCAGGCCATCGCTGATTCGAAGAAGTCGTAGACCTCGGGCTCCACGAAGAACGTTGGGTCGATCGGGTAGTCCATCAGTTTCTTGGTCAACTCGATCTCGTCCTCCCCGAGGGGGGACCCGTGGGAGGCGGCAGTGTCCTGCGCGTTGGGAGCACCGTGGGCGATGTGTGTGTGGCAGATGATCAGAGATGGGCGGTCCTCGAGACCGATTGCCGCCTCGATTGCCTCGGCGATCGCTTCGCGGTCGTGACCGTTGATCTGTTGGGTGTGCCATCCCTGGGCGTCGAAGCGTTTGGCCACGTCCTCCGTGAACGTGATGTCGGTGGTGCCGTCTATCGAGATGTCGTTGTCGTCATAGAGGTAGATGAGCCGGCCAAGGCCGAATCGCCCGGCCAGTGAACCGGCCTCGGCGCTCACGCCTTCCATGAGGTCGCCGTCGGAGACGAAGCCGAAAGTGCGATGATCGACCAGATCCTCGCCGAGGCGGGCCCTGAGATGTGCCTCGGCGATCGCCATGCCGACTCCGGTCGCGAAACCCTGTCCGAGTGGCCCGGTGGTCATCTCGATCCCGATCTTCTGATCCATCTCCGGGTGCCCGGCGGTGTGGCTCTCCCACTGGCGGAAATCGCGCAAGTCGTCGAGGCTCAACGGGAAGCCGGCGAGATGGAGCAGGGAGTAGAGAAGCATGGAGCCATGGCCATTGGAGAGCACGAAGCGATCGCGGTCCGGCCACTCTGGGTGATCCGGATCCACCTTGAGGAACCGGCCCCACAAGGTGACCGCAATGTCGGCCATGCCCATGGGCATGCCCTGGTGACCGCTGTTCGCCCTCTGCACTGC